>NZ_JACCBK010000001.1:2554040-2873295 GCF_013409875.1 Cellulomonas oligotrophica
ACTACGCGACGTCCGGCCCGGACGACCGCCAGGTCGAGGTCATCGTCACCCGGCGGGTGCGGCCCAGCGGCGAGTGGCTCGTCACCGCCCAGCTCGTCGACGTCACCGAGCGGCACCGCGCCGACCTCGCCGTGCGCCGCGCGCTGAGCCACGAGCGGCGGGCCGCGGAACGTCTGCGCGCGGTCTCGCGGCAGAAGGACGACTTCGTCTCCGCCGTCAGCCACGAGCTGCGCACCCCCATCACGAGCATCATCGGCTTCGTCGAGCTCCTCGAGGACGAAGGGGACCTCGCGCCCGGGCAGCGTGAGCACCTCGCCGTCGTCGAGCGCAACGCCCGCCGGCTGTCCGTGCTGGTCGAGGACCTGCTGGCGCTCGGCTCGCGCGTGGACCGCACGCCCGTCGACGTCGACGTCGGCGCGCTCGTCCACCGGTGCGTCGAGGACCAGCTCCCGGCGGCGCAGGCGCGCGGCGTCGACCTGCGCACGGGCCGGACCGACCGGGTCCACGTGCGCTTCGTCGTCGAGGACCTCGAGCGCATCCTGGCGAACCTGCTGGGCAACGCGCTGAAGTTCACCCCGGCGGGCGGGCAGGTGCGCGTGCACGTGCGGGCGGACGAGCAGGACGTCCGCGTGCGGGTCGTCGACACCGGCACCGGGGTCGCGCCGGGCGAGCTCGCCCGCGTCTTCGACCGCTTCTACCGCAGCCCCGCCGCCGTCGAGGGATCGGTGCCGGGCGTCGGCCTGGGGCTGGCGCTGGTCCGCGAGCTGGCCGTGCGGAACCACGCCACCGTGCACCTGGACTCCGACGGCGTCAGCGGCACCACCGCCGAGCTCGTCGTGCCCCTGCGCGCCCGCCGCCGCTTCCCGGCGCCCGCGCCGGCCGGGGACGCGGTGGCGGGCGGGCCGGTGGCGGGCGGGCCGGTCGACGACGCGTCACCCGACGGCGACCCCGTCGTCGCCGACGCGTCGCCGGTCCTCGGCGCCGACGACGACGGGGTCGTCCGCCGGTGACGCCACGCCGGCTCAGGCCTGCGTGTCGATGAGGAAGCCGTCCTCCAGGGCGCCCGCCAGGTCGTCGAGGGAGACGCCCGCGTCGGAGAGCAGGTCGGCCAGCGTCGTCCCCGAGCGCAGCTGGTCGACGAGCGTCGACGCGTCCACCCCCACGAGGTCCGCGACCGACGCCAGGGCGTCCTCCTGCGACGACGTCAGCGAGGCCCCCCACACGCCCGACGAGCCCGCGGGCGGCGGACCGGCCGGCCCCGGCAGGCCCTCCGCGTCGACCAGCTGCTCCGTCATCTGCTCGATGCCGTCCAGCGCCCGGAGGTCCTCCGGTGCCGCGGCGACGAGCGCGTTCACCAGGTCCTCGCGCGCGACACCCTGCTCCTGCGCGAGGTCCGCCAGGCTCGACCCGTCCTCGAGGGCCTCCACGACCTCGTCCGTGCTCATCCCCAGCGCCTCGGCCGCGGCCTCCACGTGCTTCGGGACGCCCCGGGTGCCCGTCCCCTCCTCGCCCGACGACGGCGGCGGGGGCGGCGGTGCGGACGCGGTGCGGGTCTGCTGCGTGAGGGCCAGCAGGGCCGACGAGCCGCTGACTGCCGAGATGCTCATGACTGCTCCCTTCGTGCGCGGTCCGTCCGCCCACGTCCACGTCATCGGCCCGCACCGCGCCCGCCGGAGGGTGACGACGGTTCTGACAGGCAACCGACAGGTCGCGCACAGGAACAGGCCCCGAACCTGTGCGGCGTCCGTGCGACGCACCGTGACACCTTCGGGTGAACCAGGAGGAATCGGACGCCCCTGACCGTCATGCTGGACGGACGCGTCGACGCCCGACGCCCCGACCGGCGCCAGCAGGAGGTACGACGTGACCGTGCCCGACGGGCCCCCGCCGCCGCGCCCCCACAAGGACGGCTGGTCGCAGACCCCCGGCGACGCCTGGCAGCGCAGCGGCCGCACGCCCCGGGACGCGCCCGGCGCCGCACCCCGTCGCGACGACGTCGTCCGCGCCGGCGCGCCCGACCGCACCCGCGGCGCCGAGACCGGCCCGCCCGCCCCGTCCCCCGCCGCGTGGCGCCCCGAGGAGGAGTGGCTGCCCGACCCCCGCCCGGCCCCCGAGCGCGCCTGGACCCCCGAGCACGAGTGGACCCGCTTCACCGGCGACCTCGCCGCCGAGGACGCCCCCCGGGCCCGACCCCGCCGGCTCGTCGCCGCCCTCGTCGGCCTCACGGTCGCCGCGACGCTGCTCGCCGCCGCCGGTGCGGCCGTGCTCCTGGGCTGACCGGCACCCCCTGCCTACAGTGGCCCGGTGACCGAGCAGACGCCCGCCGACGGCACCGAGCGGCGCACCGAGGGCGAGGCGCGCGTCGTCGCAGCCCTCGACGCCACCGGCGTCGCGTACACCCGCACCCGCCACGGCCGCGTGGCCTCGCTCGCGGAGGCCGCCGCCGCCCGCGGCATCGCCCCCGCCGACCTGCTCAAGACCATCGTCGTGCGCCGCGGCGACGACGACTTCCTCCTCGTCCTGCTGCCCGGCGACCGCACGATCTCCTGGCCCCGCCTGCGCGCCCTCCTCGGCGTCAGTCGCATGTCCATGCCCGACGCGGCGACCGCGCTCGCGGTGACCGGGTTCGAGCGGGGCACGATCACCCCGTTCGGGACGACGCGGACGTGGCCGGTGGTGGTCGACGAGCGGGCCGTGGGCCGCACCGTGTCGATCGGCGGCGGCGGTCACGGCGTGGGCGTGACGCTCGCGGCGGACGACCTGGTGCGGGTGCTGGGCGCGACCGTCGCGGACGTCTCGGAGCCGCAGGCCTGACGCAGGCCTGACGCAGGCCTGACGCAGGCCTGACGCAGGCCTGACGCAGGCCGGCGCAGGGCCGCGCGCGGCGACGCTGTTGAATGGCGCCATGAGCGCCACCGTGCAGGCCAAGGGGGTCGCGGCCGGCTTCGGCGACCGCGAGCTGTTCTCGGGGCTGGACCTCGTCGTCGCCCCGGGGGACGTGATCGGGCTCGTCGGGCCGAACGGTGCGGGCAAGTCCACGCTGCTGCACGTGCTCGCGGGCCTGCGGGCGCCCGAGGCGGGCGTGGTGCAGGTCTCACCGCCCCACGCGCAGCTCGGGCTGCTCGCCCAGGAGGTCGACCGCGCGGACGCGTCGGTGCGGGCCTACCTGGAGCGCCGGACCGGCGTCGGGCCGGCGCAGGTGGCCATGGACGCGGCGGCCGAGCGGCTGGGCGCGGGGGAGCCGGGCGCCGACGAGGAGTTCGGCGACGCGCTCGAGCGGTGGATGGCGCTGGGCGGCGGCGACCTCGACGCGCGCACCGGCACCGTCCTGGCCGACCTGGGCCTCGACGTCGACCTCGAGCACCCGATGACGGCGCTGTCCGGCGGGCAGGCCGCCCGGGTCGGGCTCGCGGCGCTGCTGCTGTCCCGGTACGACCTGTACCTGCTCGACGAGCCGACCAACGACCTGGACCTGGACGGACTGGAGCGCCTCGAGGAGTTCGTGCACCGCGCGACCGCGCCGGTCGTGGTGGTCAGCCACGACCGGGAGTTCCTCTCGCGCACCGTGACGTCGGTCGTCGAGATCGACCGGTCGCTGCAGCGGGTGGCCGTGTACGGCGGCTCCTACGACGCGTACCTGGAGGAGCGTTCGACGGCGCGGCGCCAGGCGCGCGAGGCGTACGAGGACTACGCGGGCCGCCGCGACGCGCTGGAGCAGCGGGCGCGCCGCCAGCGCGCGTGGATGGCCAAGGGTGTGAAGAACGCGCGGCGCAAGGCGGGCGACAACGACAAGATCGGCCGCAAGTTCCGCGCGGACGCGTCCGAGAAGCAGGCCGCGAAGGCCCGGCAGACGGAGCGGCTGATCGAGCGTCTCGACGTGGTGGCCGAGCCCCGCAAGGAGTGGCAGCTGCGCATGACGATCGCGAGCGGACCCCGGTCGGGGGACGTCGTCGCAGCCGTCCGGGCGGCCGTCGTGCGCCGCGGGGCGTTCGTGCTCGGCCCGGTGGACGTGCAGCTCGACCGCACCGACCGGGTCGCGATCACGGGCCCGAACGGCGCCGGCAAGACGACGCTGCTGGGGCTGCTGCTGGGGCGGCTCGCCCCCGACGAGGGCCGCGTCGACCGCGGCTCCGGGGTGCTGGTCGGCGAGGTCGACCAGGCCCGTGCCGCCTTCGAGGGGGACGAGCCCCTGGGCACGGCGTTCGCCCGGCAGGTGCCGGACTGGACCACCGCGGACGTGCGCACGCTGCTGGCCAAGTTCGGCCTCGGCGGGCACCACGTCACCCGGCCCGCGGCGTCGTTGTCGCCCGGGGAGCGCACGCGGGCCGCGCTGGCGCTGCTCCAGGCCCGCGGCGTGAACCTCCTGGTGCTGGACGAGCCGACCAACCACCTCGACCTGCCGGCGATCGAGCAGCTCGAGCAGGCGCTGGAGGAGTTCGACGGCACGGTCCTGCTGGTCACGCACGACCGGCGGATGCTCGACACCGTCCGCCTGACGCGCCGCTGGCACGTCGAGGACGGCCGCGTCACGGAGATCACCCCGGACTGATCGTCGAGACCGGTGTCTGATTCTCTGATCCCGCGCTACGATCGGGATGTGCGCACCGTCACCGCCACCACGGCCTCCCGAGGGTTCTCCGAGCTCCTCGACGCCGTCGAGCGCGGCGAGGTCGTCTCGATCACGCGCGCGGGCGCCGTGGTCGCCGAGATCCGGCCCGCGGCACCCTCGACCGGCCGGCGCCTGCGGGAGGCGCTCGCGGGCGCCGGGCGCCTGGACGACGAGATGGCCGGCGACATCGCCGCGGCGCGCTCCCTGGCGGTCACCGACGAGAGGGACCCGTGGGGCGACGGCTGATCCTCGACACGAACACGCTGATCGAGATGGAGCGTGGCACGCTGCCCGACCCGCGGGCGCTCGACGACGACGACGTCGCCATCGCCGCGGTCACCGTCGCCGAGTTCCGCACCGGGATCGAGCTCGCGCGGACGGCGGAGCAGGCCGCCGGTCGCGCCCGCGCCCTGGCCGTCGTCCTGGACGTCACGACCGTCCTGGACTACACGGCCCGGACCGCTGCCGAGCACGCACGCCTCCTCGCCCACGTCCGGAGGCTCGGGGTGCCGCGCGGCGCGCACGACCTGATCATCGCGGCGCACGCGGCCGAGCACGGCCGGGCGGTCGTGACCCGGGACGCGCGGGCGCGGTTCGGCGATCTGCCCGGGGTCAGGACGGTGCAGATCGGCTGACCGTCGGACCGCGCGACGCCGACGGACGTTCGTCTGCCGGTCAAGCGGTGGTCAACCGGTGGTCGTGCGGACGGGGGACGGTGGGAACACCGGGGCGGTGGCGGTCGTTCCACGTGTCGATGTCCCAGCCAGCGGGTACGGTCGCTCCGGCCGTCGCAGGACCGGTCCGACGACGTACCGCAGACGACTTGACGAGGAGCACGAGCGCGCGCATGGCAGAGCTGACAGTGACGGGTACGGACGCCTTCGACGAGGTCGTCCACGCGATCCGCGTCGAGCAGCACGACGGCCGCGCGGTCGTCCGGCTGGTCGGCGAGATCGACGCGTCGCTGCGGGACGAGGCCAGCGCGTCGATGGGCATGGCCCTCATGAGCGGCGTCCCCGTGGTCGTCGACGCGACCGACGCGACGTTCATCGACTCCTCGGGCGTGGCGTTCGTCCTCCAGCTGCACCTGGCGGCCACCGAGGCGGAGGTGCCGCTGACGCTGCGCGACCCGCGCGGGGTGCTGCGCGACGTCCTGGAGATCATCGGGCTGTCCGGGGCGATCCCCGACGACGACGCCTGAGCGTCGCGGCCGGGGTGTCGGACGCCTCGGATAGCGTCCGGGGCATGCGGCTGCTCCACACCTCCGACTGGCACCTGGGCCGCACCCTGCACGGTGTGGATCTGCTCGACCACCAGGCCGCCTACCTCGACCACCTCGTCGACGTGGTGCGCGCCGAGGGGGTGGACGCGGTCGTCGTCGCCGGCGACGTGTACGACCGGGCGATCCCGCCGGTCGAGGCCGTGACGCTGCTGTCCGACACGCTCGCCCGCCTGGCCGAGCACGCGACGGTCGTCGTGACGTCCGGCAACCACGACTCCGCGACCCGCCTCGGGTTCGGGGCGCCGCTGATGCGCGAGCGCGTGCGCGTGCGCACCCGGGTGGCCGCGCTCGACGAGCCGGTGGTGCTCCCGTCCGGTGCGGGCGACGTGCTGGTCTACGGGCTGCCGTACCTCGACCCCGACGCGGTGCGCGGCGAGCTCGGCACGGTCGACGAGGCCGGGGCGCGCCGGCCGCTGGCCCGCTCGCACCAGGCCGTGACGGCGGCGGCCATGGACCGGGTGCGCGCGGACGTCGCGCGGCGGTCGGCGGCGGGGTCGCGGCCCGCGCGCACGGTCGTGGCCGCGCACGCGTTCGTGGTGGGCGGTCGGGCCAGCGAGTCCGAGCGGGACATCCGCGTCGGCGGCGTCGACCACGTGACGTCGGACGTGTTCGCGGGGGTCGACTACGTCGCGCTCGGGCACCTGCACGGCCCGCAGGCCGTGACCGGCGCCGGCCCCACGGTGCTGCGGTACTCGGGGTCGCCCCTCGCGTACTCGTTCTCCGAGCTGCACCAGACCAAGTCGACCGTGCTGGTCGACCTCGCGGGCGACGCGCCGACGACGACGCTCGTCCCGGCCCCCGTGCCGCGCCGCCTCGCCGACGTCAGCGGCACCCTCGACGAGCTCCTGGGTGCGGCCGGCGAGCCGCACGTCGACGCGTGGGCGCGGGTCACGGTCACCGACGACGCTCGCCCGTCCGACCTGTTCCGCCGGGTGCGCGAGCGGTTCCCCCACGCGCTCGTCGTCCAGCACCGGCCCGACCGGGTCGTGCCCGCCGCGGGGGCCGCCCTGGTCACCGCCGCGGCGGACCCGGTGGATGTCGCCGCCGACTTCGTCCACCACGTCACGGGCGCGCGTCCGGACGCCGCCGAGCTCGACGTGCTCCGGCGCGCGCACGAGCTGGTCGCGGCCGCGGAGCGGAGCGCCTGATGCGGCTGCGCTCGCTGACCGTCCAGGCGATCGGCCCGTTCGCGGGCCGGCACACCGTCGACTTCGACGCGCTCGGCACGTCCGGCCTCTTCCTCCTCGAGGGGCCTACCGGGGCCGGCAAGTCCACGCTCATCGACGCCGTCGTGTTCGCGCTGTACGGCAAGGTGGCGGGGGCCGACGCGTCCGAGGAGCGCCTGCGTTCGGCGTACGCGCCGGACGACGTGGAGAGCGTCGTCGAGCTGGTCTTCGAGACGGCCGCGGGCGTCCACCGGGTGCGACGCACCCCGGCGTACCAGCGGGCGAAGCGGCGCGGCGCCGGCACCACGACCGCCCAGGCGAGCGTCAAGGCGTGGCGCCTGCCCGCCGACGTGGACCCGGCCGCCGGCCCGGACGTGCTCGACACGGTCGGCACCCTGCTCGGCGCGCGTCTGGACGAGGTCGGGGCCGAGATGCAGCGGGTGGTCGGGCTGGACCGCACCCAGTTCGTGCAGACCATCGTGCTGCCGCAGGGGGAGTTCGCGCGGTTCCTGCGCGCCAACCCCGAGGACCGGCGGGGGCTGCTGCAGAAGATCTTCGGCACCCAGGTGTACGAGCAGGTGCAGAAGCAGCTCGCGCAGATGCGCCGCGAGGCCGACCGCGCCGTGGACGCCGCGCGCGCCGACCTCGCCGAGGCCGTCGCCCACCTGCTCGGTGCGTGCGCGCTCCCCGACGACGACACCGTGCGGGTGCGCGGTCTGCTCGACGAGGCGGTCGCCGGCCCGCAGGTGGCGGACCGCGTGGCCACGGTGGTCGACGCGACGACGACGGACCTCGCCCGGCAGGCCGACGACGCGGCGGTCGCGTCGGCGTCGGCGACCGCCGCGTGGGAGGGGGCGCGCGACGCGCACGAGACCGCCCGCGCGACCGCGGCGCTGGTCGAGCGCCGCGCCGTGCTGCGCACCGGCCTCGCCCGGCTCGACGCCGACGCCGAGCAGCACGCGTCGGACGCCGTCCGCCTCGTCGCGGCCCGCGCCGCGGCCGCCGTCCGGCCGGTCCTGACGGGTGCCGACGACGCGTCGACCGCCCAGGAGGCCGCCCGGAAGGCCCTCGCGGCCGCCGTCGACGCCGCCCCCGCCGACCTGCTGCCCCCGGGCGAGCCCGGCCCCGGGTGGCGCGACCCGGTCGAGGCCGCGCGGTCCGCCGCCGCGGACGACGCCGCCCGGCTCGAGCGCCTCGTCGCCGTGGAGGCCCGGCTCGACGCCGACCGTCACGAGGTCCGCGACCTGGCGGCGGTGCTGGACGACCTGCGCAGCGAGGTCGCGCTCGCCGACGCGTGGCTCGCCGCCCGCCCCGCCGCCCGGGCCGCGCTGGTGGTCCGCCTCGAGGCGGCGCGGGCCACCGCCGCGCAGACGGGCGAGCGCGCGGCCCGGCTGGACGCCGCCGAGCGCCTCGTCCAGGACGTCGAGGCGCACCGGGCGGCCGACGCCGAGCGGACCGTCGCGGCGGCCGCGCGCGACGAGGCGGCCCGCGCCGCGCACGCCGCCGTCCGGGCCGAGGCAGATCTGCGCTCGGCTCGCGTGGCCGGCCTCGCCGGCGAGCTCGCCGCGGGGCTGGCTCCCGGCGGCGCCTGCCCGGTGTGCGGCGGCACGGAGCACCCCGCGCCCGCCGCGGTGCCGGACGACCACGTCACCGACGAGCAGGTCGACGCGGCGCAGGCGGTGCGCGAGGCGGCCGAGCGGGTGCTCGCCGAGGCGGGTGCGACCCACGCGGCCCTCGTCGAGCGCGTCGCCGGGCTGGCCGCGCGGACCGGAGGGCAGGACGCGGCGGCGGCCGTCGCCGCCCGGGACGCGGCCCGCGCGGCGCTGGCCGAGGCCCAGCAGGCCGACGCGACCGCGACCGACCTGGCCGCGCAGACCGAGGCCTTCGACGCCGCCACCCAGGCCCGGCACGTGCTGCGGGACGAGGTCGACGCCCAGCTGCGCACCGCCGAGCTCGCGCTGGTCGCCCGGCGGGAGCAGCTCGACCGGGCCGAGGCCGAGGTCGTCGAGGGGCGGGACGGGTACCCGACGGTCGCCGCCCGGCACGCGGTGCTCGACGCCCGGGCGTCCCTCGCGGCGGCCCTGCTGGGGGCGCTCGCCGACGAGCGCGCTGCGGCCGAGCACGCCGCCGCCCGCACCGCGGAGCTGCGGAGCGTGCTCGCCGAGCACGGGTTCGCGACGGCGGACGAGGCCCGCGAGGCGTGGAGCGCCCCCGACGCGCTCGCCGCGCTCGAGCGCCAGGTGCAGGACGTCGCCGCCGAGCGCGCGCGCCTGCTGGGCGGTCTGGCCGAGCCCGCGCTCGCGACGCTGGCCGAGGACGTGGGCGTCGACCTGGACGCGACGGGTGCCGTGGAGCGGGCGGCCCGTGCCGCGGCGGACGACCTCGCGGGCCGTGCCCGGGTCACGAGGGAGCGGGCCCGGGCGGCGTCGGCGGCGGCCGCGCGCGTGCTCGCGGCGGCCCGGTCCCTCGACGAGCACGCGGCCCACGCGGCCCCGGTCGCGCGGATGGCGGCGCTGGCGGCAGGGACGGGCGGCGACAACGCCCGGGCCCTGTCGCTGCCGACCTACGTGCTGGCCCGCCGGTTCGAGGACGTGGTCGCGGCGGCGAACGACCGCCTGCGCGTCATGTCCGACGGCCGGTACGAGCTGGTGCGCTCGGACGCCAAGGAGGACGTGCGCAGCCGCACCACGGGCCTGTCGATGCGGGTGGTCGACCACCGCACCGAGCAGGAGCGCGACCCGCGGACCCTCTCGGGCGGCGAGACGTTCTACGTGTCGCTGTGCCTGGCGCTGGGCATGGCCGACGTCGTCACGGCGGAGGCGGGCGGCATCGAGCTGGGCACGCTGTTCGTCGACGAGGGCTTCGGCGCGCTCGACCCGCACGTGCTGGACCAGGTGCTCGTCGAGCTGGGCCGCCTGCGCGCGGGCGGCCGGGTCGTCGGCGTCGTCTCGCACGTGGAGGCGCTCAAGCAGGCGATCGCCGACCGGGTCGAGGTGCGCCCGACCCGGCAGGGTCCGAGCACGCTGCGTGTGCTGGCGGGCTGAGGGTCACCAGCTCCAGCCGCGGGCGGTGAGCTCGACCTCCTCGCGGAACCGCTCGTGCGGGTCCCCCTTGGCGGCGGGCCGGACCTCGACCTCGGCGAGCCGGCACGCCTCGGCGAGCAGCTGGTCGTAGGCGAGCTGGGAGGAGATGATCCGCTCGGCGCGGGCGAACGCGTGCACGTCGCCCTCGAGCTCGCGCACGTGCGCGGCCACGACCCCGAGCCGCTCCTGCACGCGCAGCGTCGCGAACGGGTCGCACGTGCGCGGCGGCTCCCGGCGCAGCCGGTCGGCGACGCGTTCGAGACCGCGGGCGAGGGCGAGCTGCCAGCGGGGCGGGTCGTCGGGCGACGGGATGAGGGCCCAGGCCGCGCACAGCAGCAGCGCCGGCGTCGTCGCCACCAGGAGGAGGAGTGCCCAGGTCATCGCGCGTCCCTCGTCGTGCCTGTGCCCAGCCTACGAACGACCTGTGACCGGCGCCACAGGATTGCGGCGCGGGGTGGTCCGACGTGCGCGTGCCCCGGCGGCGCACGGCTGCACCGCCTACGGTGAGGGCCGGTCGGGGCAGGTGTGGGCCCGGACGGCGGGCGCGGGACGACGACGGAGGTGCACGGTGGGTGCCAGGGCAGTGCTGGTGACCGGGGGAGTCCTGGTGGTGGGCGCGGTCGGTGTGGTCGTCGCCGACCAGGTCGCGCGGGGCATGGCCGAGGAGCGGGCCGCCGAGGTGATCGCCGAGCGTCTCGACGTGACGGGCACCCCGACGGTCGACGTCGACGGGTTCCCCTTCCTCACCCAGCTCCTGGCGCGCGAGCTGGACGAGGTGCACGCCACCGCGGACGGGGTGCGCCTCGACGGTGTCGACGCCGTCGACGTCCGCCTCGACGCGCGCGGCGTGACCCTCCGGCAGCCGTCCACGGTGGCCGACGCGACGCTGGCCCTCACGCTGCCGACGGCGACGGTGCAGCAGGTCGTCGCCGAGCAGTCGGGGCTGGCCGTGGACCTCACGGTCGACGGCGAGCTGCTGCGGGCGTCTGGCGAGGTGCTCGGCGTCGAGCTGACGGCGGGCGTCCAGCCGTACGTCGAGGACGGGCGGCTGCTCGCCGACGTCGTCGACGTCACCGTGGGCGGCGCCGTGGTCGACGTGGCCGACCTTGCGGTCGGCGGGCGGCTCACCGGCATCGAGATCCCCGTCGGAGGGCTCCCCGACGGGGTCGTCCTGGACTCGACGTCCGTGGTGCCCGACGGCCTGCGGGTCGTCGCGGCGGGTCAGGACGTGACGCTGGAGGTGGCACCGTGACCGGCTGGGGCGAGGACCTGCCGGGCTCCTTCGGGGACGTGTGGGTGCAGGTCACGACCCCGCAGCCCGCGCCCGAGGTCCGCACGGTCGTGATCACGGGGGTCGTGCTGCTCGTCGCGCTGGCCGCCCCGGGGGTCTGGCACCTGCTGCGGCACGGGCTGACGATCGTGCACGAGGCGGGGCACGCGGCCGTGGCCGTGCTCGTCGGCCGCCGCCTGACCGGGATCCGGGTGCACTCCGACACCTCGGGCCTGACGGTCTCGCGCGGGCGCCCCACGGGTCCGGGCATGGTCGCGACCGTGGCGGCCGGGTACCCGGCGCCGGCGGTGCTCGGCCTCGCGGCGGCGTGGCTGCTGTCGCGCGGGTACGCGGTCGGGCTGCTGTGGCTGCTGCTGGTCGTCCTGGTGCTCGTGCTGCTGCAGATCCGCAACTGGTACGGGCTGTGGTCCGTGCTCGTCGCGGGGGTCGTGGTCGGGGTCGTCACGGTGCTCGCGCCGTCGTCGGTCCAGCAGGTCACCGCTGCGGCGATCACGTGGTTCCTGCTGCTCGGGGCGCCGCGCGCGGTGCTGGAGCTGCAGGCGCAGCGCGCGCGGGTGCGGCGCCAGGGCGGCCGGGACGTCTCCGACGCGGGCCTGCTCGCGGGGCTGACGCACGTGCCGGCCGTCGTGTGGGTGGGTGCCTTCCTGCTGGTGTGCCTGGGTCTGCTGGTCGCGGGCGGTGCGCTGCTGCTGGCTGTCTGGGCCGGCTGACGCCGCCGGCCCGCACGGCCGTCACCCGGGCACGACGACGCAGCCGTCCAGCGCGTCGTCGAGCGCGTCCCGCTCGGCGGGCGTCACGCTCAGCCCGTACGCGTCCTTGACCCGGAGCTGGCGCAGCGCGTACACGCAGCGGTAGCCGATCTCGGGCGGCAGCCACGCGGACGCGTCGGACGCGCCCTTGTCCTGGTTGGCCGGCCCGTCGACGGCGAGCAGGTTGGCGGGGTCGTTCGCGAACGCGGTGCGCGCGGGGGTCGTCCACGCCTGCGCGCCGGAGCGCCACGCGTCGGCGAGGGCCACCACGTGGTCGACCTGCACGTCCGCGGAGCGCTCGCCCCGCGCGAACGCCACGACGGCACCGGTGTAGGGGTCGTCGAGCGTCCCGGCGAGCACGACGCACCCGTCGTCGTCGACGACCACGCCGGCGAGGTCGCGGACCAGCACGTCGTCGCGCGTGCCGCAGCCGTTGCCGTCGACGTCGACCCACCCGTCGCCGAAGAGCTCGCGCGCGTACCCGCCGGGCCCGGGACCGTCCCGCACGGCGACCCGGTCGAGCGCGGCACGGCCCGCCGCGAGGTCGGCCGCGGTGACGGGGTGCCGCGCCGCCGCGCGCTCGCCCTGCCACCAGGGCAGCCCCAGCCCGAGCAGGAGCGCGACGACGAGGGCCAGCACCCAGCCGCCGGGCCGCGCCTCCCGGGTGTGCGGCGCGGGCGCCGCCGCCCCGGCGCGCCCGGGCCAGGTGCGCCCGGGCCCTGAGCGCTCGGCGTGCGCGGCGAGCATCGTCGCGAGGTCCACGGCGTCACGGTGCGCCGCGGGCCCCCGGGTGCGCGCGTCGCCCGCCCCGCCACGGGTGGCGGCCCGGCCCGGTGCGTGGCTGTGGGCGGGTCGACGCGCCGGTCAGGACGGCGGCAGCGCCTCGTGGCCCGGGCGGCCGTGCGTGCGTCGGCGCTCCTTCATCTGCGCCTCCGCGACGTGCCGTCTCCCGCCGAGCAGCTCGTCGCGGACCGCGCGCTCGGCGTCCGCGAACGCCCGGTGGTACCCGTCGTCGAACTCCTCGACCACCTGGAACGTCCAGCGGCCGTCGAGCACGTTGCGGCCCAGCACGTCCGCGCGCACCCGGTCGGCGAGCTCGCCGTGCCCGGCCGCCTCCAGCTGGTCGAGGGCCTCGCCGAGCTCGAGGTCGGCCCGCCCGAGCAGCCGGTGGAACGCGTAGAGCATGCCGCGGGCGTGCTCGACGACCTCGAACGCCGCGGTCACCCCGCCGACCGCCTCGACGGTCGCGTCGTCCACGCCCTCGGGCACGCGGTGCGCGGCGTCGGGCCCTTCGTCCAGGTTCTTCGTCTCGCTCATGCCTCATGCTCGGTCGGTCGCGCACGGCCCGCACCCGGTGGCCGCCCGCGCCCGATCGCGCCATGCTCGGCTGCGAGGCCGCCACCCCCGGCCGTCGCACCCGGCGCCGCCACCCGCGGCCGTCGTACCGCACGCCGCCACCGCGGCCCGTGCGCCGCGCACCGAGCGGCCCGGCCGCGACCGACCGCACGCACCCGCCGCCACCGCGGCCCGAGCCCGCCGCCCCGGAGCACACCCATGAGCGCAGGACCCGCCTTCCCGCCGCCGGACCGCCCGTACGCCTCCCGCGGCCCGGGGCCGCGCAGCGTGCTGCGGCGCAAGTCCGTCGAGTCCTCGCTCGCGGCGGTCGACGACCCCGAGCGCCGCCTGCGCCGCACCCTGACCGCGTGGGACCTGGCCGTGCTGGGCGTGGCCGTGGCCGTCGGCGCGGGCATCTTCTCCGTCGGCGCGACCGCCGCCGCGAACTACGCCGGCCCGGCCGTGATCGTGTCGTTCCTGGTCGCCGCGCTCGTGTGCGCGCTCGCCATCATGTGCTACGCGGAGTTCGCCTCGACGATCCCCGTCGCCGGGTCGGCGTACACGTACTCGTACTCGACGATGGGCGAGCTCGTCGCCTGGATCATCGGCTGGGACCTGATCCTGGAGATGCTGCTCGCGTCGGCGGTGATCGCGAAGTTCTGGGGCGTCTACCTGTCCGACGCGTTCGGCCTCTTCGGCCTCGACGTGCCGCCCACCGTGACGCTGCTCGGCGTGGACGTCGCGTGGGGCCCGGTGCTCATCGTCGCGGTGTTCACCACGCTGCTGGCGATCGGCACCCGCCTGTCCACGCGCGTGAACAGCATCTTCACGATCATCAAGGTCGGGATCACGGTGTTCGTGATCGTCGTCGGCTTCTTCTACGTCAAGGCCGAGAACTGGACGCCGTTCGTGCCGCCCGCCGAGCCGGCCGCCGCCGGGACCACCGGCCTGCACCAGCCGCTCACGGGCTTCCTGCTGGGGTTCGAGCCGACGACGTACGGCGTCATGGGCATCCTGTCGGGCGCCGCGCTCGTGTTCTTCGCGTTCATCGGCTTCGACGTCGTCGCGACCACGGCCGAGGAGACCAAGGACCCGCAGCGGGCCGTGCCCCGCGGCATCCTCGGCGGCCTGGCGCTGGTGACGGTGCTGTACATCCTCGTGACCGTGGTCGTGACCGGCATGGTCAGCTACCGCGACCTCGCGGCCGCCGACCACCCGTCCCTGACCACGGCGTTCGTGCTGGTGGGCGCCGACTGGGCGGGGCGCGTGATCTCCGTGGGGATCCTCGTCGGCCTGACGAGCGTGCTCATGGTGCTGCTGCTGGGCCTGACGCGCGTGATCTTCGCGATGAGCCGCGACGGGCTGCTGCCCCGGGCGATGTCGCGCACGTCGCCGCGGTTCGGCACGCCGCTCGGCCTCCAGGTCGGCGCCGGCGTCGTGGTCGCCCTGATCGCCGGGCTCGCGGAGGTCGAGCTGCTCGAGGAGATGATCAACATCGGCACGCTGTCCGCGTTCGTGCTGGTCAGCTTCGGCATCCCGATCCTGCGGCGCACCCGCCCCGACCTGCCGCGCGGGTTCCGCGTGCCGTGGTCGCCCGCGCTGCCGGTGATCGCCGGCGTCGCGTGCCTGTGGCTGATGCTCAACCTGACGACGCTCACGTGGCTGCGGTTCCTCGCCTGGCTCGCGGCGGGCGTGGCCATCTACTTCCTCTACTCCTACCGCCGCTCGCTCGTCGGCCGGGGGACGCCCGACCCCACGCCGCTGCCGGCCGAGGGCCACTGACGGCTGGGCGGCCCGACCGGCAGGTTCACCCGACCGGCAGGTTCACCCGACCGGGTGGCGCCCTCGGTCCACAGGGCCCGCACGGGGTGAGGCGCGCTGCGGCATACTGACCGCGCCCACCCATCGAAGGGACCCCGAGCACGTGACCCTGTTCCTCGTCATCGGCGGCATCGGCCTCGTCCTGCTGCTGGCGTCCCTCGTGTTCGGCGACCTGTTCGAGTCCTTCGGCGTCGGCGAGGGCGGCCTGTCCGGCATCGCCGCCGGTGTGGGCGCCGTCGTCTTCGGGGCGAGCGGCGTGATCGCGTTCTCCGCGGACCTCGGGTTCGTCTGGGCGTCGGTCATCGGCATCGGCTTCGCGCTCGTCGCGGCGTTCGTCTCGCAGCGCTTCATCCACCGCCTCGCGGCCACGGAGGACGCGCCGCCGCCGCCGCTGGAGGGCGCGTTCGGCATGACGACCGCGACCACCGGTCCGGGTGGCGGGGAGGTCCGGCTCGAGGGTGTGCAGGACCTCGAGTCGCGCCTGGCGTGGGCCGACGACGAGATCCCGGCCGGCACGCGCGTGCAGGTGGTGGCCGTCAGCGGCTCCCGCGTGCTCGTCCGCCGCGCCTGACGCACCCGCCCGGCACCGGGGCCCGGCCCCGCCCCTGACCCTGGCGTCGCGCGGTCACCTGCGCCCGGCGCCGCCCCGCAGGACCGACAGGAAGGAGCCCCGGCCCGGCCGGGACCCACCATGCTGGACATCGTCGAGAACGGCGCCACCATCCTCGCCGTCGGCGCGCTGATCATCGCGTTCGTCGCGGTCATCGCGCTCATCACCAAGCGGATCCGCCGCGTCCCGCCCAACGAGGCGCTCATCATCGTCGGCCGCGGCGCGGGCAAGGGCGCCAACGCGCAGGCCGGCCAGCGCGTCGTCGTCGGCGGCCGCGTGTTCGTCTGGCCCGTGCTGCAGCAGGGCTTCCCGATCTCGCTCGAGCAGCGTCAGATCGGCATCACGGTCGAGGGCGTCGACAAGAACCGCATCAAGCTCGCCATCAAGGCGTCCATCAACTTCAAGGTCCGCGGGGACGAGGAGGGTGTGCGCCGTGCCGCGCAGCGCTTCCTCTCGCAGCAGGCCACGCTGACCGACGTCATCAAGGAGTCCCTCGAGGGCTCGCTGCGCTCGATCATCGGCGACATGACGATCGAGCAGATCATCAGCGACCGCAAGTCGCTGCAGGACGGCGTCGTCGCCTCCACCAAGGCGGACCTCGCCGAGCAGGGTCTGCAGGTCGACCTGCTCAACATCTCGGACATCTCGACGCCCGGCTCGGACTACCTGTCCAACCTCGGTCGCGCCGAGTCCGCGCGTGCCCGCCAGGTCGCCGAGGTCAAGGAGGCCGAGGCGCAGCAGGTCTCCGAGTTCGCCAAGATCCAGGCGATGGAGGCCATCGCGGCCCGTCAGCGCGACCTCGCGATCAAGCAGGCGGCGATCAAGGCCGAGACCGACCGGGCCAACGCCGAGGCCAACGCCGCCGGCCAGCTCGCCCGCGCCGAGCAGGACCGCCTGGTCGCGACCCAGGAGCGCGAGGCCCTCGCCGAGAAGGCGAAGGTCACCGAGGAGCAGCTCGACATCGACGTCCGCAAGCCGGCCGAGGCCGCCGCGTACGCCGCCGTCCAGCGCGCCAACGCCGAGCGTGACGCGGCCAACGCGTCGACCGAGGCCGACGCGTTCAAGCGCATGAAGATCGCCGAGGCGAACAAGATCGCCACGGTCCAGGACGCCGAGGCCGCGGCCGAGGCGACGATCCGCGCGGGCAACGCCGAGCGCGACCGTCAGGTCGCCGAGGCCAAGGCCATCGAGGCGCTGGGTCTGGCCCGCGCCGCGGCCGCCCGCGCCGAGGGTCTGGCCGCCGCCGAGTCCACCCGCGCGCAGGCCGAGGCGCTGCGCGAGCAGGGCCAGGCGGTCCTCGCGCAGCAGGTCATCGCGCTGCTGCCGGAGATCGTGCGGGCCGCGGCCGAGCCGATCAGCGGTATCGACCAGCTCACGGTCGTCTCCACCGACGGCGCGTCGCAGCTCACGCGCACGGTCGGCCAGGTGCTCGGCGAGGGCCAGGAGGTCATCAAGTCCCTCACGGGCCTCGACCTCAGCGCGCTCGTCTCGAGCATCACGGCGCAGCCCACCACCACCGCGTCGACGGGCAGCGGCACCGCCTCCTGACGCACCGCACGCACGACGACGCCCCCGCCGACCGGCGGGGGCGTCGTCGCGTCCGGGTCCGGCGGTCCGGGGCTCCGCGTCGTCAGGCGCGCGTCAGGCGGGTGTCAGCACGACGACCGGGATCTGCCGGTCGGTCAGCGTCGTGTACGTCTCGTAGTCGGGCCAGACCTCGACGGCCCGGGCCCACCAGGCGGCACGCTCGTCGCCCTCGACGACGCGGGCGTCGTACTCGCGCACCTCGGGGCCGTCCTGCAGCGCGACGCGCGGGTGCGCGAGGAGGTTGCCGAACCACGTCGGGTGCTCCGGGGCGCCGCCCTTGGACGCGACCACCGCGTACTCGCCGTCGTGCTCGACCCGCATGAGCGGGGTCTTGCGGAGCTTGCCGCTCTTCGCGCCGACCGTGGTCAGCACGATCACGGGGCGGCCGTTCAGCGTGGTGCCCTCGGTCCCGCCGGAGGACTCGTACAGGGCGGTGTGCTCGCGCGTGAAGTCGTCGGGGCTCGGGGCGTACTCGCCGGTCAGCGTCATGCCGGTGGCAACGCGACGCGCACCGCCCGGATTCCGTCCCGGCCTCAGGCCCGGGGTGCGGCGGTGGAGGCCCGCACGACGAGGTCGACGTGCACGTGCTCGGTGCGGGGTCCCGGTGCGCCGCCGATCGCGCCGAGCAGCAGGCGGGCGGCGGCCTCGCCCTTGCGCGCGACGTCCTGCCGCACCGTGGTGAGCGCGGGCGTGACGCAGCGGGCCAGCTCGGCGTCGTCGTAGCCGACCACGGACAGGTCGCCCGGGACGCGCCGGCCCGCGTCGGCGAGCCCGCGGCAGAGGCCGGCGGCGAGGGTGTCGGCGGTCGCGACGAGGGCGGTGGCGCCGGGGTGGTCGCGCAGCACCCGGGGGGCGGCCGCGACGCCGGCGTCGTACGTGGTGGCGGCGTCCAGGGCCGTCACGTCCCCGCCCCCCAGGCCCTGCCGCAGCCCGTCGAGGCGGGCGGCGACGACCCGGCTGCCCCCGGCGAGCGGGCCGACCAGCACGACGTCGCGGTGCCCGAGCGCGGCCAGGTGCGCACCGGCGAGCCGCCCGCCCTCGTGGTCGTCGGAGCGCACGTGCCCGCGTCCCGGCGCGTCGTCGTGCGCGTCGACGACGACGGTGGGCACGCCGCGGGGCAGGTCGAGGGTGGCGAGCTCGTCGTCGGTGAACCCCAGCACGACGATCCCGTCGAGGCTCCACCGCTGCACGGAGTCGCGCACGTCGGCGGCGGTCTCGACGCCGCGCAGCAGCAGGTGGTGGTCGTGCCGGCGCAGCGTCACCTCCAGCGCGCCGACGAGCGTCTGGTCGTGCGGGGAGCCGAGCAGGCTGGTGCCGCGGGTCGGCAGGAGCAGGCCGACGAGGTGCGTGCGGCGGGCAGCGAGCGAGCGGGCGGCGCCGTGCGGCACGTACCCGAGGGCCGTCACGGCGTCCTGGACGCGTGCGGCGGTGGGTGCGGAGACGCGTCCGAGGCGGCCGTTGACGACGTTGGACACGGTCATCACCGAGACGCCGACGTGCGCGGCGACGTCGGCGAGCGTGACCCGCGCCATCGTGACCCCCGTGGTTGACGGTCCGGACGCGGTGAGCCTAGCGTGGTCGGGTATAGCGCTAAACCAGACCGTGCGACGGCGCACGGACGGCGCCCCCGACCCGCCGGAGGCCGGCCCCGTGCTCCCGTTCCCCGCCCGCCCCGTCGCCGACCCGCGCGCCGTCGTCCAGGGCGACACCTTCCGGATCACCGTGCTGGCCGACGGCCTGCTGCGCCTCGAGCACGCCGCCGACGGGGTGTTCGAGGACCGGCCGTCGACGTTCGCGCTGCACCGCGCGCAGCCCGTGCCGGACGTCCGGGTCGTCGAGCACGCCACGCACGTCGAGGTCGTGACGTCGCGGCTGCGGCTGACCTACGACCGCGGCCCGTTCGCCCCGCACGGGCTGCAGGTCGCCGTGCTCGGCGCGGTCAGCGCGTACGACTCGGTGTGGTGGTTCGGCGACGGCGGCCGCGACGGGCGCGGCGGCAACCTCGGCGGCACCGCCCGCACCCTCGACCTGGCGGACGGTGCGATCCCGCTCGACCCCGGGGTCGTCAGCCGCTGGGGGTACGCCGTGCTCGACGACTCGCGCTCCTTCGTCTTCGACGACCACGGCACGCCCGTGCCCCGTGACGGCTCGCGCCACGACCTGTACGTCTTCGCCTACGGCCACGACCACGCCGCCGCGGTGCGGGCGCTGTACGCGGTGTCGGGCCCGCAGCCGGTGCTGCCGCGGTGGGCGCTCGGCAGCTGGTGGAGCCGCTACCACCGCTACACGGCGGACTCCTACCGCGCGCTCATGGAGCGGTTCGCCGCCGCGGGCCTGCCGTTCTCCGTCGCGGTGGTCGACATGGACTGGCACCTCGTCGACATCGACCCCGCGCACGGCAGCGGCTGGACCGGCTACACGTGGAACCGCGAGCTGTTCCCCGACCCGCCCGCGTTCCTGCGCTGGCTGCACGACCACGGTCACCGCGTCACGCTCAACGTGCACCCGGCCGACGGCGTCGGCGCGCACGAGGACGCCTATGCCGCGATGTGCGCGGCGCTCGGCCGCGACCCCGAGTCCGGCGACCCCGTGGCGTTCGACGTCACCGACGAGGCCTTCCTCACCGCGTACCTGGAGCTGCTGCACCACCCGCTCGAGGCCCAGGGCGTCGACTTCTGGTGGCTCGACTGGCAGCAGGGCGGCCACTCGCGCCTGCCCGGCGTCGACCCGCTGTGGGTGCTCAACCACCGGCACTTCCTCGACTCCGCGCGCGACGGCCGCCGGCCGCTGACGTTCTCCCGCTACGCCGGCCCCGGGTCGCACCGGTACCCGGTCGGGTTCTCCGGCGACACCGTGGTCTCGTGGGCGTCGCTGGCGTTCCAGCCGGAGTTCACCGCGACGGCCGCGAACATCGGGTACGGCTGGTGGAGCCACGACGTCGGCGGGCACCTGTGGGGCGTCAAGGACGACGAGCTCGCGACCCGCTGGGTCCAGCTCGGCACGTTCTCGCCGATCCTGCGCCTGCACTCCTCGAACAACCCGTTCATGACCAAGGAGCCGTGGACGTTCGGGCCCGAGCACGAGCAGGTCCAGACCCGCTACCTGCGCCTGCGGCACCGCCTCGTGCCGTACCTGCACACCATGAACCACCGCGCCGCCCGCGAGGGCGTCCCGCTCGTCGTGCCCGTCTACCACCGCTGGCCGCACGCCGACGAGGCCTACACCGTCCCGCAGCAGGCGTGCTTCGGCTCCGAGCTGCTCGTGGTCCCGATGACCACGCCCCGCGACCCCGCGTCCGCCACGTCGGCCGCGCGCGCGTGGCTGCCGCCCGGCACCTGGGTCGATGTGCTCACCGGCCTGGTCTACGACGGCGACCGCGAGACCCTCCTGCACCGCGACCTCGCGCACCTGCCCGTGCTCGCGCCGGCGGGGTCGCTCGTGCCGCTCGACGGCGCCGCGGTGCCCGGCAACGACCCCGTCGAGCCCGCGCACCTGGAGGTGCTCGTCGTCGTCGGCGCAGACGGTGCGCTCACGCTCGTCGAGGACGACGGCACGGGCGACGGCCTCGACGACGCGCACGTCGCCCGCACGGCGCTGACCTGGGACCAGGCCGCCGGCACGTTCACCGCCGGCCCGGTCGCCGGCGCAGCCGGGTTCCTGCCGCGCACCCGCACCTGGACGGCGACGTTCCTGTCCGCAGCCGCCGACCTGCCGCCGGTCACCGCGACGGTCGACGGCGCCCCGGCCGACGCTGACGTCGTCCGCGGCACCGACGGCCACCTGCACGTCACCGTCGCGGACGTCCCCGTCGGTGCGGCCCTGGCCGTGCACGTCGGCCCCGACCCGGCGCTGCGCCGCAACGACGTCGAGCGCCACGTCTACGCCCGCCTCGACGCCGCCCAGATCGCCTACGAGACCAAGCGCCGCGTGCACGACGTCGTCACCGCCGACCGCCCCCTGCACACGCGCCTCGCGCACCTGGCGGCCCTCGACGTCCCCGAGCCCGTCCGCGCCGCCGTCGAGGAGGTCCTCCTGGCCCAGGGCTGACCTGCGACACCCACGCGGCGCACCGTCCCGGTCGCGCTGCCGTCGTGCCACGATGCCGGCATGGCGACCGTCGCACGACCGAGGCTCCCCGCCGCTGTCCACCTCGTGCGCGCCGGCACCGTGCTCGTCGCCGCCGGCGGTGTCGCCGCCGTCTGGTGGGCGGCCACCTACCAGGTGCCGGGCGGCGTCTGTCCGGCGATCATGCCCCCGCCCTTCGGGTGCTGGCCGCCGCGGATCGGCGCGGGCTGGGCGTGGACCGCGGGCCTCGTGGCGGCGGCCGCACTCGCGGTCGTCCTCCCCGGGCGCGTGGCGAGCGGTCGGACGGCCGTCGCGGGCGTGGCCGCGCTCACCGCCGCGGCTCTGTGCTGCGTCGCCGTCACGAGCCTCGTCCTCCCGCCCCCGCTCGTCCGGTGAGGGACGCGGCCGTCAGCGCCAGGCGGCGATGAGGTCGGCCGCCGAGAAGGAGACGTCCGCACCGGGCGGAGTGCCGCCGGCGGGGCTGATGGCGGCCAGGAGGGCGCCGTCGCTCCGGGGCACGTGCTCGCGGTGCCGGCGCAGCTGCTCCACCTCCGCGGGTGTCACACCTCCCCGGGTGCGCCACTTCACGGTGCCGACGAGTGCGGTCCTCGTGGCGGTGCGGGCGACGACGTCGACCTCGACCTCGTTCGCGCGCACCCACCAGGCCTGGACGTCCTCGACGTCGGGCAGGCGGGCGTCGCCGCGGGCCAGCCGGCGCAGGGCGTCGCGGACGACCGGCTCGACGCTCTGCCCGCGCCAGGTCTCCCAGTCGCGGGTGAAGGCCGCGACGGCGAGGTCGGACCGCCCCCGGGCGATCCGGTCCACGTTCCGCTCGACGTAGCGGAACCAGAAGCGCAGGTAGGGGTCCGTCACGCGGTAGCGCCGCAGACGCGAGCCCGGGCCCGCCCAGGCGGGCGCCTCGCGCTCGATCAGGCGCTTCGTCCCGGTGAGCGTGGCGAGCGCGCGGGTCGTGGCGGTCTCGACCCGCTTGCGCTCGGCGGCGTCGCCGACGGAGCCGAGGAGGTCCTTGAAGGCCGGGTTCGCGGTGTCGCTGGCGCCGATCGCCGACAGCACCTGGTAGGCGAACTGCGGCTCCGGGAACTCGGCGTCGAGGCTGATCCTGCCGGTCGTCACGAGCGGGCTCAGCTCGTCCTGGAGGGAGCGCGCGACGTGGTCCGTGGTGCTCGTGCCGGCGGCGGCCAGGTCGGTCACCAGGCGTGGGTACCCGCCGGTGACGAGGTACGCGTCGATCACCTCGACGGGGTCACGGCCGGGCAGGGCGTCGGCGACGTCGGCCGGGGTGAAGGCGGGGACGACCAGCGGCGAGAGGCGACCGAAGAGGGGGCGTCCGTGGCTCGCGAGCGCGTCCATCATCGCGACGTCGGAGCCGACGAGGACGAGGAGCACGGGGAGCCGCTCGAGCGTGCGGTCCCACTGGGACTGCAGCTCTCCCTCGAGGGTGGGCTCGCCCGCGGCGATCCACGGGAACTCGTCGAGAACGGCGATGACGGGTCCCGATCGGGCCGCGATCGCGAGTCGGCCGAACCAGTCGCGCCAGGTCGCGGCGGGAGAGCGGGTGAGCAGCTCCGCGTCGGGGAAGGGGTGGCGGGACTCCTGCAGCGCGACGGTGGCATCGGCGAGCTGCTGCGCCGGCGATGCCTGGAAGATGCCGGTGACGAAGGCGTACGGAGTCCGGGACGTCTCGACGAAGCGTTCGACGACGGTCGACTTCCCGACCTGTCGTCGCCCGCGGACCGCGACGATCCGGCCGGAGCCTGAGCGCGCGACCGCGTCCCGGTGGGCGACGAGCGCGGCAAGGACCTCGCGGCGGCCGAAGAACCCGTCGCCCGAAGTAGCAGTCATGCGATGTAGCATACATATGATGTATGTAAACTCCCCGAGTCGGCTCCTAGGCTGACGGGATGCACGAGTACGCGATGACCGGGTCCCGGGTGCGCGAGCACCGCGTCGAGGTGCCGGTGGACCGGGACGACCCGCACCGGTTCGGGTCGTTGGAGGTGTTCGCCCGCGAGATCGTCGACCCGGAGCGCGCGGGCGACGACCTGCCGCTCGTGCTGTTCCTGCAGGGCGGGCCGGGCGGCATGGGGCCGCGCCCGATGCCGGCGGGCGGGTTCTGGTCGTCGCTGCTGCGCACGCACCGGGTGGTGCTGCTCGACCAGCGCGGCACCGGCCGGTCCGGGCGCGTGGACGCCGGGGACGTCGCCGCGTTCGACGACGCACGGACGGCGGCCGAGTACCTGGCGTGCTTCCGCGCCGACGCGATCGTCGAGGACGCCGAGCACCTGCGGCGCACCGTGTACGGCGGGCGCCGGTGGACGACGCTCGGGCAGTCGTACGGCGGGTTCCTCACGCTGACCTACCTCTCGCGGCACCCGCACGCGCTCGACGCGTGCTGGATCACCGGCGGGATGCCGCCCGTCGGGGCCACCGCCCAGGACGTGTACGCCGCGACGTACCCGCGCCAGCTCGCGCGCAACACCGCCTGGCACCGCGCGCACCCCGGCGACACCGAGGTGCTGGCGCGGATCGCGGACCGGGTCGCGGCCGGCGGGGTGCGGCTGCCGACGGGGGAGGAGCTGACCGTCGAGCGCCTCCAGGCCCTCGGCATGTCCCTGGGCATGAGCAGGGGCGTCGACGACCTGCACTGGCTGCTCGACACCGCGCTGGACCGGCACGGTGAGCCCGCGCCCGGGTTCCTCGCGCAGGTCGCGCAGCGCACGGGCTTCGACACCAACCCCCTGTACGCGGTGCTGCAGGAGGTCATCTACCACGAGGGCGAGCGCGCGCCCGGCTGGGCGGCCGACGCGGAGCACGCCCGGCACGCAGCGTTCGGGACGGGCGCGCGCCCGCTCCAGCTCACCGGCGAGGCGATCTTCCCGTGGATGTACACGCAGGTCCCGGCGCTGCGGCCGTTCGCCGGCGCGGCCGCCGAGCTCGCGGCCCGCACGCACTGGCCCGCGCTGTACGACGTCGACCGGCTGGCCGCCAACGAGGTGCCCGTCGCCGCGGTGCAGTACTACGACGACCCGTACGTCGACCTCGACCTGGCGCTGGCCACCGCCTCGGGCCTCGGCAACGCGCAGGTGTGGGTCACCAACGAGCACCTGCACGACGGGCTGCGCGTGGCGGGCGACACGATCGTGCCGCGGCTGGCGGACATGACGGCCGGCCGCTGGGCGGTCACCGGCCGCTGAGCCGCCCCGCCGGGCCGCCTGCCAGGCCACCCGCTGCGCCGGCCGGGCGATGACGCGACGACGCCCCGACCCGTGCGGGTCGGGGCGTCGCGGGGCCGGCGCACCAGGGGGTGTGCGCGCGGCCCGGTCCGCGTCGGGCACCGGGTGCGCCGCAGCGGACGGGGCGGGGCGGGCGACGGTGTCAGCGTGCCGCCGCCCGGCCCCGGGTCTCAGGGGCGACGACCCCCGCCGCCCATGCCGCCACCCATCCCGGTGGACTCGACGCCCGCGGTTCCGGTCACCGCGACGCTCGCGCCGGTCGCGTCGCCCGAGGCGTACAGCCCGCCGACGTCCTCGCCGGACGCCGTGCCGCCGACCGCGAGCTGGTACTCGCTGCCGCTGGTGATCGCGTCGGAGGAGTAGACGACGTTGCCGACGCTCTTGCTGGTCTCGAACGTGGCGACCACGTTCCCGTCCGCGTCGAGCACCTGCAGCACCTCGCCGGCGCCCTGCGCCTGCGCGAACGTGAACGACACGAACGACTGCGAGGAGTCCGCCGACGGCGTCTGCGCCATGCCCGACGACCCCGCGGCCAGGACCGTCCCGCCCGTGACCTCGAACGTGCCGTTGACGTCGAGCGAGCCGTTGCCGCTGTTCGTCGGGCCGTTGACCACCACCGTGCCGCCGCTGATCGTCATGGTCCCGTTGGAGTCCAGGCCGTCGCCCTCGGCGTCGACGACGAGCGTGCCGTCGCTGATGACGACCTCGACGCCCTCGACCGCGCCCATCTCCCCGGCGCCCATGCCGCCGTCGGCGGTCGCGTCCGTCTCCTCGCTGGTGGAGGCCGCGGACCCGTTGACGCCGTCGTCCGACGCGACGACCGAGGTCGTGCCGCCCGAGACGGTGATCACCTGCGCCTCGAGGCCCTCGACGGCCTGCGCGACGTCGACCGTGCCGCCGGCGATCGTCAGCGCGACCTCCGCGTGCACGCCGTCGTCGCCGGCCGCGACCTGCACGTCGCCGTCGGCGACAGTCAGGGCGCCGTCGGAGTGCAGCGCGTCGTCCGCGGCGTCGACGAGCACCTGCCCGCCGCCGACCAGCACGAGGACGCCCGCAGCGACGCCCTTGGGGGAGACCTCCTCGGTGACGGTCGCAGCCTGCGAGGCACCGCCGCCCGCGACCACCGACAGCGCCCCGCCGCCCACGATCACGTCGGTCGTCGCGGTCACGCCGTCGTCGCCCGCCGTGACGTCGACCGTGCCGTCCGCGACGTGCACGTACCCGCGGGTGTCGTCCTCGTCGTTGTCGGACTTCAGGCCGTCGCCGCCCGCGTCGACGGTCAGGGTGCCGCCGAGCACGACGAGCGCGTCCTTGCCGCGCACGCCGTCGTCGACGGCCGTCACGGTGATGGTCCCCGAGGCGATGACGAGGTCGTCCTTCGACGCGATGCCGTCGTACGCGTTGCCGGTGACGTCCAGCGAGCCCTCGCCGGTGATCGTCAGGTCCGCGGCGGAGAACAGGGCGGCGTTCGGCTCGTCGACGCCCTCGGCGTACACGTACTCGACCGCGTCGGTGAGGCTGTTCGCGGTGCCGTCCGCGAGCACCACGACGACCTCGTCGGCCGTCGTGACCTGCAGCGGGGACGTCGTGGACGACGTGATGTCCGCGCCGTCGAGGACGATCCGGACCACGCCCTCGTCCATGGTGTCGACGACGACCTGGCCGTCGGTGAGCTCCCCGGAGATCCGGTACGTGCCGGCCGCGGTGATCGTCACGGTCCCGCCGTCGACGGTCACCGCGTCGGAGTCGGAGGTGGCGGTGGTGCCGTCGAGGGTGATCGCGACCTCGTCGGCCTCGTCCCAGGTGGTCTCGGACTCCTGCCACGACGTGTTCGCGGCGAGGGCCTCCTCGACCGTGACGTCCGCGTCGGCGGCGGTGACCGTCGTCGTCGTGGTGGACGACGACGACGCGTCGGTGCTGGAGGAGGCGGTGCTCGCTGCGGTGCAGCCGGCCAGCAGCAGGGCGGCCAGGGTGGCGGGGAGGGCGAGCCGGGCGGTGGTGCGTCGCATGGTGTGCTCCAGGTGCTGGGGGCGCGGTGGCGCGGGTTCTGGGTGGGTGCGCAGGTCAGCGCGGGGTGGGCGGCGTCGTGACGTGCTTGTCGAGCACACGCCGCCACGGCGTCGCGGGCAGGTGCGGGTGCAGCGCGGCCATGCCGGTGCCGTACTTCGAGATGCGGACCGGCCGGTAGCCGTGCCGCCACAGCAGCCGGTCGGCGGCCGACGGGGTCGAGCCCGTCTTCGTCTCGACGACCACCAGGTGCGGGACGGGCAGCGTCCGCACGCCCTCGGGGCCGAGCGTCGTCCAGCTCAGGTCCGTGTCGACGGTCATGCGGGCGTCCGGCGCGGGCCGCGACCACGGGTCGGTGGCGCCGCCCGGCAGCAGGAACGTCGTGCGGCGGTACCGGCTGATGAGCGTCGGGGTGAACAGGGTGTCGTCCGGCGCCGGCACGTCCATGTCGTCCAGCACGTCGCCGGCGAAGCCCATGGCCTCCGTCGTCAGCCGGTCCCGGGCGTCCGGGTCGTACGGCAGGCGGTTCTTCACGGTCGCGCCGCGGGGGCCGCGGGTCTTGACCTCGACGAAGCACTCGTCGGAGTCGACGTAGGTGCGGGTGCGGACCTTGAAGCGTCGCCGGCGCCGCCGGGCCGCCCCGAGGTAGCTGGCGAGGTCCGCCGTGTCGAAGTACACCGACTCGTACGCGAAGGTGTCGTCGCCGCCGATCTGCAGCAGCTGCGTGCTCTCGTCCAGGCCGCCGAGCAGCCCGTCGAGCGCCACCCGCGGCACCACGTACTTGCGGTCGACCCGGGTCTGCAGGCTCGCGCGCTCCAGCAGCTCGTCGAGGCCGATGGTGGCGAAGGTGTCGAGCACCGCCGGGCGTCCCGTCGTCGGCGTGAGCGTCGGCACGTGCGTGCGCAGGTCCACGAGGCGGCTCACCGGGCCACCACCACGGCGGGCGCCGGCTGCTCGGCGGCCGGTGCGGCGACTGCACGTCCGTGCAGCGAGTACCGGACGTCGACCCAGGTCGTGTCGTTGACCAGGTCGAGGCGCTGCACGCTCGCGGCATGGACGCGGGCGCCCAGCAGGCGCTCGAGATGGGCCACCAGCGCCGTCTCGTCGCCGAACGCCTGGTCCAGCACGATGGTCTGCGACCGGTACCGGCGCAGCAGGCGCGGGTGGTCGCCGACCGCGATGGTCACCAGGATCAGCGCCATCAGGCCGAGTCCCATCGCCGGCGACGTCACGCCGAGCCCGCCGATCAGGCCGAGCGCCAGCGCCGAGAAGTAGTAGGCCACCTCGCTCTGCGCCAGCTCGGTGGACCGCAGGCGGATGATCGACAGGACGCCGAACAGCCCGAGCCCGAGCCCCGCACCCACCGTGCTCGACCCGAGCGCGGCCGACACGGCGAGCACACCCACGTTGACGCCCAGGTAGGCGACCACGAGGTCGCGGCGCCGGTGCCGCGGGAAGTACAGCGCGAAGGTGAGGATGGTGACGGCGACCAGGTCGGCCGCGAAGAGGGCGTAGTCGGGCACGGGATGCCTCCGGGTTCATCTGCTGTCCACCCGGCGTTCGGCTGGACGACCACCATGAAGCCCGCCGAGCCTGTGCCATCCCTGTGGAAGCCCTGAGGTGCGCCACAGGATCGCGACCCCGCCCCGGCCCGCCGGTGCCGCGACCGCCCGGCGCCCCCCCATTGGATTCCAGTGTGATGCGGATGGTTCGAGGGCGTGCGTTCAGACAAACCCTGCTGCCGCTCGCGCAGGCTCGGGCACAGTTGGTGAACCGTGGATGCCCAGGGAGGATGGAACTACATGAGCGAGCAGTTCTACTCGGATGCCAAGCTGTACGACCGGCTGTTCCCCGGAAGCGAGCAGCCCCTCTCCTTCTACCGTGCCGAGGCTGACCGGCAGGGCGGCAGTGTCCTGGAACTCGGGTCCGGAACCGGGCGCAAGTTGATCCCGATCGCGTCTGACGGCCATCCGAGCACGGGCCTGGAGCTCTCGCCGGAGATGCTTGCCGAGGCTCGGCGCAAGGCGGACGAGCGCGGAGTGGTGGTGGAGTGGCTGCTGGGCGACATGCGTGAGTTCGACCTGCGTCGGACGTTCGACCTCGTGTTCATCGCCGCCAACTCACTGCTTCATCTCCAGGAGGCTGACGACCTTGTGGAGTGTTTCCGATCGGTGCGACGACACCTGGCGCCGGGTGGGCGGCTCGTCTTCGACGTGTTCAACCCGAGCGTGCGCATGCTCGCCGAGGCCGACGGCGTGCGACGCAGGCGCGACACGTTGTCGTTCGTGGATCCGGATCGCGGCGTCGTTCAGGTCGATGTCGAGGAGACATACGACGCGGCTGCGCAGGTCACGCGCGGGACGTGGTTCTTCTCGACCGACGCCGCGCCCGACTTCGTCGTCGCGCCTCTTGAGATGAGGAGCATCTTCCCTCAGGAGCTGCCGCTGCTGCTCTCGCTCGGTGGTCTGCGAGTCGTTGAACGCTTCGGCGACTGGTCTCGTGCCCCTTTCACCTCTGATGCGGCGCTCCAGCTCTACGTCTGCACACCGGACTGACCGAGAGCGTTCGGACCGTGTGTCCGGTAGCGAGGGCCGTCTGCGAATGCCGTACGAGCCGTCCAGCAATGGCGTCGCGCGGATTCTTGCCACGGTCGCGCACCCGCGTCGACCCGTCATCCAGAAGTCATCGACGAGGCATGCGGAGGAAACATTCCTGCGGGAACCTTCCCCCGTTCCGTGCTCGTCCTGATCCCGAGGAGCCCGCCGTGCTGAAGAAGTCCCGGTCCGCGCGATCGGCCACGTGCACGTTGACCTTCGCCCTGCCCGCGCACACGGTCGACGGACCGGTGAGCGTGGTCGGCACGTTCAACGCCTGGACGCCGGGCGAGCACGTGCTGCGCCGCCGCTCCAACGGCACCGTCAGCGCCTCGGTCACCGTGCCCGCCGGCTCGCAGGTCCGGTTCCGCTACCTCGGCCCGCAGGGGCTGTGGTTCGACGACGCCGACGCCGACGAGATCACCCCCGACGGGTCCGTCGTCCTCGTCTGAACCGGCCCGGGCGCCGTCCGCCCGGCATCACCCGTTCGTGCACGGATTCGCCCGAGATCGGACGAACCGGGCAGCATGGCCGTCCTCGTCGAACCCCTGGAGACGCCGTGCCCGCCCTGCCCACCCGTGCGACCGCGCCCGTCGGCGCTCTCACCTGCGCCCTCGCGCTCGCCGCGTGCACGGCAGGAGGTGGCGCCGTCGGGCCGACCCCCACGCCCACCCCGACCGGCCCGGCCGCGCAGGACGTCGTCGCGACGGCCCTCGTCCCCGCCGACGGCATCGAGGTCGAGGTCGGCGTGCACCCGCTCGTGCGCGCCGGGGACCTCGTCGTCCTGACCGTCGACATGGTCCCGCAGGATCCGGTCCAGGAGGAGCAGCCGGTCCACCTGGCCTCCCCGTACTCGGTCCTCAGCTTCGTCCGGGACATGCCGGCACCGCTCAGCCTGCGGCTCTTCGACCTGGAGGGCGACGTCGTCCACCACGGCGGCACCGACGCCGAGGGCGAACCCGTCGTCTCCGAGCGGTGGGACACCATCACCACCTCCACCGGCACGCGTCTCCAGATGGCGTTCGCGGCGCCGGCCACCGACGTCGACGCGCTCGCGGTCCTCGTGCCCGGGGCGCCGCTCTTCGCCGACGTGCCGGTCGTGGACGACGAGGTCCCGCCGGCCGTGCTCGAGGGCCAGGTGCCCGCGGAGGACGGGCCCACGCCGACCGTCGCCGTGCCGGTGGCGCTCGACCTCGACCGGGTCGTCCACGCCCCGACGTTCCCGCTGGAGTCCACCAGCGCCGAGCTCGAGGGCGCGGTGCAGACCACCGAGTCCACCGAGTCCGTCGAGATCACGCTGGGCGCCGACGTGCTCTTCGCGTTCGACTCGGCGGAGCTGACCGCCGAGGCGACGGCCGCGATCGACCTGGTCGCGCAACGCCTCGCCGAGCGCGAGCCGGGCACGGTCACCGTCGTCGGGCACACCGACGACCAGGGGGACGACGCCTACAACCAGGACCTCTCGCAGCAGCGTGCGCAGGCCGTCGCGGACGCCCTCGGCGGGCAGGTCGACGCGCAGGACTACCCGCTCGACGTGGAGGGCCGCGGCGAGACGGAGCCGCTGGTCAGCGGGTCCTCCGAGGAGGACCGCGCACGCAACCGCCGGGTGGTGGTCACCCTGGTCTCGACCGTCGTGACCCGCACCGAGGTCACCGCGACCGGGGAGCTCCCGGAGTTCGAGGGCCTCGTGCAGGAGGATCCGTCCGCGCTGCTGCGCATCGACCAGACCCGCTCCTGGGACGTCCGGGCGACGGCGCGGCGGGTCGGTGGGCACGTCGTGGTCGACCTCGTGGTGGCTGCGGCCGACGACGAGGTGGACAGCGCCTGGGTCGCCGGGTTCCTGCGCGGCTGGGGCGACCACCGAGGTGACGGCACGGTGTCGCCGCACGACAACACCGCCCGGGCGACGGTGCTCGACGGGGCGGTGCGGCTGTACCCGATGGACTACGAGGTCGGGGTCAGCGAGACGTGGCCCGGCGGGGAGTGGTTCACGGCGTCGGACCTCCACGGGGCCGCGCGCATCGACGGCGGGCAGTCCCGCACGTACTCCTACGTCTACCCCCGGCTCGACGCGGACGCGGTGACCCTGCAGGTCGGCTCGGGCTGGTCCGAGGGCGACTTCCGCATCGTCGACATCCCCGTGGAGCCCTGACCGGGGACGGGACCCCTGCGGCCCGCCGGGCGTCGTCCCGGCGGGCCGCGGCCGTCAGGAGAACAGCGCGCTGTACGCGTTGAGCGCCGGCTGGCCGCCGAGGTGGGCGTAGAGCACCGTGGCGCCGGGGTCGATCTCGCGGCTGCGGACCAGCTCGATCGTGGCGGCCATCGACTTCCCCTCGTACACGGGGTCGGTGATCATGCCCTCGGTGCGGGCGGCCAGCCGCATCGCGTCGAGGGTGACCTCGTCGGGGATGCCGTAGGTGCCGGCGTGGAAGCGCTCGTCGAGCTCGACGTCGTCGAGCGTGAGCTCGCGCTCCAGGCCGATGAGCGCACCGGTGCGCCGCGCGATGCGCAGCACCTGGTCACGGGTCTGCGCGGGCTTCGCGGACGCGTCGACGCCGAGCACCCGGCGCGGGCGCGCGCCCTGCTCCTCCAGGCGGGCGAACCCGGCGACCATGCCGGCCTGCGTCGAGCCGGTCACCGAGCAGACGACCACGGTGTCGAAGAAGACGCCGAGCTCGGCCTCCTGCGTCGCGACCTCGTGCGCCCACGACGCGAAGCCGAGCCCGCCGAGCGGGTGGTCGGACGCGCCCGCGGGGATCGCGTAGGGCTTGCCGCCGCGCGCGACGACGTCGGCGAGCGCCTGCTCCCACGACTCCTTGAACCCGATGTCGAAGCCGGCCCGCACGAGGCGGACCTCCGCACCGGCGAGCCGTGAGAGCAGGATGTTGCCGACCTTGTCGTACACCGGGTCGGGCCAGTCGACCCACGACTCCTGGACGAGCACGCAGGCCAGCCCGGCGCGGGCCGCGACCGCGGCGACCTGGCGGGTGTGGTTGGACTGCACGCCGCCGATGGAGACGAGCGTGTCGCAGCCCTGCGCGAGCGCGTCCGCCACGAGGTACTCGAGCTTGCGGGTCTTGTTGCCGCCGTAGGCCAGCCCTGAGCTCACGTCCTCGCGCTTGGCCCACACCGCGGCGCCGCCGAGGGTCTGCGTGAGGCGGTCGAGGCGGTGCACGGGCGAGGGGCCGAGGAGCAGCGGGTAGCGGGCGTGGTCGGCGAGCGTGGGCATCGGGTCCTCCGGGGTGTCGAGACTGACATGTCAGTGCTGGGTGGGCGTCGCCGCGGTGCTGGGGGTGCGACGGGCAGGGCTCTCGGGCGGGGGGTACGGGTGGGTCCGGGCGGGAATGCGGTGGCGCCACTGACATGTCAGCGGCGGTCGGAGAGCGGTCGAGGTGGTGCCGGGGGCTGCGTGGTGGCCGTGCTGCGGTGCGGTCGGGGTGGAGCGGTGCGAGGATCGCCTGCACTGACATGTCAGTGCAGGCGGGTGCTAGATCGAGGCCCAGATGGTGCGGGTGATCGCGGCGGCCGCGTCCGGGTCGTGCGCGGCGCACGCGGCGATGAGCTCGTCGTGCCGGTCGGCGGACTCCGCGCCGTGCGTGGGCGTGAACCGTCGGCGCTCGATGCGGCGGACCAGCGGCGTCCACCGGGCGATCGTCGCGCGGGCCGCGCGGTTGCCGCAGCGGTCCACGAGCACGCCGTGCAGCTCGTCGTCCGCGGCGACCGCCGCCTCCACGTCGTCCGCGGCGGCAGCGGCCCGGAACCGCGCGTTCGCGGTGCGCATGGCCGTCAGGTCGGCCTCCGTGACCAGGTCGGCGGCCTCGCGGGCCACCAGCTCGTGCACCACCTGGAGCACCGCCAGCGCGTCCCGCACGGTCCGCAGCACGAGCGGCGTGACGCGGGTGTGGCTCTGCGGCTTGGACTCGACCAGCCCCTCGTCGGCCAGGCGTGCGAGCGCGTCGCGGACCGGGGCCACCGTCATGCCGAGGCGCTGCGCGAGCTGGGCGTCCTTGACCACCTCGCCGGGGGCGAGCTCGCCGGCGACGATCGCGTCGCGCAGGCGCTCGGTCGCGACCTCGCGCAGGAGGGGCTTGCGGGCGGCGGTGGGCACACTGACATGTTAGCCACTGACATGTCAGCGAGGTACCCCCGTGAACCGCTCAGCCGAGGACGACGTAGACCATCCCGACCACCGCGCCCAGCACGACGACGACCGCGAGCCCGGTGATCACCCGGGCGAGCTGGCGCGTGCGCCGCTCGTCGCCCCACGGCTCGTGGTCCCCGTGCCCGCTCATGCCACCACCCCCGGCGGCCAGCATCGCCGAGGCGGGTGCCGCCCGCGACCCGGACCCGCGGCGACCGGGTCAGGACGCGTGGCGCGCGTCGAGCGCCTCGTCGAGCGCGGTGAGGATGCGCTCCGCCTCCTCGACGTCCCACCGCGTGCCGGCCAGCTCGAACTCGAACAGCACGGGCCGCCCGGACCGGGCCGCGACCTCGCGCGCCGCCTTCTGGTAGTACGCACCGAAGTTGCGGTTGCCCGAGCCCATCACCCCCACCAGCAGCCGCCGGTTGTGCGCGGAGCGCAGGAAGCGGCGCACGCCCTCGGGGATCGTGTCGTTGGCGTCGTTGCCCGTCTTGTACGACGGCGTGAGCAGCACCCACGGCCCGTCGACCTCGCTGCGCCGGTGCTCCCGCTCGGCGAGGTTGGCGGTCGGCCGGTCCAGCCGCTCGGCGAACGTCCGCACGAGCCCGCTGGCCGACGAGTAGTAGTAGACGGGGGTCCGACGCACCCACCCACCCCACCCCGGGGTGCACCCCTCGCACCGGGACGATGGTCCCCATCGCCGCGCCCCGTCGGCGCCGGGGCGCGGCGTGCCGTGCGTGACGGGGTGGGCCTCAGGCGAGGCGGGACGAGGCGATCCGGGCGCCCTCGGCCAGGGACTCGAGCTTGGCCCAGGCGATCTGGGGGTGGACGCGGCCGCCCAGCCCGCAGTCCGTCGACGCCACGACGTTCTCGGGGCCGACGCGGCTCGCGAACCGCTCGATCCGCTCCGCCACCAGCTCAGGGTGCTCGACCACGTTGGTCGCGTGCGAGACGACGCCGGGCAGGATCACGGCGCCGGCGGGCAGCGCGACGTCGTCCCAGACGCGGTACTCGTGCTCGTGCCGCACGTTCGCGGCCTCGAACGAGAACGCCCCGGCGTGCACCTGCAGCATGGTGCCGACGATGTCCTTCATCGGCAGGTCCGTGGTGTGCGGGCCGTGCCAGGAGCCCCAGCACAGGTGGAACCGGATGCGGTCCTTCGGCAGGTCGCGCAGCGCGTGGTTGAGGGCGTCGACGCGCAGCTGCGTGAAGGCCAGGTAGTCGTCGAGGGACGGCTCGGGCTCGATCTGGTCCCAGTTCTCGGCGATCGACGGGTCGTCGACCTGGAGCACGAGGCCGGCGTCGATGATCGCCCGGTACTCCTCGCGCAGCACGTCGGCCCACGCGAACAGGTACGCCCGGTCGTCGCGGTAGTGCTCGTCCGCCAGCCGTGCCGCCGAGCCCGGGGCAAGCGAGGTGAGGAAGCCTGACGTCGCACCGGTCGCGTCGAGCGCGGCGCGCATGTTCGCGACGTCGGCGGCGATGGCGTCGTGGCCGGTGTAGGTCAGGGGGCCGGTGGCCTTGGGGAAGTTGGTCGGCGCCTCGCCCGACATGACGCCGGACGTCGGGTCCTCGTACGCCGCGGCGAAGCGCTGGTGGTCGCGGCGGTGCACGAACCCGGTGGTGCGCAGGTCGCCCGGCGTGGACAGGTGGCGGCCGACGGCCCAGTCCATCGACGTGTCGAGCGAGAGGCCGCCGGTGCGCTGGAAGGAGTACGACCACCACGCACCGAAGTCGACGGTGCTGCTCATCGCCTTCCCGTACTCGCCGTCGCCGGGGACCGTGATGCCCAGGTCGAGCTGGCGCTGCACGAGCGCCACCACCTCCGACCGCAGGAAGTCGTCCCAGTCGGGCCGCTGCTCGCCGGCGGCGCGGGCCGCGTTGGCGGCGATGAGCTCGGGCGTGCGGGGCAGCGAGCCGGCGTGCGTGGTGGCGATGGTGGTCACGTCGGCCGATGCTACGACCGCCCGGAGCCGGCCGCCCCGGACGTCCGTCGCGCCGCGCGGGACGACGCGCCGCCAAGTCACATGGTTGTAACCATCTGGTCATCCCATGTGGTGACTGTGAGCCGCCCGCGAGCCTACGGTGAACCCGCGTCCCGGGTGAGGCCGGGAGCGGCCGCGGCAGCGACGTCGCGGCCCACCGTGGAGAAGGGGGCACCACCGTGTCAGTTCGACGCACCACCACCCTCGCGGGCGTCGTCGCGCTCGCGCTCGGGATGGGCGCGATCGCCGCGCCGCCCGCGCTCGCGCACGGCCGAGGCGGCGGCACGTCGCCGGAGAAGTTCGCCCAGCAGATCAGCACCCGCTCGGTCATGAGGCACCTGGAGGCGTTCGAGCGGGTCGCCGAGCGCAACGACGGCAACCGCGCGGCGCTGACCAGCGGGTACGAGGACAGCGCGCGGTACGTGGAGCGCACCCTGCGCAAGGCGGGGTACACCACCACCCGCGACCCGTTCACGTTCGACCAGGAGATCGTCGACGCCGCGTCGCTGACCGTGACCGGCGGCGCGACGTACGAGGTCGACCAGATGGAGTTCGCCCCCAGCACCGCCGAGGGCGGCGTCACCGCACCGGTGTCGGTGCCCGCCGACCCGCTCGGCTGCGCCCCGGAGGCGTGGGCCGGAGTCGACGTGGCGGGGACGATCGCCGTGGTCAGCCGCGGCACGTGCCCCTTCGCCACCAAGGCCACCGTCGCGGAGGCCGCCGGCGCCGTCGGCGTGGTCGTCTACAACAACACCACCGGGATGCTCTTCGGCACGCTCGGCGCCGAGGGGCTCGTCACCGTCCCGGTCGCTGGGGCCACGCAGGCCGACGGCCAGGCGATCGTCGCCGCGGCCGCCGCCGGGCCCGTCGAGGTCACGCTCGACACCCGCTTCCACACCGAGACGGCGGAGAGCTTCAACGTCATCGCCGAGACCCGCAAGGGCCGCGACGACAACGTCGTCATGCTCGGCGCGCACCTCGACAGCGTCGAGGACGGTGCGGGGATCAACGACAACGGCACCGGCTCCGCGGTCGTGCTCGAGGTCGCCGTGCAGCTGGCCAAGCAGAAGAAGCTCAACAACACCGTCCGGTTCGCGTGGTGGGGCGCCGAGGAGCTCGGCCTCATCGGCTCGACCGCGTACGTCGAGGAGCTCGCGACGCAGGAGGGCGAGCTCGACCGCATCGCGACGTACCTGAACTTCGACATGGTCGGCTCGCCGAACTACGTCATCGGTGTGTACGACGCCGACGAGTCGACGTACCCCGCCCCCGTGCCGGTGCCCGACGGGTCGGTCGCGACGGAGGAGGTCTTCACCGGCTGGTTCGACAGCATCGACCAGCCGTGGGTCGACTCGCAGTTCTCGGGCCGGTCGGACTACCAGGCGTTCATCGCCAACGGCGTGCCCGCGTCGGGCCTGTTCACGGGCGCGGACGGGGCGAAGACGGAGGAGGAGGTCGCGCTGTTCGGCGGCACCGCCGGCATCCCGTACGACCCGAACTACCACTCGCCGGCCGACGACCTGTCGAACGTCGACCGCACCGCGCTCGGCATCATGGCGAAGGCGGTCGGGTTCGCCACGGCGAGCCTGGCGCAGGACACGTCGGCGATCAACGGCGTCTCCGGCCCCGGGGACCAGGGTGGGCACGGCAAGCCGTGGAAGCCCGGCAAGGGGCGGCACGGGGACGGCAAGGGTGCGCGCGTCTTCGAGGACGCCGCCTGACGGGGCGGTCGCGCCCGGCCCGGTGAGGGGCCGACGGCGCAGCAGGTGATCGGCGCGAGGGCCGGCGGGGGAAGCGCCCCGCCGGCCCTCGTCGTGCGTGCGCGGGAGTGCGTGGGGCGTGGGTGGGGTGAGGGTGCGGTCCGTCGTCCGCGTCAGGGCGCGGGCGGTCCTGCTCCGGGCGCCGTGGCACACCGGTGTCCTCGTGTCCCCGTTGGTCCGGCCGCCCAGCCTCGCTGGAGGACGGCGCCCATCCTGCACCGGACACCCGTCCATGACAAGAGTCGCATCTTGCGAGTTCTTGACTACTGACTGGACGAGCGTCCGATTGTGACGCATGTGTGACGGATCGCCGCCGGGGCTTCCGTCAAGACGTGGCAAAGGTGCAGTATGTCCGCAGGTCGCCCAGCCTCGCGTCCAACGGGAACACCTCTGTGCCCGTGCCCGGACGCCCTGCTCCCGGACCCTCACGGGCCCGGGAGTGATGACTGCTCGCCGTGTCGCGCCCGGCCCGCTCCGTCACTCGGGCGCGGCACCGATCCGTGCGAACGGCTCCAGCGCGAACACGACCTCGACCGGCACGTCGAAGAACGCGGCGATCCGCAGCGCGAGGTGCAGCGACGGGCTGTACTCGCCCCGCTCGAGGTAGCCGACCGTCTGGTAGTGCACGCCGAGCGCGTCGGCGAGCTGGCGTCGGCTCACACCGCGCTCCGCGCGCAGCACGCTGATGCGGTTGTGGACGGTCTCGCCGCCGGTCTGCCCCACCCTCAGGCCGTCCGCTGCAGGTGCGCCTGCAGGCGCGCGGCCAGCGACGACGCGCTCTGCCGGGACGTGATGCGGCGCAGCACGAGCGGGGCGACGGCGAGGCCGGTGACGGCCCACGCGCCGAGCACCAGCACGGCCAGGCCGGGCTCCCACGTACCGCCGATCTCCAGCGCCTCCGCGCCCGGGGGCAGGCTCGTCGCACGGATGCCGTGCGCCAGCCAGTAGAGCGGGAACGCCTGCACGACGTCCTGGGCCCAGCCCGGGAGCCACGTGGGCGGGGCGAACACGCCCGAGACGAAGGCCAGCGCCACCACCGGGGCCACGCCGAACGGCACGACCCGGGACGGGCGCCCGGCCAGCGCACCCAGCACGACGCCGATCGGCAGCACCGCGAGGGTGCCGAGCAGCAGCCAGCCGACCAGGGCCAGCCAGCCGCCGGGTCCCTGGTGCATCGGGTCGCCGAGCAGCAGCGGCCACGGCGCGAGCAGGATGACCAGCATCGGGAGGGCGCCGAGCGCCTGCGCGACGAGCATCCCGACGCTGTACGTGACCGTGCCGTAGGGCGTGGCCCGCAGCCGCAGCACGGTGCCGTCCTCCACCTCGGTGGCCAGCGCGAACCCCGGTCCCATGGTCATGCCGAACATGATCGCCGAGGCCAGGATCCCGGGGAGCGCGAGGTTCGGCATGCTCACGCCGACGTCGCCGGGCATGACGTCGCGGTTGGCGACGAGGTAGACGAGGAGCGCGACGCCGATGACGACGTTCCAGCCGACGTCCTCGGGGGAGCGCAGCATGTGCCCGAACTCGGTGACGCCGCGGCGCAGGCCCAGCCGGACGGCGGGTGCGGCGGCGCGGCGCGGGGCAGGGTGCATGGTGCTCATCGGTGGGCCTCCCGGTCGGACGCGTGGACGAGCGCGAGGTAGGCGTCCTCGAGCGTCGCGTGCCGGACCTCGAGCTCCTGGACGTCGTCGGGGCCGGTGAGCAGGGCGCGGCTGAACCCGACGGGGTCGGTGGTGGCGTGCACCTGCCGCACCCCGTCGACCGTCCAGCGGACCTCGCTGGGCCCGGCGACCTCGCGGGCGAGCTGCTCGGGGCTGCCGTCGGCAACGAGACGGCCGTCGACGAGCAGCAGGATCCGGTCGGCGACCGTCTCGGCCTCGGCGAGGTCGTGCGTGGTGAGCAGGACGGTCGCGCCGTCGTCGACGACCTCGTGCAGCAGCTCGTGGAACTCGCGGCGGGCGGCGGGGTCGAGGCCGGCGGTCGGCTCGTCGAGGAACAGCACCTCGGGGCGTCCGACCAGGCCGACGGCGACGTCGAGGCGACGCCGCTGCCCGCCGGAGAGCGTGCCCACCCGCTGCCCGGCGGCGTCGGCGAGTCCGACGCGGGCGAGCAGCTCGTCGGTCGGACGGGGGCGGACGGCGGCCCCGGCGTAGGGGGTGTAGGCCGCGCCGATCTGGTCGAGAAGAGCGCGCACGCGCCAGCGCTTGTGGTCGCGCCACGACTGCAGGACCACCCCGATGCGGGCCCGCCAGGCCTCGTCGCCGTGCGCGGGGTCGGTGCCGAGCACCTCGACGGTGCCGGCGTCGCGCCGGCGGAAGCCCTCGAGGATCTCGACCGTGGTGGTCTTGCCCGCGCCGTTGGGCCCGAGCAGCGCGACGACCTCACCCGTGCCGACGGTCAGCGCGAGGTCGTCGAGCACGCGCCGGCCGCCGTACGACATGCGCAGGCCGCTGGCGCGGATGGCGGGTCGCGACATCGTGTCCATGTAGCAGGTCTACTACATATCGTCGTGCACCCGCTATAGGTGCGCGGGATCCGCTCAGGCCGAGAGGAGCTGGGCGACGTCGTCGGGGAAGGGGAACGACCCGGGCTCGTAGCCGCACAGCGGGTCCTCGCCGTGCACGTCGCCGCCCGCGGCGTACGCGCGCGACCGCGAGCCGCCGCACACCCGCCCGAACTCGCACGACCCGCACCGGCCCGTCAGGCGGGAGGAGTCGCGCAGGCCCGTGAACAGCGCGGACGTGCGGTAGATGTCGGGCAGCGGCTGCTCGCGCACGTCGCCCGCGGCCACCGGCAGGAACCCCGAGGGGTGCACGGTGCCCACGTGCGAGACGAACACGAACCCGTAGCCCGCGTTGACGTTGACGGGCGGTCGTCGCCGCCGGTCACCCTCGCCCCACCCGAACGCGGACGTGCGCTCCGTCAGCTCGGCGTACAGCTCGCCCAGCCCGAGCGCGGCCACGTGGTCGACGCCCCGCTCGGCCAGCACGGCACGCTGCAGCGAGACGCGGCGGAAGTGGTGCCCCTCGGTCGTCTTGACGGGCACGTGCGGGCCGAGGTCGTACAGGTAGTTCATGACGTCCTCGGCCTGCTGCGCGCTCAGCGCCCCCAGGTCCGTGCCGCGGCCCATCGGCACGAGCATGAAGGCGCTCCACGTCATGGCGCCCTGCGCGCGCACCAGCGCCGCGAGGTCGGGCAGCTCGTGCACGGTCCGCGACGACATCGTCGAGTTGACCTGCACCTTCAGCCCCAGCTCGCGCGCCGTCGCCCACGCCTGCACCGTCCGGTCGAACGTGCCCGGCACCCGCCGGAACCCGTCGTGCACCGCTGCGCTAGCACCGTCCAGCGACAACGACATCGCCGTGACGCCGGCCTCCTGGAGCCGCACGAGCGCCGCCCGGTCGAGCTTCGCCGTCCCGGACGGGGACACGGCCACCGCCAGGCCCATCTCCCGGCCGCGGCGCACGAGCTCGGCGAGGTCCTCGCGCTCGAAGCAGTCGCCGCCGGTGATGACGAAGATCGGCGACGGGCGCCCGAACGAGGCGACCTGGGCCATGAGGTCCGTCGCCTCGTCCGTCGAGAGCTCGCGCGGGTGCCGCAGCGGCTGGGCCTCGGCCCGGCAGTGCACGCATGACAGCGCGCACGCGCGGGTGGCCTCCCAGATGACGAGGAGCGGCCGGTCGGCCGGGTCGTGGCGGACGGTGCGGACGACGGGGCCGTGGGCGCTGCGCTGCATGCCTCCCGACACAACACCCGCCGGGCGCGCCACGGTCGGGACGCAGGTCCCGGGGCTGGTCCTCAGTCGGCCGGCGCTCCCGCCACGTTGACCATCCAGCCGGTGCCGAAGCGGTCGGTGCACATGCCGAACTCGTCGCCCCACGGGGCCTTGTCGAGCGGCATCACGTTCGTCCCGCCCTCGGCGAGCCGCGCGAACACCTGGTGCAGGTGCTCGGACTCCTCGGGTCCGCCGCTCAGCGAGACCGTCACCGACGACTCGGCCGGCAGGGGCATCGACGTCGGGGTGTCGGCCGCCATGAGGACGCCGCCGCCGGGAAGCTGCAGCTGGGAGTGCATGACCTTGTCCGCCTCGGCGGGGTCGTCGGACATGCCGAAGTCCGCGAACGTGCTGAACGTGGGCTCGCCGCCCAGCACGGAGGCGTAGAACGTCATCGCCTCGCGTGCGGTGTCGCGGAAGCCGAGGTAGGGGTTGAGCTGGACCATCGAGGTCTCCTCCGGGGCGACGGGTGGGGTCGAGGGGCGTGCGGTGAGCGGCCCTCGACGGGGCCGACCGGTGACGGCACGCGAACTCATCGGGGTGCCCGCACTCGACAGCAGATACCCCCGGGGGTATATTGAACGCAAGCGACGACCCTCTGGAGGACCCCATGTGCTACCCCGTGACCTGTGCGACCTGCGGCAAGACGACCTGGGACGGGTGCGGCCAGCACGTCGACTCGGTGCGTGCCCAGGTGCCGGCCGCCCAGTGGTGCGGCGGCCACGCCGGTGCCACCGCGTCGACCGCGCAGGCCGCCCCCGCGCAGGGCTTCCTCGGCAAGCTCTTCGGCGGTCGCTGACCGCTGCACCACCGGCCGGCAGGCCGGTGCACGACCCGACGGCGGGCGCCGTCCGCGCACGCGAACCCCCACGCAGCGCGTGACGCGCCGGCCGTCGTACCTGGTGGGACCGCTCAGACGTGGGCGGCCGCCAGTGCCGCGCCTCGACGGGCCAGGTCGTCCCCCGTGAGCCCGGGCCACCCGTGCACCGGCGCCCACAGCGCTGACCGCACGGCCGTCGCACCCTCGCGCGCCCCCACGAGCGCACCCGCGATCGCCGCCACCGTGTCGGCGTCCGCGCCGCCGCGCACCGCGCACTCCAGCGCCGACCGCACGTATCCCGGCCCGTGCCCCGGCGTGCGCACGACCGCCGACCACGCCGCCCCGAACGCCTCCACGACCCACCCGTTCGCGGCGAACGAGGCCGGGCCGCGCTGCTCGGCGTCCGCGATCCGCGCCGCCCACGCGGCCCGCCGCTTCCCGGGCAGCAGGCCGAGCCCCACCCGGACGTCCGCCTCGCCGGTGAGCACCGCGTGCCGGACCGCCGCGCACCACAGCACGCACGCGTCACCCGCCTCGGGGTCGTGGTGCGTCAGCGCGCTCACCGCCCGCGCCGCCTCGACCATCGCCTCCACGTCGTCCAGGTGCGCCAGCGCCACCGGCGCCGTCCGCATCAGCGAGCCGTTGCCGCCCGACCGCCCGAACCGCTCGTGCAGCGCGTCCGCCGCCGCGCGGGCCGCCGCCGCCGTCGGCTCGTCCAGGACGTCGTCGAGCACCCGACGGGTCTGCGCGCCGACGTCCGCGGCGCTCCGCGACCAGGTGGCCCACCGCCCCACGAGCGCGTCGAGGCGGTCCACCAGCCGCACACCGTCACGCACCGCGTCCTCGGCGGTCTCCAGCACGGCGACCGCCATCTGCGTGTCGTCCGTCCACTCGCCCGGCGCCCACCCGAACGCCCCGCCCCCCACCAGGTCCACCGGCTCGTCGCCCCCGAGCGGCGGCCCGAACTCGTACGGCGCCCCTAGCGCGTCCCCGAACGCCTGCCCGAGCAGCACCCCTGCCGCCCGGTCCGCGACCTCTTCCGACCACACGATCCTGTCCACGGCGCGACACCGTAACGCCTGCCCCCGTGAGCCTCATGTTCCACGTGGAACAAAGGTGCTGGTCAGGGGCGTGAGCACGTGAACCTGGAGGTCAGCGCCCGCCCCGGCGCCCTCGTCGCCGCGCACGACCGACGCGGCGGAGACCCCTGCGGCCACGGCACCACCCCGCTCGCCGGTGCCACACGGGAGGCGTCGGCGGTGGTCCGCGCGCTCCGACCGGGTGCATGACGCCTGCGGCGGCGCGCGGCGGACAGGCGTCGTACGCTCCGGGCGATGAACGAGATCCTCGACGGCGCCCGGCTGCTCCTGAGCGGGTGGTCCTTCTGGCGGCGACGGCCCAGCACGATGGCCCTCGGGCTCATCCCCGCGGCGATCGTCGGGGTGCTCGTCGTGGCCGCCGTCGGCACCCTCGTGCTCAACCTCGGGCCGATCGGTGACTGGATGACCCCGTTCGCCGAGGACTGGACGCCCTTCTGGGAGCGGGTCGCCGAGATTGCCGCGCAGGCCGTGGTGCTCGCCGCGACGGTCGTGCTCGTCGTCGTGACCTTCACCGCCCTGACCCTGACCGTCGGCGAACCCTTCTACGACCGCATCTGGCGTGCCGTCGAGCTCGACGCGACCGGCAGCGTCCCCGCAGGTGACACCGGGTTCTGGCGCGGAGCCGTCGACGGGTTCACCCTCCTGGCGCGCGGCCTGCTCGTCGCGCTGATCGCCGGCCTGCTCGGGGTGCTCCCGCTGATCGGCACCGTGCTCGGCTGGGTCACCGGCGTCGCCCTCACCGGGTGGGTGCTCGCGCACGAGCTCACCTCACGCGCCCTCGTCTCCCGCGGGCTCGACCGCCGCACCCGCAACCACCTCCTGCGCCAGAACCGCAAGCTCGCCCTCGGCTTCGGCGCCGCCACCCAGCTGTGCTTCCTGGTCCCCGGTGGAGCCGTCGCGACCATGCCCGCCGCTGTCGCCGGCGCGACCCTGCTCGCGCACCGCCTCATCGGCACCGCACCCGCCGCCCCCGGCGGGCAGTCGTTGGGCGAGGACGCCGCGCGCTGACATGTCACCGGCTTCCGCGATTCGGCGCTGCGCGCGTCTTCGCAGGTCAGCGGATCAGCAGTCCGGTGGGCGTGGTGTGGCGGAGCAGAGCTGGGCGACGAGTCGGCTGGTGCGCTCCTCGATCGTGAACGGGTCGCTCGTCGTGGTGGTCTGCGCGGTGCCGTCGACATCGCGCCACTCGGTGGTGCCCTCGATGAGGTAGCGGCCCGACCACGTGGTCGTCAGCGTGATCGACGTGGTGCCGGGCGAACCGTAGACGTGGGCGGTGTCGTGGTCGGGCCAGGCGTGCCCGGGGCTGGTGGTCACGAGCGGCGCGGTGGCGTCGCCGAAGTCGTACGTGTAGGTCGTGGGGGTCGCCTCGACCTGGATGTCGTAGCCCAGCAGGTTCGTCGTCAGCGTCGCCGGCGTGGGGTCGGTCATCACCACCGTCTCCTTGTTGACCAGCACCCATCCCCGGTCCGGCTGGAGCGTCAGGACCGGTGCGGGGATGGGGAGGCGTCGGAAGTCCTCGGCGGTCAGCTCGGGCAGCAGGTCGGCCCCGCACCCGCCGACGTCGATCTGCACCCAGTTCCCCCACGCCGAGGCAGGGGTCGCGCGCTCCCGCCGCCACATGGGCAGCACGATCGAGTCCCCCTCGCATGCCGCCTGACCTGCGGCATCGATACCTGCCGGGCACGTCCCGTCGGCGTTCCCGACGACCCACATCCCCGCGGCTTCGCGGCAGGCCACGGTCCGCATGTACTCAAACAGCCGCTCAGCAGGCGCCACGACATCGTTGTCGCGCGACTCCTTCTCGGCTACTGCCGCATTCAGATGGATCGCGCGGCGATCGGTCGATACCTCTCCTTCAAGATCCCGGCCCGTGCTTACGGCTGACGCAATCAGTGAGATCACGACGGCCGCTCCGACCATTGTCCTCATCACGACCCCGGGGCCGCCGACACATCTACCTCTTCGACCCTCCACCCCGCATTCCAGGAGAGGGCAAAGTAGAGCTCATATCGGCCACCGTCGGACTCGGAGACGAGTTTGCCTTTCTCGTCAACTTCTTGAGAGGCTGGCTCATCAATAATGAGCGTCGCCGAGAACCATTCATCATCTGCGATCTCAACACCTACTGCCGACTCGACAGTGATGGCGTCACCGAGAGTCTCGTTCCCGGCGTCAGTCATGCGTTCGACGTCAGTGGCGCGACGCGCACAGAACTCGCATGTGTCCGAGCTCAGCTCATCCCATGGCTCCGTGTCTCCGGTGGCGTACATGTAGCTGTACGTGGACATGAAGTAATTCGCGGCGGCTGACGCGCCGTCGGCGCTGGGGGTGGACATGGCGTCCGGTCGCTCGGGCGGTGCAGTGGCCGAGTCGGTGGGCTCCGCTGACGGTGTGGCCGTCTCCGCCGGGGCCTGACTCGTCGCCGCGGTGGTAGCGGCGGGCGGCGTCGTGGTGCCGGGGGAGCAGGCGGTGAGGGCGGCGAGGAGCAGGGCTGCGGCGGGCACGAGGGCGCGCGGTCGTCGTCGTCTTCCGTCGGCTCGCATGCCGGGAACGTACCGGTTCGCCCGCGCTCCGCGGCGGCATGGAGCCGATCTGTGGACGGTGCGGGCACGGAGTTCACCAGTACGGGCGACACCGGGCGTGGCCGGTCGCGTGATCCGTCGGTCTACGCGAGCGGTCCGAGCATCTGCTGCGGGTCGTGGGGGCTGGCGAGCTTGGCTAGGGGTTCGAGCAGGCGCTTCTCCTCGTACCGGAAGTGCGTCTCAATCACGGCCTCGATGCCGTCGAGGTGACGGTGCAGGGTCGTGGTGTCGTGGTCGGCGTCGACGGCGCGCTGCAGCTCGCCCAGCAGGTGGGCGAGCATGTGGTGGTCGCGGGTCAGCTCGCGCAGGACGTCGGCGAGCTCGGGGTGTGCGGTCAGCAGCTCGGGGAACATCGTGTCGTCCTCGCGGCGGTGGTGACCGTCGAGCGCGGTGCAGAAGCCTGTGCAGAACAGGCGGAGGTCGGCGGACCGGGGCCCGTCGTCGTCGATCGAGTCACGGGCGATCTGCAGGCTCTGGCGGAGCCGGGTGTGGACGGCGCGGAGCCCGCGGTCCCAGGCGATCAGGCGGGTCGGTGGCATGGGCGACCGACGCTAGCCCCGTCAGCCGGCAGCGGGAAGGGCGGTCGGGATGAGGTACCGGCGGGTGGGTCGACCGTCGTCGCCGTCGACGACGTCCTGCAGGGCCCCGCCGCAGCCCTCGATCGTGCGGGCCGACGCCACGTTGGTGTCCGCGCAGGTGACCAGCGCCTGATCGATGCCGAGGGCCGCGCAGTGCACGAGTCCAGCGCGCAGCAGCGCGGTCGCGTGCCCCTGGCGTCGGTAGGCCGGGCGGACCGCGTACCCGATGTGGCCGCCGTACTGCGCGAGCCACGCGTTGAGCCGGTGCCGCACGCTCACGCGTCCGACGATCACGCCGTCGACGACCCCGACGAGGAACGTCGCCGGCACCCACCCCTCCGGCAGGTCGGTGCCGCGCGCCTCTGCGTCGAGCGCGGCGACCTGCTCCGCGAAGGGTCGGCCCCCGTGCCCGGCGAGGAACTCGAAGCCGTCGGCGGCGAGCTCGCGCTCCGCAGCGCGGACCTGGTCCTCGTCGCCGAGGGTGAGCGGTCGCAGGACGAGTCTGGAGGTGCCGGGCGTGGCGGTCATTGCCGCAGCCTGGCGGGCTGCCGCGGGAGCGGCTAGCGAATTGTGCGCCGCGACGGAGTCAGCCGTCGACGTCAGGCGGGGGTGTGCCGGGCAGCCCGCTCGTCGTCCACGGAGTCATGTCGCCCCAGGTGACGACGCTGACGAGGTCGCCGTCGGAGTCGCGGCCGAGGTAAGTGGGGTAGAGGCCGTCACCGCCACCGATGGGGAAGAGCACCGCATCGACCGGTCCGTCCAGCCAGCTGCGGCGGTGGGCGCACACGCCGTCGTCCCTGTGCATCGCCTCGACGCTGGGCTCGATCATCGCGAGAGCGTCCAGGGCACGGACCGCGTCGGCCGGGGCGAGGTAGCCACCGTCGCCGCCGTCGGTGAGGATCCACAGGTCGTCGGCACTCTCCCAGCGCGCGGGCTCGTCGGGCGAGATCTGCGCCTCGACGAACGTCACCCGACGCCCGGAGTACGCGCTGTCGAGCACCTGCAGGGTGATCGGGACAGTGACGGTCGTCGACGCCACCTGGATGTGGCCGTCCGCCCTGCCGTCGAACACCGCGCCGGCGGTGTCCACGCCCAGGAGACCGTCGACCAGCAGCAGGTCACCCGCGTCCTCCACCAGCAGCGGCCCGTCTCGCTGCGCCCACATCTCACCGTCGGTCCGCGGGTCGGCTGGTGCGTCCTGCGGCTGGAGGTGCGTGCGACTCGGGTCGGACGTGGCGCGCGGGCACGGCGTGAACGTGACCTCGTCGCTCACGCCACCGGGGCCGATGGTCGGCGTGACCTCCGGCATCGGCGGCGGAGCGCTGCTCAGGCCCGCACCGGGACTGCCCTGTGCGCACGCGGCCAGGGCGGCGACCAGCCCGACGAGCAGCCAGCCCTTCACCACGTGTCGCACCCCGCAAGGCCACCGCTGGCTGGTGTCGCCGGTCAACCGCCGTCAGGCTGACGGACCCGTGCGTCCACGTAGCAGGTGCCGCGCGGCGCTCCGCCTGGCAGGGTCGGGTTGTGCAGCGACGCACGGCTGAGGGGGATGCGATGACGCGGAGCGTCGGTGAGGGTGCGACGGTCGCCGATGAGGCGACCGCGCTCGTCGGGAGCTCGCGCAGGGTGCCCACCGCGCGCCGGCCGAACCCGGCGCGCGACAGCCACCCCGGGTGGGTGCTCGCGAGACCGGGGCACGCGCCGGACGGGGAGCAGGAGACGTGAGACCCGGGGGAGCAAGCACGGTTCTGGCGTTGTGGGAGCCGCTGAAGAAGAGCGCTTGGCCGCTGGCCAAGAAGGCTGCCGTCACGATCACGGCCTATCTCGCGACCCATCCCGAGGCGCAGGAGCGTCTTGCGGGCGTCGGCAGGCGCCTCACGGACGTCCAGAAGGCGCGCACGCCCGAGGGCCGGATCCGGCGCGGCCTGGCGCCGATCCGCGAGCATGCGCACGAGGTCGTCGACGCCACTGGCGACAGCCCTGCCGCGGTCCAGGCGCAGAGCTGGTTGCTGCGTGCCGATCACATCGAACGGGCGCTCGGGATCCTCGAGCACCGGCCACGGTCGGAACGCAAGGAGGGCCTCGCCACGGTCGTCGGGATGACCGACGCGCTCACGGCGGAGGTCCTGCTCTCCCTCATCCCGCCTCCGACGGCTGTCGACGACCAGCACGATGGCGAGGTCACGCGCGAGTAGGACTCGTGCAGGGCGTCGGAAGGTCGAGCGGCGCGTCGGTGGCAGGGTGAGGGTGAGCATCTGCGCGTCTGCCTCGACCAAGGGCGGGGACCGCCTGGCACCTGCGGCAGCCCGTGGGTGAAACGCCGTGGATCTGCGCGGGATCGGGCGGTGCGTCCAGCACGATGCCCAGGTGGCGATCAACTTCACGCTGGCACCGGTGCGGGACGTCGACGCCGACGTCGACCCGATGCGGCGCACGTGGACGGGCTGGGACCCGGCGCGGTCGGCCGCGGAGCTGTGGGAGGCGAACCGGGGGATCTGGCCGCTGAGCGACGAGCGGCTCGTGGGGCAGCGGTACGCGACGTTGTCGTTCGAGGGGTGCGTGCAGGTGGTGGCGCTGATCGACGGCGTGGAGGTGCACGTCGCGGGGACGTCGCCGATGAAGGCGTTGACGGGGCAGGTGCTGACGGCGGACCACCCGGTGGCGCTGGCGCTGCTGGGGCGGCCGGTGCCGGAGGGTGACGACGCCGTCGTGACGCTGGAGACGGAAGACGTCGAGCGGGCGGCGGCTGCGCCGACGGCGCCGGTGCTGCGGGCGGCGGCGGATGCGCCGCGGGCGGGGTTCCTGCTGACGTACGACCCGGACCGGTGGGAGTGGTCCGAGGGCGGGGTGCTCGCGGCGGCGGAGGCGACGGCGCACGGGCGGCTGTACAAGGCGCAGTGGTCGACGGGCAGCCGCTCGGCGGGGATCACGCCGGGGGACCGGGCGTTCCTGCTGCGTCAGGGGGCGGGGCCGCGGGGCGTGGTGGCGAGCGGGGTGTTCCGCTCGGGGGTGGTCGAGCTGCCCGGCGGTGAGCGCCCGGGGGAGCGGCACCACGCGCTCGTGGACTGGGACACGGTGCTGGGCGCGGAGGACGTGCTGCCGCTCGAGGTGCTGCAGGCGCGGGTGCCGGCGGGGGCGTGGACGCCGATGGAGAGCGGGCTGCAGGTCTCGCCCGACGCGCTCGTGGGCCTGGAGGCGCTGTGGGCGGAGCACCGCACGTCGACGGTGGTGGCCGACCGGGCGCGGGCGGGCCGGGGGCGCGAGCCGGCGCCCGCGCGGCGCCGGGCCGTCGAGGATGCCGCGTGGGAGCGGCTGGTGCGGCACTTCGTGGCCGACGGGTGGCAGGTCGAGGACACGCGCACCACCCAGCCGTACGACGCGGTGGCCACCCGCGGCCCGCAGGCCCGCTACCTGACGGCCACCGGCACGCAGACCGCCGCGGACCACGTGCTGGTCACCGAGGAGGAGATCGAGCACGCCCGCGCCCACCCGGACGCGTGCGTGCTCGGCGTCCTCGCGGGCGTGGTGCTCGACGAGGCCGGTGACGCCGTCCCCGGCACGGGCCACCTGCGCGTGCTCCCGTGGGACCCGGACGCCGGCACGCTCACCCCCGCGACGTACAGGTACACGCCGCCTTCCCCATGACGCGGGAGCCCGAGGGGCAGCATCCGGGTTTCTCGCGCTTAACGCGGTGATATCGTCGCGCTATGCGGACGATCGCGCCTCCGTTGGCACCTTTCCTCCGGTCGGCCGTGCAGGGAGAGATCCTCGCCCTGCTCCTTCTGCGCCCCGAGACGTCGCTCACCATCGCGGACATCGTCCGCGAGACCGGTGGCACGCCGACGGTCGTCCACACCGAGGTCTCGCGGCTCGTCGAGTCGGGTGTGCTGACCGACACGCGGGTCGGCCGTGCGCGCCTCGTCCGCGCGAACCCGGACTACCCGCTGCTGCGCCCGTTGACCGAGATCGTCGCGGCGACGTTCGGGCCGGTCCCCGTGCTCGGGGCCGCGCTCACCGGCGTCGCCGGGATCCGCGAGGCCTACGTCTACGGCTCGTGGGCGGCGCGCGCGGCCGGGGAGCCGGGTCCGTTGCCGCGAGACGTCGACGTCCTCGTGGTCGGCGATGCCGACCGTGCGGCGCTCAACGAGGCGGCCGCTGCGGCCGAGGAGACGCTGCGCGTCCCGGTCAGCATCACCAAGGTCGCCGCGTCGGCGTGGGGCGACGCCACGGAACCGTTCCTCCGGACGGTCCGGTCGCGTCCCCTCGTGCGTCTCGACGTCGCGACGGTGGGCGCGTGATCGCGCGGTGGACCGCCGGACGCGGTCAGGTCGACGCCCTCCTCGTTGCCCGTCGGATCGAGCGTGTCGCCCCGAGCCGGGAGCTGGCGGACCTGATGGTGGCGCAGGCGCGTACCCATCTCGCCACGGCTGAGCTCGTCGCCGCGTCCGATCCGGCGGCAGCCTTCCAGACGACGTACGACGCGGCACGCAAGGCGCTCGCGGGCGTGCTCGCCAACCAGGGTCTGCGCGCCACGGGTGCGCCCGGTGCGCACGCGGTGCTGCTCGAGGTCGCGCTCGCACAGCTCGACCCGCCGCTCGGCCGCACCCTGAGGCACTTCGACTGGATGCGTCGCACGCGCAACGGTACGGAGTACCCGTCGCTGGACACGCCGTCGGTCACGGAGGAGGACGTGCGGGACGCGATCCCCCTCGCGACGGCGATCGTCGACCTCGCGGAGCGGGTCATCCCGACGATGCCCGTGTACTGATCCCACCGTGCTGGCCGTGCCTACGGGGCTTCCTGCACCGTCGGGTCGAGCTGGGTGACGAGGGTGTTGTAGTCGTCGACCATCGCGGTGACGCGGGCCTCCTCGGCGGCGAGCTCCGCCTCGGCGGCCGCGAGCGGTGCGGCGCGCGCGGCCAGGTCGGCGTCGTCGCGGGCGAGCAGCGCGCGGGCGGCGGCGAGCGTCGTCGCGGCGGGCGCCATGGGCAGCTCGGTGCCGTCGTGCCATGTCCACGAGAGCAGCACGCGCTCGCGCTGCGCGGGTGCCAGGGCCGCGACCTCGGCGTCCTTGGCGTCGAGGAGCTCGCGGTACGCCTGGACGGTCGCGGTGTCGGCGGCGTGCTGCGCGCGGGTCTGCGCGTTGGCGGTGTACCGCTGCTCGAACCCCTCCTGCGCGGCCGTGATCTCGGCCTCGAGGTCGTCGAGCCGCCCCGTCCAGGCGGTGTGCACCCCGACGAGCGCGGCCCGGTCCGCGACGAACCGGGCGTAGATCCGCTCCAGCTGCGGGTCGAGGCCGCCGTCGCGCCACACCTGCGTGCCGACGTACGCGAAGTGCTCGGTGGCGGTCGCCTCGGGGTGGTCGCCGACGGACCCGGCGATCTGCTCGTGCACGGGGTCGGCGGGGTCGAGGGACGCGACCTCCACGGCGAGCAGCGCGGTCGCGACCGTCTGCTCGTCGCGGGTCAGCGTGTCCCACGCGGCGTGCAGCACCTCGTGCGCGACGGTCTCGACGACCGAGCCGTGCAGCCGCTCGTCGTCCGGGCGGTAGACGACGATGCTGCCGTCGTCCGGCCAGTAGCACCCGACCGTGCCGTCGGCCTGGGGCGTCGCGGACGCCCCCAGCCAGCCCCGGTCGTCGCACCGGCCGGCGAAGTCCGCGGCGCCGAGCAGCTCGGCCTGCGACAGGTACAGCAGGTCACGGCCCGCGTCGGTGAGGAACGCCTCGTCGCCGAGGGCCACCAGCGCGGGCGTCGGGGCGGGGATCCGCGGGGCGTTGATGCCACGCACCGTCACACCGGCGGCCGTCAGCACGTCCGGGGCGAGGGTGACGCCGACCACGCCGACGAGCGCGACGACGACGAGGGCGATGACGGCCCGCGCGGTTGCACCGAGCCCGTCGCGGCGCGGCGGTGGCGGTGGCGTGCTCCAGCCGACCGGCACGGCCTGCCCCGTGGCCTCGTCGCGCACCCACTGCGGCACCCGGCCCGTCGGGGACCGCGGAAGGTCGTCGCTCGGCACGCTCACCCGTTCTCGATCGTCCCGCCAGGCCCCGTGCTTGAGGCCCGTCCACGTTCGCACACGTGCGCCGCACCACGGGCCCGCCGCGGCCCGCCACGCCGCACGACGGCGACGAAAGGTGTTGGCCGCCCGCCCCGCCCGGGCGCACCCTGGAGGTCCGCCCACGAAGGAGGCGACCATGCCCGCTCCGAGCACCACCCGCACCCGCACGATCCTCGTCACCGAGCCCGAGCGCCGGCAGGCCGCCGCCGTGCTCGCGGCCGGCGGGACGGGCGTCGTGGACCGCTGGGTCGCGCACGACGGCGGCGTGGCCGTGCCTCTGCCGGCGATGCTCGGCGCGCTGCTCACGCAGGTGCTCGCATCCGTCGCGGCGGGCGAGACCTTCTCCGTCGGCACCCTGCACGGCGACGTCCCGCGCGACCTGGCGGCCGACGTCGTCGAGCTGCACACCGCCCGCACCCGGCGCGACCGCACCGTCGACGCCGCCCTGCGCGCCCTGACCGACCCGCCCGCGGACTGACCTCAGGGCGCGCGCATCGGCAGCACCGTCGTCGCGGGCGGGGCGTCGGTCACCAGGCGGGCGTGGGTCTCGACGTCGTACCGGACGCCGTCGTAGCGCAGCTTGGCCCGCTCGAGGCCTTCCGCGACGAAGCCCGCGCCGGTGGCGACCCGGCACGACGCCGGGTTGTTGACGCGGTGCGCGAGCTCGAGCCGGTGCAGCCCCAGCGTGCCGAACGTCCACGCCGCCACCGTCGCGACCGCCGCGGTGGTCAGGCCCCGTCTGCGGCCTGCCGTCGCCGTCCAGTACGACACCCACGCGGTGTCGTGCGTGCGTTCGACGTGCGTGAGAGCGACCGTCCCGACGGCCCGGTCCGCCACGGTGACCGCGAGCACGTACGCCGCCGGCCCCCACCGCGTCAGGTGGTCGTGCAGCCGGGAAGCGACCTCCTCGTCGCGCGGGTCGGCGGGCAGGTCGAGCTGGCGGGGCAGGTCCGCGCTGGAGCGGACGGCGTCGATGAGCGCGGGCAGGTCGTCGTCGCGCCAGGGGCGCAGCAGCACGTCGGAGGGCACTCGCCCGACCGTACGGCTGCCCGCTCCACCCGTCACGGCCGATTCGCCGGCCGGTGGATCAGGCTGCGGGCGGGTCGCCAGATGCGGGAGCGGCGAGTGCGTCGAGGCACAGCGTCGCGGCCGTGACGACGTCCGCCGCGATCACCGCCGCGGGCGTCCGATCCCCCTCGAGCACTCGCTGAGCGGCGTACACGTCGGCGGCGTCGGTCTCGACCAGCCGCCGGAGCGCGGCGCGGAACGAGCCCAGGTGGTCGACGGTCTGGCGCTGCGGGACGGCCCGCAGCATGGTCCGGGCCAGTGCTTCCGGCCCGCCGGCCGTGCTGTGGAGCAGCACGAAGGCGAGGTCGTAGACGTCCTTGGCGGCGCTGCGCCCGAGGAGCGCCGCCGACTTCGTCAGGAGGTACCCGCCGAGGCCGGCGAACGGCACGGTCACGGTCGACGGGTCGTCGCCGGTCAGGCCGACGGCCGCGCGGTCCTCGGGCGAGACCGGCAGGTCGCGCCTGACACGGTCGTCGCCCACGCCGCCCGGCCCGGCCACGTTCATCGCGGTGAGCGCGTCGCACCCGGGCAGGGCGATCTGGCGGCCGGGGCTGTCCAGGGCGTCGCAGAGGACGTCCAGCCGGACGGCGGCGCCCGCGACGTGCGCCGCCCACTGCCACGCGATGTCGTCCCGCACCGGGGTGAACCCCGCGCGACGCAGACCGGCCTCGAGCCACCCGAAGGTCAGGTCGTCGCGGTCGTAGACGACCCCGACCTCGAGGTAGAGGTCGACGTCGGCGGTTCCGCGGTGCGGCGGCGTCACCGGCTCGGTGAGGAAGGGCGGGGTGAGGCCGCCGACGACGGTCAGGTCGTCGGTGCGGCCGTCGAGGGCCAGGAGCAGCCGGACCAGTGCCGACCGGGCGAGGTCGCTCGTGCGGTACGGGCGCATCAGAAGCCGATCCGGGTGGTGCGCAGGTGCTCGGCTGCGTCCTCGCCCCGGACGCCGGACGTCAGGAGGTCGGCGTACAGCCGGACGTCGCTGACGATCGGGACACCGTGGTCGAGGTGCGAGGTGCGCAGGGTGAGCCGCTCGGGCGCGACGAGCACGACGCGTGCCGCCTCGTCGTCAACGGTCCGCAGGCCTGCGGCGCGCAGGAGCGAGGTGCGGTCCTGGCCTTGGGTGTCCTGGGCCGTGAGGTAGATCTCGACGGGCCCGACGGGATCGGCGAAGGCCGCCCGCCGGGCGGCCGCAGCCCAACCGGTCAGTGCCCACGACTGCGTGGGCCACACGGTCGTGAGCCGGTCGAGCCAGGTGTCGACGTCCCCGACGAGGGCATGGGTCGCGACGCGACGGCGAGGTCGCCCGCTGGACCACGCCGACCACGCGTCCAGCAGCGCACCCGCGTCCGCGACGAGACGGCGAGCGCCGGCGCCGCGGCGCGGGCCCTCCTTGGTCGTCCACCCCTCGTGGTCGAGGGTGGTCAGCGCCCGGGACGTGGCCGCGGGCGAGAGCCCGACCATGGCGGCTGCTGCGCGCACCGGGGGGACGGGCTCGCCCGGGGGCCTGGTCAGCAGGAGCTCTGCGACGTCGGCGGTGGCGGTCGTCCAGCCTGCCTGCGCCGGTCGGGCCTGCGGCGTCGGCGGGAGGTCGCGTGCGACCACGAGCCCGGACGGTGTCGACAGGCGTGCGCTGCCGTCGGTCTGGACCCACGCGACGCCCGCTGCCTGCAGGTCGCGCCGGGCGCCGGGCGACAGCCTGCGGGCCACGACGACGATGACGGCACCGGCCGTGGGGTCGGCCGTGCGCAGCGCGTTCCGCACGTCGCGGGGGAATCCGGCACCCGCCCACACGGGCGCGAGGCGCGTGGTCCGACCGTGGGACGTGACCGTGACGTCCGTGCCGTCGACGCCTGCCTCCGCGTCCTGCGGCAGCGACTCGGCGAGCACGCGGAGGACCGCGTCCCGAGGATCGTCTGTTCGCTCTGGCATATTGTTCACTGTAACAGTGAACAATTCATTGCCGTAGACAACACCGCCGACGAGGGGCCGGGTGTGCCGGTGACTACGATCGCCGCGTGCTGCTGCAGAACCACCCCGGGGACCGTGCCTTCCCCGTGGGCGTGCACCCGGGCAGCGGACGGCGCGTGCGCGAGGCCCGCCGCGGCACGCCCGCCGACCGGGCGCGCACGCTCGGCGCCGTCGTCGTCGCGGTGCTGCTCGTGCTCGCGGCGCTCGTCGCCGAGCCGTGGGTGCTGCCGCTCGTCGCGCCCGACGGGCTCGCCGACCCCGGGTTCCTGCTGGCCGCGCTCGTGCTCGTGGCGCTGCTCGCGGCGGCCGTGCGCACGGTCGCGGGCGTCGCCGACTGGTCGCTGCCGCGGCGCGAGCAGCAGCACTACCTGCGCGCCGGCCGGGTCCCGCCCCTGACGCTGCGCCAGCAGCAGCTCCTGGCCCTCGACGCGCTCGCGGACTACCAGATCGGCGCGTGGAACCACTCGCTGGAGCACTGGCCGTGCGAGGTGCGCCTGGCCGGGCGTGCGCCTGACCCGTCGCGCGGCCGCGGCCCGTACCTGACGCTGCCGCTGCACCGCACGGCCGTCCTGCGCGGTGCCATGGACCGCGACCACAAGGTCGCCGGCACGGACGCGGTGCTCGACGCCCTGGGCCGGGCGTTCCTCGACCGCAGCGTCAGCCTGCCGTTCGTCGACGCCCTCGGCGGGCCCAGCCGGGACGAGGTCCTCACGCGGGTCAGCGCGCTGACGGGGCTCACGCGCGAGGAGGTCGCGGCCCGCGGCGTGCCGGCGGAGCCGGACGTGCCCGCCCGGCTGCTGTGGGCCAAGGACGTCATGCTCACCGTCGCATTCGCGCGCCTCGCGTGGATGGCGGGGTACCTCACGGAGGAGCAGGCGTGGGCGCACGTGGAGCGCGCCGGCGACGTCGCGTTCACGCTGTTCTCGTCGTGGCAGGAGTACTGGGACGAGGTGCGCCTGGGCCACGCGTTCACGGAGGACGCGCTGGGTGCGGTGCAGGCGTACGACGCGGTGATCGCGGACTACCGGTCCTCGCGCTGGCCGTCCAAGGCCCTGCCCTGGCCTGCGCCCGGTGACGCCGACGCGCTGCCCGACAGCGTGCGGCTCATGCGCGTGACGGCCCCCGGCGAGCGAACTCCCTGACGCTGTCCCTGCCCGACCAGGTCGCCCGTCCTTGTCGCGGCGTCGTCGTCGACGCGTGACGATGGACCGCGACGGACGCGACGCAGGGGGGCGACGTGCGACGGAGGGCGACGACGAGGGCACGGCACCGGGCTGCCGTGTGTGCAGCGGCGGTGGCGGTCGTGCTCCTCGGCGCGGGGCCGGCGACGGCGGGTCCGCCCCGGGCGGCGGGCCCCGACGTCGTGTGCTCCGCAGGCGCGCCGCCCCCGCCGGTCGTCGCCGGCGACCTCCTGCTCGGTGCCGGGTGCGAGGCCGTCGGCACCCGCGTGGACGGCGACGTCCGCGTGGCGCCGGGCGTCGGGTGGGCGGCGCTGCAGGACGTCGCGGTCGGCGGGTCCGTGCACCTGGGGCGCACCACCGACGTCTCGGTGGTGGGGGCGCAGGTCGGGGCCGACGTCACGCTCGACGCCCCCGGCAACGCCTACCTGGAGCGCGTGACGCTCGACGGCGAGCTGCGCGGGACGGTGGGGCGCGCGCTGTGGGTCGTGCGGTCGGTGGTGCACGGGCCGGTGCGGCTCGACGCCCCCACGCGCGCACCGTCGGCCGACCTCTGGCTGCGGGGGTCGTGGTTCGGCGGCTGGGTCTCCCTGGTGGGCGGGCAGCCGCGGCTCCTCGGGTCGACCCTCGCGCAGGGGACCACCCTCACCCGCCCGCTGCTAGTGGAGGTGTGCGGCACCCGCACGGGCGCGTCCGTCCTCGTCCAGCGGGCCCAGGGGCCGGTGCGGCTGGGCGGCCCGGTGCACCTGGGCCGGTGCGTGCCCGGTCCGGCGCGGACCCCCGCCACGGTCGGCGGCTCGGTGCGGCTGCTGGAGAACGCGGCACCGGTCACGGTCGCCGAGCTGGTCGTCGCGGGCGACCTGGTGTGCGAGGGCTCCGCACCGCCGCCGACGGTGGTGCGCACCGTCGTGCGGGGCGCCCGGTCGGGGCAGTGCGCATGAGCGTGCGGGGCGCCCGTCGCGCGGCGGGCGTCGTCCTGGCCCTGCTGCTCGTCGCGGCGGGCCCGGGTGCCGCGTCGGCCGCGCCCACGCAGGTCTGCGAGCAGGGCGTCACCCCGGTCTCGCCCGCCCCGGGGGACGTCGTCGTCGCCCAGGGGTGCGTCGCGCCCGGGCTGGTCGTGCGCGGCGACGTGCACGTGCTCACGGGCGTCGAGGACGTGACCCTCGCCGGGCTCCGGGTCGACGGCGACGTGCACGTGGCCCCGTCGGTGAGCTGGTTGCAGGTCGAGGACGCGCGCGTGGGCGGCGACGTCGTCCTCGCGCGCAGCGGGCTCGTCGTGCTGCGGCAGGTCGAGGTCGCCGGTGACGTGCGGATGGACGGGCCGGGCACCGTCGCGGTCGAGGACTCCACGGTGCGCGGCGACGTGCACGGGCAGATCGCGTCCTTCGGGGTCTGGCGCTCGCGCCTGTTCGGCGGGGTCGACCTCGTCGCGACCGACGGCGAGGACACGGCGACCGCACACCTGCGGGGCACGTGGGTGGGTGGCTGGGTGCAGCTGCGCCACGGCCGGCCGTCGTTCGTGGCGTCCACGTTCGCCGGCGGCGTGCGCCTCGTCGACGTGCGCGGGGGCGAGGTCTGCGCGTCGTCCGTGGGCACCGACGTGGAGCTGGTCGGCGTCCGGGGCGAGCCGGAGGCGCTGCGGCTGGGCGGGCGGGCGCTGAACGGCTCCTGCGCGGGCGGGCCGACGGTCAACCCGGTGCGCGTGGCGGGGACGGTGCGCGTGCTGGACGGCACCGGGCCGCCGGTCGTGCTGGACGCGCTGCGGGTCGGGTACCACCTCGGGTGCACCGGCAACGCGGCCCCGCCGACGCTCGGGGACGTGGTGGTCCTCGGCACGCGATCGGGCCAGTGCGCGTGAGCGCGTCCCGGGCCGGTCAGGCGGTCGCGTCGCCGCCCGGCTGGTCCGTGCCGTCGGCCTCGTCGGCCGTCTCCCGGCCCAGCGACCACCACGGCCGCCGGCCGCCTGACGACGACGCGGTGCGGACCACGCGCAGCGCGTCGCGCACGCCGAACTGGGACAGGCGCGGCGGCAGCACGTGCAGCAGCTCGGGCAGGCGGTGCGGGGCCACGACGGGGACGCCGTTGATGACCACGGGGATCGGGCCGGTGGGTGCGCAGAGCACGGCGCGTACGGCGGAGCGGTGCCGGGGCGGCAGGGTCGCGGTGATCGCGGCGGCGGCCTGCGCGACGCGTTCGACGGCGGCGGACCGCCCGTAGCCGCTCTCGCGCAGCAGGCGGGAGGTCATGGTGCCGTGCCGCGACGCGACGACGACGATGCCCGCGGGGCCGACGGCGACGTGGTCGACGACGGCGTGGGGCCGGTCGGGCCACGGGAGGTCGTGCAGCAGCGTCCAGCCGTCGTCGGCAAGGGTGTCGAGGGTGCGGGCCACGAGCTGCGACGCGTCGTCGTCCGGCGCGCCGCCGGGGGTGGGGAGCGTGCCGGAGGGGCGGGGGTCGCCCGTCGACGCGGACGGGGCGGGGCCCGACGCGGTGAGGGGGCCGGCCGCCGGGCCGGTCTCGGGCTCAGGGGTGCGGGCGTGCCGGGGTGCGCGCCCGTCGGTGCCGTCCGTCTCCCGCATGACCATGCCTCGGGGATCGGCCGACGACCCCGGCGGCTGGAGGATCGGGGGCGGGTGATCACACGCGTGCCCCGCGCACATCACCCGTCCGAGCCCGGCGGCCCGGCCGGGGCCTGCGCCGCGACCGGTGCGGCACGCCGTGGGACGCGTCGGGTGTGACGCACTGGGCATCCGTCGACCGGCGGAAAGGACTTCACTCCGCCCCGTGTCGTATCGATACGATCGTCAGGAGCCGCGACCGGCACGACCGGCCACCGCGACACCCCCAGCCCCGTCCCTCCGATTCCGGAGACCCTCGTCATGCCCAAGGTCCTCACCGCCGGTCGCCCCTGGCACGTCATCCTGCTCTTCGCCGTCCCCCTGCTCGTCGGCAACGTCGTCCAGCAGCTCTACCACGTCGCCGACGCGATCGTCGTCGGCCGCGTCCTCGGCGTCGACGCTCTCGCGGCGGTCGGTGCGACGGGGTCCCTGCTGTTCCTCCTGCTCGGCTTCGCGTGGGGCATGACCTCGGGCTTCGCCATCCCGACGGCGCAGGCCTTCGGTGCGGGCGACCTCGACGGGGTCCGCCGCTCGGTGGCCGCGGGCACGATGCTCACGGCCGCGACGAGCGTCGTGCTGACCGTGGGGGCGCCGCTGCTCGCCGGGCCCGCGCTGCGCGCGCTGCAGACCCCGGCCGAGCTGCTGCCCATGGCCACGACGTTCGCGGTGGTCAGCTTCCTCGGCGCCAGCGCGATCATGTTCTTCAACTACCTGTCCGCGATCGTCCGCGCGATCGGCGACTCCCGCACGCCGCTGATCTTCCTCACGCTCGCGTGCGTGCTCAACGTCGTCCTCGTCGTGGTCGCCGTGCCGTGGCTCGGCATGGGCGTGGCCGGGGCCGCGCTCGCGACGATCGTGTCCCAGGCGGTCTCCGTGGTGCTGTGCCTGGAGTACGTGCGCCGGCGCGTGCCGGTGCTGCACGTGCGCCGCGCCGACTGGCGGGCCGCGCGCGCCGACCTGGGCCGCCACCTGCACCTGGGCCTGCCGATGGGGTTCCAGGCGTCGATCATCGCGATCGGCACGCTGGCCGTGCAGGTGCGGCTCAACGAGCTCGGCTCCGACGCCGTCGCGGCCTACACCACGGCGGCGCGCGTCGACGGGCTCGCGGTCGCGCTGCTCGCGTCCCTCGGCCTGGCGGTGTCGATGTTCGTCGCGCAGAACCACGGCGGCGGGCGCCCGGACCGCATCCGGGCCGGTGTGGTGCAGGCCTCGTGGATCGCCGTGGGCGGCTCGGTGCTGCTCGGGGCCGTGCTCGTCGCCGCCGGCGCGCCCATCGTCTCGGCGTTCGTGGGGCCGGGGGAGGAGCGCGTGGTCGCGATGGCCGCGCACTTCCTGCTCGTCAACGGCGCCCTGTACGTGGTGCTCGGCGTGCTGTTCGTGCTGCGCGGCGCCCTGCAGGGCCTCGGGCACACGGTGGTGCCGACCGCGACGGGCGTGGTCGAGCTGGTGTGCCGCGTCGGCGCCGCCGTGGTGCTCGGCGCCGCGTACGGCTACGACGGCGTGGTCTGGGGCAACCCGCTGGCGTGGATCGGCGCGGTGGTGCTGCTGGTGCCCGCGTACGTGCGCGCGCAGAAGAAGCTCGACCTCGCGCCCGTCACCGGCGGGGACACCCCGGAGACGTTCGTCCTCGAGGGCCCCGCGCAGGGCTCGGCCGTGCTCGACACGGTGGTGCCCGACGTCGACGCGGTGCGTGCCGACCCCGGTGCGACGCCGTGGGACGACGACCCGGCCGACCCGCGCTGGGACGTGCCCGCGGAGGAGGGACGGGGCGTGCCCGCGCAGCGGTGCGCCGACCCCGAGGAGCGGCTCTCGCGCGACCGCACGACGGGCTGAGCCCGTGCGCGTCACGCGACCGCGTGACGCGGCGGGGGACCTGGACGCACGTTCGGGTGACCGGGCGGCGTGTCGGCACCGACACGCCGCCCGGTGCGGCCGGGTCCTGTGGACGGCGGCGGTGCCGGGCCGTCCGCGGCTGGCACCCTGTGCGGGCCGCAGGCGCGTCGCCGCGGCACCCCCAGCGTGAGGAGCCCCGTCCGTGAGCACCCCTGAGCCGGGCTCGCCCGAGCAGCCCCCGGCCCCGGCGGTCCCGCCGCCGCCCCCGGGGACGGCGGACGACGGTCCCGCGGCACCTCCGCCCTTCGGCACCCCGGGCCTCTACTCGATGCCCTCGCCGTACGGCCCGCCGGCCGCGGCACCCGCCCCGCCGCCCGAGCCCGTCGCAGCCCCGTCCGGCCCCGTGCCGCCGTCCGGCTCCGAGCAGCCGACGCCCCCCAGCCCGCCCGGCGGGTTCCTTCCTCCGGCCGTCGCCGGGGTCCCGCCCGTGCCGGCGCCGTACGGCACCCCGGCCGCCGGCGCCCCCGCGGGCCCGTACGCGGCACCGCCCGCGGGCCCCTACGGAGCTCCGCCCGCAGGCCCCTACGGGGCCCCGCCGCCCGGGTACGCCGGCGCCCCGGCCCCGCGGTCCGGCCCGCGCGCCGGGCTGGCGATCACCGCGCTGGTCCTGGCGGTGCTCGGCCTGCTGCCCGCGTGGATCCCGTTCCTGCAGTACGTCGGCGCCCTGCTGGCCCTCGTGGCCCTCGGCCTCGGCATCCCCGCGCTCGTCGGTGCCGTGCGCGGCACGCGCGGCGGCAAGGGCGTCGCGATCGCCGCGCTCGCGGTCTCGCTGGTCGCGCTGCTCGTGGTCGGCGTGACGCACGTGGCCTACGCCGGGATCCGCCAGGACTTCGTCGACGGCTTCACCGAGGGCTGGACGGGTGCCGGCTCCGACGTCGACCCGTACGACTACCCCGGGCTCACCGACCCGACCCCGGACGGGCCGCCCGCCGACCCGGTCGAGGTCGTCGAGGTCGCCTTCGGCCAGGAGGTCTACGACGAGACGTCGTGGTGGTACGCGGTCGTCGTGGACAACCCGAACCCCGAGCACTCCTTCCCGTACGGGACCTTCGAGATCCAGGCGCTCGCGGCTGACGGCACGGTGCTCGCGACCGACGACGCGTACTCGACGGTGCTGCCCGGCCGGTCGGCGCTGACGGGCGTGCTCTACGAGATCGGCGACACCCCGGTCGACCGCCTCGAGGTCGTGACGCCCGACCCCGTCGAGGCGGAGCACGCCACCGACCTGCCGACGGTCGAGGTGTCGGACGTGACGGCCGTCTCGGACGAGATCTTCACGACCGTGACCGGCACGGTCACCGTGACGGGCGCCGACGACCCGAGCGTGCTCTACCTGCGGGTCGTGGTGCTGGCGCGGGCGCCCGACGGCACGGTCGTCGGGATGGCCACGGGCTACGTGGACTCGCTGCCGGCGGACGGCACGGGGGAGTTCGAGGCCACGTTCTACGACGTCATGGCCGAGGGCACCACGTACGAGTCCTTCGGGAGCCCGTGACCGGTGCGGCACCGGCGCGGGCCCGGCACGACCTCGCGGTCGTCCCGGGCCCGCGCCGCATCGGGAACTTTCGCGCGCAGGGTGCCGCCCCGCCGGGCCCGGGCCGCGATGGCGCCGTGCTCAGGCGCGGCGGCGCAGCGCCAGGGTCGCGCCCGTCACCGAGGCGGCGCACCAGACGAGCAGCACGACGAGGGACCGGCCCGGCATCGTGAACTCCTCGGGGGCGAGGCCGGCGCGCACGAGCTGGGCCATCGGCTCGATCGGCAGCCACTGGTGGGCCTGCGCCAACCAGTCCGGCATGCGCTCGGCCGGGTAGGACACCGGCGAGAACAGCAGCACGACGAACACGAGCGCCTGCGTGAGCAGCTGCGCCAGGGCCGGCGCCAGCAGCGAGGCCATGGCGTACCCCACCGCGGCCGCGGTCAGCGAGACGAGCACGGACGCGGGGACGACCCACCACGCGGGCGTCAGGGTCAGGTCGAACCGCAGGGCGCCGGTGACGACGCCCAGCACCATGCCGGGCAGGGCGAGCAGCGTCCACACCGTCAGGTCCGCGACGAGGAACGCGCTGCGCGGCACGGGCAGGGTGCGCATCCAGTCCAGGCTGCCCTCGACCCGTGCCTGCGACAGCAGCTGCGGGGTCACCACCAGCCCGATGGTCACGAGCGTGATGGTCGGTGCGCCGGTGGCCAGGTACAGGGCCGTGCGCGGGTCGGGGTCGCCGACGAGCAGCCCGTACCCGATGACGGTGGTGACCGCGAGGAACACCTGCACGACGACCATGAGCGGCAGGAACTGGGCCTGCCGGCGCAGCTGCCACTGCACGAGCAGGCCCGTCTGCTGCACGGCGTCCCACCCCGGGCGGTGCGTGGCGGTGCGCGCAGGAGCGGCGGTGGGCGTCAGGGTGCTCATGCGGCGTCCTCCTGCGGGGCGGGTCGCGACGGGTCGGCGGGGTCGTGGTGGTCGGCGCGGCGCACGTCGCCGACGAGCGCGACGTAGACGTCCTCGAGCGACGCCGGTGTCAGCGCGTACCGCTCGAGCCGCCCGGCCTCGACCTCGGCCTGCGCCCACGCCACGACGTCGGCGGCGCGGGCCGCGGGAACGGTGCCGGCCTCCCGCAGGCGGCCGGTGCTGGTGACCTGCACGGCGGGGTGCCAGGTCAGCGCGGTGCCGGGCGCCACGTCGACCTCGACGGTCAGCGACCCGCGCAGCGCCGCGGTGAGGCCGGCGGGGGTGTCGGACGCGAGGACGACGCCGCGGTCGAGGACCGCGAGGTGGTCGACGACCCGCTCGGCCTCGCGGACGTTGTGCGTGACCAGCAGGACGCCGTGACCGGCGTCGGCCAGGCCCCGGATCTGCTGCCACAGCAGGCGCCGCCGCACGGGGTCGACGTCGTTGGTGGGCTCGTCGAGGACCACCAGGCGGCCGGGGCGCACCGCGGTCATGGCGAAGGCGGTCAGGCGGGCGATGCCGCCGGAGACCTTCTCGGCCGGGGTGTCCGCCCAGGGGCCCAGGTCGAGCGCGTCGAGCAGCTCCTCGGTCCGGCGTCGCACGGCGGCGCGGTCACCGCGGCGGATCCGCCCGACCAGCTCGATCGCGCGCCGGGGGGTCAGGCCGGTGATCGGCACGTTGGCCTGGGCCTGCACGGTCGCGGCGCGGCGCGCGAGGTCGGGGCGGGCCACGGCGTCGACGCCGTCGAGCGTGATGCTGCCGGAGTCCGGCCGCACGATGCCCACCACCTGGTGCACGAGCGTGGACTTGCCGGCTCCGTTGTGACCGAGCAGCCCGACCACCTGACCTGCGGCGACGTCGAGGTCGATGCCGTCGTTGGCCTGCACGCCCTGCCGCCCGCGGTACCGCTTGCGCAGCCCGCGGACGGTGAGCACGTCGTCCGTGCCCATGTCCCACCTCCTGGAAGTTCCGACCGGTACGTGCCCGACCGTAGAGCCGCATACCGCTAGGTATCAAGAGGATGTTCCGATCGGTACGCGCGCCGGGTACCGATCGGTATGGTGCTCGGCTACGCTCGGCGCATGGCCCGCGACACCGACGACTCCCTCAGCGCCGCCACCCGCGCGCTCGCGGACGCGACCGCCCAGCTCACCCGCCTGCTCGGCGAGCAGGCCCGCCAGGTCGTCCCCGAGGTCTCCGAGACCATCGCCGCGAGCCTGCGCGAGGCGTCGCGCGGCCTCGCCGAGGCGTCCGAGGGCGTCGCGCGCGCCACCGGCGGCTCGCGCGCCGACGAGCGGCGCCGCGCGAAGGTCGAGCGCACCCGCGCCGACCTGCTCGCCGCGGCCGCCCGCGTCATCGCCGAGAAGGGGTACGAGGGCGCGTCCGTCGGCGACATCGCCGCCGCCGCCGGGTACACCAAGGGCGCCCTGTACGCGCACTTCGCGTCCAAGGAGGAGGTGTTCCTCGCGCTGGCCCGCGAGCAGCTGGACCTGAGCATCGACGCCCCCGACGCCACGATCCCCGGCGTCAGCGTCGACGGCGTCGACCAGGACGCCGTCGCCGACTGGCTGTGCGGCACCCAGGACGACCCCCGGGTCCTGCTGTCGCTGGAGTTCCTGGCCTACGGCCTGCGTCACCCCGACGCGTCGAGCGACCTCGCCGAGCTGCACGTGCGCTCGCACGAGGTGCTCGCCGACCAGGTCGCCGAGGTGCGCCGCGCCCGGCAGGGCGACGCCGCCGAGCCCGGCACCACGCAGGACGACTACGACACCGCGCTCGCCGTGATCTCGGTGCTCAACGTCGCCGCGCTCGAGGGCCGCCTGACCGGGTCCGAGCGCCTCTCCCCGCGGGCCGCCGCGCGGGTCATCGCCCGTCTCCTCGGCTGAACGCCCGGCCGCAGCAGGGCCGGCCGCAGCAGGGCCGGCCGGAGCCGTCCCGCCGCGACCGGGCCCGCCGGGCTACTCGCACGCGGTGCCGTCGCCGTCACCGTCCATCTCGGCGCGGTAGCCGGGCTCGCCCTCGTGCAGCGGCGCCGCCCCCGCCTCGCGGGCGTCGGCGCACGTCGCGTAGTGCACGTCGTCCCCCGTCGTGCCGGCGTCGGCACCCTCCGGCCACCACGACGCGTCCGACGTCGGCAGCGGCTCGTCCGGGCACGTGCTCAGCACGTCGACCATCGCGTCCCGCTCGGCCGACGTCACCCAGACGTCGTACGTCTGCTTCACCGCGACCTGCCGCGCGACGTACCCGCAGCGGGCCGCGCGGTTGGGCGGCAGCCACGTCGCCGTGTCGCCCGCGCCCTTGGCGTTGTTCAGCGGCCCGTCGACGGCGAGCAGGTTCATCGGGTCGTTGCCGAACGCCTCCCGGGTCGCCTCGTCCCACTGCTGGGCGCCCTTCTGCCACGCGTCGGCCAGCGCGACGACGTGGTCGATCTGCACCTCGCTCGACGTGGCCTGCCCCCGCGTGAAGGCGATCTCCTCGCCGGAGTACGGGTCCTGCAGGGTGCCCGAGGCGACCACGCAGTCCCGGGTGCCGGCCTTGTACGTCACGTCGTCCAGGTCGCGCGCGAGCACGTCGTTGCGGGCGTCGCAGCCGTTCTCGTCGACGTCGGCCGAGCCGTACGAGAACAGCTCACGGTCGTACCCCGTCATGGGGGCGCGGCCCTTGACGGTGAGCTCACGGGCCGCGGCGAGCGCGCTGCCGGCGGCCCCGGTGGGGTCCTGCCCCGTGGTCGTGGCGCCCAGCGCCGGGTCGCAGGCGGTCAGGCCGAGCACGGCGAGCACGACGACGAGCGCGCGCGACGCGGCCGGGGGACGGACGGGTGACGGTGCGGAGGGGGAGGTCACAGGCACGAAGTATCCGGGCTGGGACCCACGCGCGGGGGGTCGACGGCCGCCCGGGTGCCGGCGGGTCAGCCGGCGATGCCGACCAGCGGCGCCACGAGTGCCGCCGCGACGGTCACCGCTCCGGCGAGACCGAGGACGACCGGGAGAGGGCCGCGGCGCTCCTGCCGCCAGGCCAGCCGCTCGGTGCGCGCGCGGCGGCGGGCCAGCCGCCAGCGCTGCCACGGGCCCGGCAGCGCGAACGCCGCGGTCGTGACGACGTCGGGCACCTGCGCGCCCTGACGGGTCGCGAGCAGCGCGGCGAGCCCCTCGACCTCGGCCGGGGTGAGCCGGCCGGGCAGCGCCAGCAGGTGGTCGGCGAGCTGTGCGCGGTGCACGACCGGCGTGCCGGCAGGCTTCGCGGCGGTGCCGTCCGGCAGGGCCGGGTCGGTGAGGTGCTCGGTGCGGCACACCAGGGCGCGCACCGCGGTGCGGTGCGCGGGTGCCAGCACGGCGCTGATGGCGCCCGCCGCGGCGGCGGCGCGCTCGCGGGCGTCGGGTGTGCGGGCGCGGCCGGTGCGGCGGAACGCGCGGCGCGGGGTCGCGCCGGTGCCGTGGACCTCGAGGACGACGACGCCACCGGGGCCGACCAGCACGCGGTCCAGCAGCCCGAGGGGGCGCCCGGGCCAGGCGACGCCGGTGACGGTGAGCCACCCGTCGGCGCGCAGCCCGGCGAGGACGGCGTCGACGCCGCGCTCGTCGTCCATGCGGGCCGACCAGATGTGCCGCTCCGTCTCGCCGCGGCGCACGACGGAGGCGTCGACGACCGCGCCCGACTCCAGCGCGTGCCGACGTGCGGCCTCCCGTGCCCGGTCCTGGACCGGGTGCATCGCCGTGAACCACTGCTCGGTCATGGCACCTCCCGGTCGTGCCATCGGCCGCCGGGGGCCCGGGCCTGAGCGGTCGGGCCCGAGACGCGCGTCACCGGGCCGGGCGCGCGCCACGTGTCCGGCAGGTCACGGCCGACCTGGTCAGGGGTCCGGCACGTAACGAGACCTGCGAACCCCTCCCGCACGGGCGCCGCCGCCCGTAGCCTCCGCAGGGCACCCGTCCCGCGCGCACCAGGGGGTTCTCCCGCGATGACCGACGCCAGCACGACCACCACGACGCCCGGGGTCGCGACCGTGCGCGCCCGCGTGGCCGTCGGCGCCTCGTACGCGGCGCAGGGATTCGGGTACGCGACGGTCGTCACCGCGCTGCCCGGGCTCAAGCTGCGCACCGGCATCGACGACGCCACGATCTCGCTGGTCCTGCTCATGGGCGCGCTGCTCGCCGCCGCGGGCTCGGTGCTGGCGGAGCGGATCGCGACCCGGCGGGCGAGCCGCCTCGCGCTCGTGGCGGGGCTGCTCGCCCAGGCCGTCGGCCTCGGCCTGGTGACCACCGCGACGTCCGTGCCGCCCCTGGTCGCCGCGTTCACGGTGTTCTCGCTCGGGCTCGGCATGGTCGACGCGGCGGGCAACATGCAGGGCGTCGCGCTCCAGCGGGCCGTCGGACGGTCGATCATGTCGACGCTGTTCGCGTGCCTGACCGCGGCGGCGATCGTCGCCGCGCTCACGCAGTCCGGGCTGACCCGGCTCGGCACCGAGCGCGGGGCGATCACGGCGCTGCTGGTCGCCGCCGCGGTCGCCGCGGGCGTCGCGCTCGCCGCCCGCACGTCGCTGCTGACCACCGCCCAGACGCCGCCCGTCGCAGCGGCGGCCGCGACCTCCGACGCCGCGGAGCCCGGGGCCGCCCCCACGGCCGCACCCGCCGCAGCACCGCTGCCGCGTGCCGGCATCTGGCTGTTCGGCGCCATGGTCGCCATCGCCTTCGTCGCGGACTCCGCCGTGTCGAGCTGGAGCACCGTCTACCTGCACGACACGCTCGTGGCACCAGGGGCGGTCGCGCCCCTCGGGTACGCCGCCTACCAGGCCGCGGTCCTCGTGACCCGCCTGCTCGGCGACCCGCTGGTCCGGCGCGTCGGCCGGGCCGCGGTGGTCGCGGCGTGCGCGAGCGTCGGCGTCGTCGGGCTGCTGCTGGTGGCCCTCGTGCCCAGCCCGACGGTCGCGGTGATCGGGTTCGCCCTCACCGGTGTCGGCACCGGCTCGCTCGTGCCGCTCGCGTTCTCCGCCGCCGGCGAGCTCGCGCCCGAGCGCCTCGACCAGGTCGTCGCGCGCATCAACCTGTTCAACTACGTCGGCGCCACCCTCGGCGCGGTCGTCCTGGGGCTGCTGTCCGAGACGACGGGCCTCGGCCCCGCGTTCCTCGTGCCCGCGCTGCTCATGGTCCCCGCCGTGGTCGCCGCCCCCCGGTTCGGCGGGGTCCCCGGCCCGCTCGGCCGTCGCGGCCGGGCCGCCGCGGCCGCGGAGGACGCCGCCCCGCCCAGCACGCCGTCCGTCGCGCCCCACGTCGACCCGCCGGCCGGCCCCTGACCCACTTCTTCGAGGATTGTGCGCGGGTGGTCACGATCCGTGACCACCCGCGCACAATCCTCGGGGTGTGGGGTCAGGGGTGGGGCGTGGTGGCCGATAGGGGGGTGGGAGGACCACCACATGCCCGCAGGGGACAGCACCGCACCGGACGCCACCACCGTCGACGCCCGGCCCGTCACCGTGCCCGGCACCGAGGTCGCCGGCACCGACGACCCGGCGCCGGCCGCACCGGCCGCCCGCGCCACCGACCGCCGCAGCCGCGCCGCCGCCGCCGTGCAGGCGTGGGCCGGCGCCGCCGCCCGGGAGCGGCTGCTGCGCGTCGTCGCACCGCTCGACGCCCGGGGCCACCACGTCGTGCCCGACGCGCCCGGCGGCTCGCGCCGCGCGCGGCCCGCCGTGACCGTCGTCGGGCCCGCCGGCGTCCACGTCGTCGCGACGACCACCTGGCCGGTCGGGGACGACGGGGTGACGCCCGAGGTCACCGAGGAGCTGTTCTCGCTGGCCGACCGCGCCTACCGCACCGAGGCCGAGCTGGCGGAGCTGGGGCTCGCGCCCGGCGAGGTCCGGGCGCTCGCGGTCGTCGTGGGGCGCGAGGGCGTCGACGAGCGCGTCGGCCCCGTCCGGGTGGTCGGCGAGCGCGACGTGCTCCGCGTCGTCGAGGCCCGGGGGCGCCGGCTGACGGGCACCCAGGCCGCCACGCTGCGCGACCACCTGCTGGCGAGCACCGCCCGCCCCGAGGCAGGCCCGGCGCTGCCCGGCCCGCGTCCCGAGCCGGCCGCGGAGGTCGTGAGCTCCGTGCCCCCGGTGGCGCCGGCGCCCGTGACGGGTGTCGCACCGGCCGCGTCCGAGGCGGTCGACGTCGAGCCGTGGATGACCTGGCTCGACCCCGCGCAGGCGCACGCCGTCCGCCGCTCGTGCAACGGCCCGTCGCGGATCCGCGGAGCCGTCGGCACCGGCAAGACCGTCGTGGCGCTGCACCGCGCCGCGTACCTGGCGCGCGCCCGGCAGGGTGCGGTCCTGCTGACCACGTACACGCGCACCCTCCCCGCGACGCTGCGCCCCCTGCTGGCCCGGCTGGCGCCCGACGTCGCCGACGCGGTCGAGGTCGCTGGCGTCCACGAGGTCGCCGCGCGCGTGCTGGCCGAGCGCGGTGTCGCGTGCCGCATCGACGCGTCCCTCATCACCGCCGCGTGGACCACCGCGTGGGGGCAGGTCGGCGCGGGCAGCGTCATCGACGACGAGGACCACGACCAGGTCTACTGGCACGACGAGGTCACGCACGTCATCAAGGGCCGCGGCCTGACCCGGTTCGAGCAGTACGCGATGCTGCCGCGCCGCGGCCGGCGCCACCAGCTCGACGGCCCGACCCGCCGCGTGGTGTGGGACCTGCACGAGGCGTACGCGCGCGGTCTGGCGGACCGGGGCGTGCACGACCTCGCCGACCAGGTGGCGCTCGCGCAGGCCGAGCTCGCGGCCCGTCCGGAGCCGGGCCGGTACGCGGCCGTGGTGGTGGACGAGGTGCAGGACCTGTCGACCGTCGCGCTGCGCCTGCTGCACGGGCTCGTGGGCGACGCGCCGGACGGTCTGACGCTCGTCGGCGACGGGCAGCAGACCGTGTACCCGGGCGGGTTCGCGCTCGACGAGGCGGGCATCGACGTCGGTGCCCGCACCACCGTGCTCGACGTGCACCACCGCAGCACCGCGCAGGTGCTGCAGCTCGCGTCGACGCTGGTCGCGGGAGAGACGTTCCCCGACGTCGACGGCACCGAGCAGACGGGGGACGCGCACGCCCCGGTGCTGCGGCAGGGGCCGTCGCCGGTGTGGGTGCGCTGCGCGAACGAGGTGGACCGCACGGCGCGCCTGGTCCGGCACGTGCAGGAGCTCGTCACGGCGGGCGTGCCGCTCGGCCAGGTCGGCGTGCTGGCGCTCTCGCGCGCCGGCGCCGACCACGCCGTGCAGCAGCTGCGCCGCGCGGGCCTGAACGTGGTGCGGCTGGAGCAGCACGACGGCTCGGACGTCGACGCCGTGCGCGTCGGCGCGGTCAAGCACGCCAAGGGCCTGGAGCTCGCGCACGTGCTGCTGGCCGACGTCGCCGCCGAGTGGCTCGACCGGAGCCCGGGCGGGCTGGACGACGTCGCGCGCGAGCGCCGCGAGCACCGCCGCCGCGAGCTCTACGTCGCGATGACCCGCGCCCGCGACGGCCTGTGGGTGGCGACCGTCTGATCACCGCGCCGTTCGCTGCCCAGCGCGTCAGAGCGAGCGGCGGTCCAGCTCGTCGATGAGAGCAGCGGCATCCTTCGTCGCCTGCTCGGCCTCGTCCCGCGTGCAGAAGCCGCCGTAGGTGAAGCTGCTCTTGCGCGACAGGAGGCGCTGGAGCTTCGCGGCCAGCCGGGTCCCCTCTCCGGGAACGGTGCGGAGCAGGTTGACGGCCTCCCGGTGATCGCTCCCGGACGCGTGCTCCCCGAGCGTGATGCCGCAGATGGCGTCGGCGGCAGCGATCGCCGCGTGAACGGCGTTCGAGGCTGCGACCTGCGCGACCTCCGATGGGCCTGGCCCGGCCAGCTCGACACGCTCGAGCGCGACCTGATGGAACTCCCGGGCCGTGCGCGCCCGGGCCTTCACATCAGCCCGGGTCATCGTCACGCGTCGTCCCATGTGGCACCTCGCAGTCGGCGTCGGAAGTCGGGGCCGTGGAAGACCTGAGCGTCTGCCGCCCAGGAGCCGACCATCGGGTCGTCGGCTCTGATGAGCTCGTCGAACCTCGGCCGGGTGGCCGCGTAGACGTGACAGGCGTTGCCCGTCATCGCCTCGACGGCGTCGATCACGAGTGCGACCAGCGTCTCGACCGCGTCGTCGTCGCCCTCGGGGACGATGAGCAGAACGTCGACATCGCTGTCCGGTCCCGCCTCGCCCCGAGCGACGGACCCGAAGAGCGCGGCGGTCACCTGGTCGCCACGATGCGCCCCCCACACATCGTCGACAACTGTGCGGATCTGCTCCTTGATCGAGGAGACGGCCTGGTCGGCGTCACGGACCAGCCGTTCGATCCCCGGCCACAGGAGGTGCTGCCGGTTCGCCTCGTACAAGATCGCAGCGCCGGCGGGACGTGACGTGACGAGTCCGTGGCGGTGCAGTCGGCGCAGGACTCTCCGCGCGCCCTCGGGCGAGGCGCCGGCGAGCTGGGCCACCGTCAGCCCGGTCAGCGGGAGTCCTGCTCGCGCGAGGACCTGCAGCACCTGGCCATCGACGGACGGGATCGCCGCACTGATGGGATCGCTGAGGTCCATGCACCCACCATACGAGGCATGCATCTACTCCACCAGATGTATGGCTACTTTTTCAGATGCTCGTTCGCCCATGCCGTCGATCTTGGAGCGGCGGGTCTAGGAGGCCAGGGGCTCGCGGGTGCGGTCCGTGGCGGTGTCCGGGGCGGTGATCTGCGCCCAGACCGCGTCGAGGGACAGGCCGAGGATGCCGGCGATCGCGGCGACGGTGGGGAACGCGGGGGTCGCGACGCGGCCCGACTCGATCTTGCGGAGCGTCTCGGGGGAGACGCCGGCGTCGAGGGCGACGTCGAGCATGGAGCGGGTGCCGCGGGCCTGGCGCAGCAGGGCGCCCAGGCGCTGCCCGCGGGCGACGTCGGCGGGGGTGAGCGGCAGCCGGACCATGCCCCGAGCGTAGTCCCGGGATTCTGATACCGGGATAGTCTTACCGGGATCGACGTCGTCCCCCGACGATCCGCACCACCGAGAAGGTCGCCCCGTGATCGAGATCCTCACCTCCGCCGAGCTCGACCGCGCCCGCGTCACCGGCGCCCTCGTCGGCGACATCCTCCAGACGCTGAAGGCCCGCACCACCGTCGGCACGGACCTGCTCGACATCGACCGGTGGGCCCGCGAGCTGATCGCCGACGCCGGTGCGCAGTCCTGCTACGTCGACTACGCGCCGTCGTTCGGCCGCGGCCCGTTCGGCCACCACGTCTGCACCTCCGTCAACGACGGCGTGCTGCACGGCCTGCCGCACCGCTACCGGCTCGCCGACGGCGACCTGCTGACCCTCGACATCGCGGTGCTCCAGGACGGCATCGCCGCCGACTCCGCGATCAGCTTCGTCGTCGGCGACACCCGCCCGCCCGGGAGCGTCGCGCTGATCGAGGCGACCGAGCGGGCGCTGGCGGCGGGGATCGCCGCCGCGGGGCCCGGGGTGCGCCTCGGGGACGTCTCGCACGCCATCGGCACGGTGCTCACCGCGGCGGGGTACCCGGTCAACACCGAGTTCGGCGGGCACGGCATCGGCTCGACCATGCACCAGGACCCGCACGTGCCCAACACCGGCCGCCCCGGCCGCGGGTACCGCCTGCGCCCGGGCCTGCTGCTGGCGCTCGAGCCGTGGGTCATGGCCGACACCGACGAGCTCGTCACCGACGACGACGGCTGGACGCTGCGCAGCGCGACCGGCTGCCGCACCGCGCACAGCGAGCACACCGTCGCGATCACCGAGGACGGCGTCGAGGTCCTCACCCTGCCCTCCGCGTGAGGGGCGCGGCTCAGGCGGCCGCGCGGACCTTCTTCCACAGCCGGCGGTAGGCCAGGGCCGCGGGGGTGCCGGGCGCGAACGCGGCCAGGGGGCGCCGCTCCGCGCCCATGCGCTCGACCACCGCGGCGGCGGGCACGACGACGTCGACGACGCCCTCGGGCAGGTCCGCCAGCACCTGCCGGTGCGCCACGCGACGCCGGTCGACCATGCTGAGGAACCCCACGACCGGCGGGGCCGGGTCGCGCTCGGCCACGACCTGCCGCACCTGCTCCAGGCTGCGCAGGGTCAGCGGGCCCGGCACCAGCGGCACCACCACCACGTCGGCGGCCCGCACCACGTTCGCCGCGACGAGGGACGAGCCGGCCGGGCAGTCCAGCACGACCGTGCGGTACGTGCCCTTGAGGGACGTGAGCGTGCGGTGCACGCGGCTGCGGGACCGCTTGGCGTCGTCCAGCACCACGTCCAGCGACCGGTACGTGCCGTCCGCGGGGAGCACGTCGAGGGTCTCCCACGCCGTCTGCCGGACGCCCGCGACGGGGTGCGTGCCGCCCGTGACGAGCGCGGGCGCGCCGCCGCGCAGCTTGGGCTTGACGTCGAGCAGCCACGTCGCGCCGCCCTGCGGGTCGAGGTCCCACAGCAGGGTCTCGCCGTGCGCGGCCGCCTCGTAGGCGAGGTTCACCGCAGCGGTCGTCTTGCCGACCCCGCCCTTGACGCTGAAGACCGCCACCACCCGCATGGCCAGACGCTAGACCCCCGGACCCCGGCGTGGGGAGGGGCCCGGCCGCTCAGCCTGCGCGGACGTGGGGCACGGCCAGCGGGACTGCCACCAGCGCCAGCTCGCGCGCCGGCGCCGGCCTGCCCAGGTGGTACCCCTGCGCGAACCGGCACCCGAGCGCCATCGCCCGGTCCAGCTGCGTCTGGTCCTCGACGCCCTCGGCCAGCACCACCTGCCCCAGGCGCCGCGCCAGGCTCGAGATCGCCGACACCACGGCCTCGTCGGCCGCCGACGAGCCGAGGTCCTGCACCAGCGAGCGGTCGATCTTGATCATCCCGATCGGCAGGTGCGTCAGGTACGACAACGACGAGTACCCGGTGCCGAAGTCGTCGAGCGCGATCGTCACGCCCAGGTCCACGAGCGTCGCCAGCCGGTCCGCGACCACCCGCGTGGCCTGCACGACCGCGCTCTCGGTGATCTCCAGCACCAGCGACGTCGGCGCCAGCCCCGACTCGGCGAGGGCGTCCTTGACGGTGCTCACCAGGCCCGGGTCGGCCAGCGTGCGCGGCGCGCAGTTCACCGACACCCGCAGCGGCGGCAGACCCCGACGCCGCCGGTCGGCGTTCCAGTGCGCCACCTGGTGCGTCGCGGTCCGCAGCACGTGCCGGTCCAGCCCGACGATCAGCTCCGACGCCTCGACGTGCGGCACGAACTGCCCCGGCGGCAGCGGCCCGCGGTCCGGGTGCTCCCAGCGCACCAGCGCCTCGAACGCGAACACCTGGTCGTCCACCAGGTCCACCAGCGGCTGGTAGGCGACCCACAGCCCGCCGGCCGCCGGGTCCTCCAGCGCCTGACGGAGCTCGCCGACGATCCGGTAGTGCGCGCCACGCACCACGTCGGTCGCGGGATCGAAGAGGTGCACCCGCCGGCCGCCGGCCTGCTTGGCGCCGTTCGTCGCCTCGTCCGCCGCCGAGAGCACCTGCGCCGTCGTCGCGGGCACGCCCGGCGCCGGGCCCGGCGGGTCCACCCCCAGGCCCACCACGACCAGCCCCACCGACGCCGACGTCGCCACCGTCTGCCCGTCGACCTCGACGTCGAGCTCCACGGCCTGCGCGACCCGCCGCGCGATCTGCTCCGCGTCGGCCACCGACGCCACCGGCTCCACGACGAGCAGGATCTCGTCCGGCCCCGCCCGGGCCAGCAGGTCCGCCGCCCCCGTCATCGCCGTCAGCGCCTGCACCGCGGCGACCAGCACCGCGTCGCCGCCGCCGCTGCCCAGCCGCGAGTTCAGCTCGGTGAACCGGTCGACGTCGCACAGCACGACCGCCAGCCCCGTCCCGTCGCGGCGGCTGCGCGCCAGCGCGCGGGCCAGCTCCTCCTCCGCCGGGCGCCGCAGCATCAGCCCCGTCAGCGCGTCCTGCGTCGACAGCCGCTCCAGGCGCCCCACCGCCTCGCGGGCCTCCAGCTCGGCCGCCGCCTGCTCGCGCTCCAGGCGGGTCTGGTGCCGTAGCAGCAGCACCACCAGGGCGAGGACGCTCAGCACCGACAGCGCGCCCGTCGTGGTGGCCAGCGCCCGCAGCCGCACGGACCGCGTCGCACCGGCGTCGGCGATCTGCGCGGCGTCGGCGATCACCCGCGCCGCCTCGTCCCGCACGTCGTCCATCACCCGCCTGCCCGCGCCCGACGCGACCAGCGTGGCGGCGTCGTCCGCGCGCCCCCGCTTCGTCAGCTCGACCGCGGTCTCCAGGTGGTCGAGCTTGACGCGGGCCAGCACCTCGAGCAGCCCGGGGTGCACACCGCCGAGCTGGTCGGAGGCCGCCTCCAGGGACGCCAGCGCCTGCGCGAGCCGGGCGTCGGCCGTGGCGTAGGGCTCCAGGAAGCTCCTGTCCTGGGTGATGAGGTAGCCGCGCTGGCCCGTCTCGGCGTCGAGCAGGACCGCCTGGACCTCGCGGGCGTCGCGCACGACCGTGCGCGCCGCGGCCGTCTCCTGGTCCGTCCGTGCCCCCGCCTGGACGGTCGCGACGGTCAGCCCGAAGGACACCAGGACGAGCAGCACGACCGACCAGGCGGCCACCGCCACCCCGCCCGCGCGCCTGTCGAAAGCGCTGATCCGTTCGACCACCCGGTCTGTTCCCCCCAGCCGTCACCCCGCCGTACGTGACGGTCCCGACGGGCGTCGATGACCGTCCACCGCACCAGCATGACCCCGGGTGACGCAGGAGACCAGCAGGTTCACCCGCTCCCCGGGGTGCCATGACCTGGTCGGACGTACGGCTGGGACCCAGGTCCCGCGGGGGAGCGGTTACCGGACGACGCGGGGCGGTGCGGTGCTCGCGCGCACCACCAGCGTCGTCGGCACCACGACGTGGTGGCCGCTGAGCGTGGTGCGCTCACGGATCTGCTGCATGAGCAGCTCCACCAGCTCGGACCCGATCGCCGTGAAGTCCTGCCGCACCGTGGTCAGCGGCGGCCAGAGGTAGTCCGCCATGGGGATGTCGTCGAAGCCCACCACCGAGACGTCGCCCGGCACGTCCCGCCCGTGCTCGTGCAGCGCCCGGACCAGGCCCGCCGCCATCTCGTCGTTGGCGCAGAAGACCGCGGTCACGGCCGGGTCGAGGGCCAGCCGCGCACCGTGCGCGTACCCGGACGCCGCCGACCAGTCGCCGTGCACGACGGCCGGCACGGCACGCCCCGCCGCCCGCAGGCGGGTGCGCCACGCGTCGGCCCGCACCCGCGCCGGCGTCGAGTCCTCGGGCCCGCCCAGGTGGTGCACGGTCGGGTGACCCAGGTCCAGCAGGTGCTGCACCGCCAGCGCGGCACCCTCCGCCTGGTCGGTGCCCACCGCGGGGTGGTGCCCGATGAACCGCGAGTCCGAGACCACCACGGGCAGCCGCGGCGGCAGCGCCAGCGTCGCGGGCGTCGCGTCCTCCGCCCGGATGACGACCAGCCCGTCGATGGCCTGGTGGCCCAGCCGCCGCGCGGCGTCCGAGACGTCCGACGACGACGGCGTGCGCACGTCGACCAGCGTGACCGTGTACCCGTGCTGACGGGCGGCCTCGACCACGCCCTCGAACGTGCGCGACTCCCCGGTGCGGGTCAGCCGGTGCGCGATCAGCCCGATCGTGCCGAACGAGCCCGACCGCAGCGCGCGCGCCGCGTGGTTGGGGCTGTAGCCGAGCTGGTCCATGGCGGCGAGCACGCGCTCGCGGGTCTGGGCGCGCACGTTGGTGGCGCCGGTGGACACCCGGGACACGGTCTGCTGCGAGACGCCCGCCAGGCGTGCCACGTCGGCGATGGACGGGCCGGTGCGGCCCCGCGCGTGCGTCCCCTGCGACATGCGGCCCAGCATAGCCATGGCGACGTCACCATCAGGCGATCCCCGTCATGCGTCGCCGTGATGGATGGTGACGTCACCATCTTGTGACCTGGAGCGCCGTCGTCCGGATTGACAGCCCCCGGGGCAGGGTGCGAACGTTCCTGCACCCGCCAATGGTGACGTCAACATCTCGGCGCCACGAAGGAGTGCCCGTGACCCAGACCGCCGTGCCGCCCGCGGCCGCCGTCTCCGCCGGCCCGACGCCGCGCCCCGCCCGCCGCCGCTCGTGGTCCGGCTGGGGCTTCGTCGGCCCCTTCATGGCGGTCTTCACCCTCGTCTTCCTCGCCCCGATCGCGTACTCGATCTACCTGAGCGTGTTCCGCACGCAGCTCATCGGCGGCACGACCTTCGTGGGGCTCGAGAACTACGCCCGGGCGTTCGGGGACGCCCAGCTGTGGGCGGCCCTCGGGCGGGTCAGCCTCTTCCTCCTGGTGCAGGTGCCCGTGATGCTCGGCATCGCCCTGCTGGTGGCCCTGGCGCTGGACTCCGGGCGGTTGTTCGGCCGGGACTTCTTCCGCATCTCGATCTTCCTGCCCTACGCCGTGCCGGCGGTCGTCGCCACGCTCATGTGGGGCTTCATGTACGGCACCCGGTTCGGCCTGGTCGGCAACATCAACGACGCGCTCGGCGTCGCGCTGCCCAACCCGCTGGCGCCCGACCTCGTGCTCGCCGCGATCGGCAACATCGTGACCTGGGAGTTCGTCGGCTACAACATGCTGATCTTCTACTCCGCGCTGCGCACGATCCCCACCTCGCTGTACGAGGCGGCGCAGATCGACGGCGCCGGGCAGTGGCGCGTGATCCGGGCGATCAAGCTCCCCGCGATCCGCGGCGCGCTCGTCATCGCGACCATCTTCTCCATCATCGGCAGCTTCCAGCTGTTCAACGAGCCCAGCATCCTGCAGGCGCTGGCGCCGAACGCGATCACCACGTACTTCACGCCGAACCTGTACGCGTACTCGCTGTCGTTCTCCGGCCAGCAGTACAACTACTCGGCCACCGTGGCCATCATCATGGGCCTGCTCACGATGGTGATCGCCTACGTCGTCCAGCTGCGCGGCATGCGCAAGGAGGCGTGAGCGATGACCACCATCACCACCGTGACCCCCCGCCGGTCCGCCGTGCCGCGGCTGCGCCGCACGCGCGGCTTCTCCGCCGAGCGACCCCGCCGCAGCCCGCTGCTGACGGTGCTCACCGGGATCGTGCTCGTCTACTCGCTGCTGCCCCTGGCGTGGCTGCTCGTCAACGCGACCAAGACGCAGGCCGACCTCTTCTCGTCCTTCGGCCTGTGGTTCGGCGACTCGTTCGCCCTGTTCAGCAACATCGGGCAGACCCTCACCTACGACGACGGCATCTTCGTGCGCTGGTTCGCCAACACGCTGCTGTACGTGGTGCTCGGGGCCGGCGGCGCGACCGCGCTGGCCGTGCTCGGCGGGTACGGGCTGGCCAAGTTCGACTTCCCCGGCAAGAAGGGCGTGTTCGCCACCGTCATCGGCGCCGTGGCCGTGCCCGGCACCGCGCTGGCCGTGCCCACGTTCCTCATGTTCAGCCAGATGGGCCTGACCAACACCCCGTGGTCGGTCATCATCCCGTCGCTGATCTCGCCGTTCGGGCTCTACCTCATGTGGACGTTCGCCGCCGAGGCGATCCCCACCGAGCTGCTCGAGGCCGCCCGCATGGACGGGGCCAACGAGGCGCGCACCTTCGCCCAGATCTGCCTGCCGCTGCTCGCGCCGGGCATCGTCACGGTGCTGCTCTTCACGATGGTCGCGACGTGGAACAACTACTTCCTGCCGCTGATCATGCTCAAGGACCCCGACTGGTACCCGCTGACGCTCGGCCTCAACGCGTGGAACGCGCAGGCCGCCACCGCGGGCGGCGAGGCGATCTTCAACCTCGTCATCACCGGCGCCGTGCTGACCATCGTGCCGCTGGTGATCGCCTTCCTCTTCCTGCAGCGGTACTGGCAGTCCGGCCTCGCGGCCGGCTCCGTCAAGGAGTGAGGGCCCCGCGCCCCCGCCCCGCCCCCCGTCCCACCCCTCTCCGGTTCCCGTACGACGACGTTGGAGGACACCTGATGACCCGCTCGACCCGCACCACCCTGCGCCGCACGGCGCTGCGCGGCGCAGCCGTCGCCGGCGCGCTCGCCCTCACGCTGACCGCGTGCTCCGGCGGCGGCACCGCCGACCCCGAGGCTGCCGCCGAGGAGGGCGGCGAGCTGACCGTCTGGGCCTGGGACCCGACGGTCGAGCCCATCGCCGAGGCGTACATGGAGGCCAACGACGGCGTGACGATCGAGGTCGTCAACGCCGGCACCGGCAACGACCAGTACACGGCCCTGCAGAACGCGATCGCCGCCGGCTCGGGCGTGCCCGACCTCGCGCAGATCGAGTACTACGCGCTGCCGCAGTTCGCGATCGGCGAGTCCCTCGCGGACGTCAGCGAGCTCGGTGCCGCCGAGCTCGACGGCACGTTCACCCCCGGCCCGTGGAGCGCCGTCCAGCAGGGCGAGGGCATCTACGGCCTGCCGCTCGACTCCGGCCCGATGGCGCTGTTCTACAACGCCACCGTGTTCGAGGAGCACGGCATCGAGGTCCCCGAGACGTGGGACGCGTACGTCGAGGCCGCCCGCGCGCTGCACGAGGCCGACCCGAGCATCTACATCACGAACGACACCGGCGACGCCGGGTTCACCACGTCGATGATCTGGCAGGCCGGCGGCCAGCCCTACACGGTCGACGGCACGGACGTGACGATCGACTTCACCGACGAGGGCTCGACGGCGTTCGCCGACACGTGGCAGCAGCTCGTCGAGGAGGAGCTCGTCGCCCCCATCTCGTCGTGGAGCGACGAGTGGTACCAGGGCCTGGGCGACGGCACCATCGCCACCCTGACCATCGGCGCCTGGATGCCCGGCAACTTCGAGTCCGGCGTGCCGGACGCGGCCGGGGACTGGCGCGTCGCACCCATGCCGCAGTGGACCGAGGGCGCGTCGGACACCGCCGAGAACGGCGGGTCGGCGATGTCCGTCACCGAGGCCAGCGAGAACAAGGCCCTCGCGTACGACTTCCTGGAGTTCGCGTCCGCCGGCGACGGCGTCCAGATCCGCCTCGACGGCGGCGGCTTCCCCGCGACCGTCGCGGACCTGGAGTCCGAGGAGTTCCTGAGCCAGGAGTCGGAGTACTTCGGCGGCCAGAAGATCAACGAGGTCCTCGCGCAGTCCGCGGCCGACGTCGTCGAGGGCTGGCAGTACCTGCCCTTCCAGGTCTACGCCAACTCGATCTTCAACGACACGGTCGGCCAGGCGTACGTCTCCGGCACGACGATCACCGACGGCCTCGCCGACTGGCAGGACGCCTCGATCACCTACGGCAACGACCAGGGCTTCACGGTCGACTGACCGGCCCGACGCAGGCGGTGGCGCACCCCGCGCCACCGCCTGCGTCCTGCTCCCGCACCCTCCCCGCGCCCGCTCCCCCCCAGGAGGCACCCATGCCGACGTTCGAGATCGGCGAGCACGACTTCCTGCTCGACGGTCAGCCGCACCAGGTCCTCTCGGGCGCGCTGCACTACTTCCGCGTGCACCCCGACCTGTGGGCCGACCGCATCCGGTCCGCGCGCCTCATGGGCCTGAACACCATCGAGACGTACGTCGCGTGGAACGTGCACGCGCCCACGCCCGACGTGTTCGACACCACCGGGCCGCGCGACCTCGGCCGGTTCCTCGACCTCGTCGCCGCCGAGGGCATGCACGCGATCGTGCGCCCCGGCCCGTACATCTGCGCCGAGTGGGACAACGGCGGGTTCCCCGCGTGGCTGTTCGCCATGCCCGGCGTGGGCGTGCGCCGCAACGAGCCGACGTACATGAAGGCCGTGCAGCAGTACCTCGAGCACGTGCTGCCGATCGTCGCCGAGCGGCAGGTCACCCGCGGCGGGCCCGTGATCGCCGTGCAGGTCGAGAACGAGTACGGCGCCTACGGCGACGACAAGGACTACCTGCGCGCCCTCGTCGCGATCAACCGTGCCCAGGGCATCGACGTGCCGCTGCTGACGTGCGACCAGGCCGACGACGCGATGCTCGAGCGCGGCGGGCTGCCCGAGCTGCACCGCACCGCCACCTTCGGCTCGCGCACCGCCGAGCGCCTGGAGATCCTGCGCCGCCACCAGCCCACCGGGCCGCTGATGTGCATGGAGTTCTGGTGCGGGTGGTTCGACCACTGGGGCGCCCACCACCACACCACCGACGCCGCAGCCTCGGCCGCCGACCTCGACGCCCTGCTCGCCGCCGGCGGGTCCGTGAACGTCTACATGGTCCACGGCGGCACCAACGCCGGGTTCACCAACGGCGCCAACGACAAGGGCGTCTACCAGCCGACCGTCACGTCGTACGACTACGACGCCCCGATCGCGGAGGACGGCACCCGGACCGCCAAGTACGACGCGTTCCGCGAGGTCCTCGGCCGCTACACGCCGCTGGCCGACGAGACCGCGCCCACCCGTCGGCCCGCGCCCGCGCTGACCGTGCCGCAGGGCCGCACCGTCGACCTGTGGACCGCGGTCGCCGGGCTCGACGGCTGGGTCGACGTGCACGACGTGCCGACGCACGACCAGGTCGGCGCCGCGCACGGCTTCGTGCTCCACCGCACGCACGTGGACCTCGACGCCCCCGCCGTGCTGGCGTTCGGCGAGGTGCGCGACCGCGCGCAGGTCTTCCTCGACGGTCGGCAGGTCGGCGTCGTCGACCGGTCCGAGCGGGCCACGTCGATCACGCTGCCCGCCGGGTCCGCGCGCCTCGACGTGCTCGTCGAGGACCAGGGGCGCGTCAACTACGGCCCCCGCATCGGCGAGCCCAAGGGGCTGATCGGACCCGCGACCCTCGGTGGCGAGCCGCTGACCGGCTGGCGGGTGCTGCCGGTGGACGTCGACGCCCTCGCCGCAGCCCCCGGGCTGGCGTCCGACGCCCCCGCGACGCACGCGCCCCTGCCCGGCCCGTCGTTCACCGTCTACGAGGCCGACCTGCCCGTCGCCGACCTGTTCGTCTCCACCCGCGGGTGGGGCAAGGGCGTCGTCTGGGTCAACGGCACGTCGTTGGGCCGGTACTGGTCCAAGGGCCCGCAGACCACGCTCTACGCGCCGGCGCCCCTGGTCACCGGCCGCGGCGACCGCGTCGTCGTGCTCGAGCTGCTCGGCGCCCCCGACGGCGCCCTGCACCTGGTCGACGCCCCCGACCTGGGCCACACCGAGCACTGACGCCTCGGCTCAGTCGCCCGTGCCCGGTGCACGGGCGACCGAGCCGCGGACGCGCAGGGGCATGGGGATGCGGTGCACGGGGCCCGGGCCCGCCGGCTCGCTGCCGCGGGGGGTGCGGATCTCGTGCAGCAGGAGCTCGACCGCGCGCCGCCCCAGCTGCTCGTGGGGGATCTCGAAGGTCGTCAGGCCGGGGCGCACCCACTCGGCGATGGGGTAGCTGTCGAACGAGACGACCGAGACGTCGTCGGGCACCCGCAGCCCGGCCTCGCCGAGCGCCTGGTAGACGCCGAAGGCCAGGTAGTCGTTGAAGCAGACGACGGCGCGCGGGGCGGGGCCGGGCGCGGCGAGCAGCTCCTGCATCGCGGTGAACCCGTGCGCCGGGACCCACGCGTCGCACACCCGTCCCGAGGCCGGGGTCAGCCCCGCCTCGGCGAGCACCTCCCGCATGCCGGCCAGGCGCTCGACGCCCGCGACGGTGTCGGGCGGCATGTGCTCGGGCAGGGGGCCGGCGCCGATGAGGTGGACCTCGCGGTGGCCGTGCTCGAGGAGCAGGCGGGCGGCGCCGCGGCCGGCCTCGAGCTCGTCGGGGATCACCGCGGGCGCCCGCGTGGGGCCGTCGGCGAGGGTGTTGAGCAGCACCGTGGGCGTGAGCTCCAGCGCCGCCGGGACGGTGCGGGTGCGGGTGAACATCGAGGTCAGCGCGATGCCGTCGACCTGACGGTCCTGCATCGCGTCGATGAGCGCGCTCTCGGTGGCCGGGTCGCCCTCGGTCTCGCCGATGAACAGCATGTAGCCGTGGTCGCGGGCGGCCTCGATGGCGCCCTTGATCATGTCGCCGGCCATGGGGGAGGTCGCGACGGTGTCGGAGACGAGCCCGAGGGTGCGGGTCGTGCCCTTGCGCAGGCCGATCGAGACGGCGTTCGGCCGGTAGCCCAGCTCGGCCGCCGCGGCGCGCACGCGGTCCTGCACGGCCTGGGAGATCCGCAGCTCGTCGCCGCGCCCGGACAGCACGAGCGAGGCCGTCGTCGACGACACCGCCGCGGTGCGTGCGACGTCCGCCAGGGTCACGCGTCTGCGGCTCACGTCGGTCCTCCCGTCGTCCGGATCCTAGGGTGCCGCGGCCCGGGTGAACGCCCGGCGGCCCCGGCGAGCGCTCGCCGGGGTGTGGCCCGGGCGGTCGTCCGGGTCCGGCGAGGGGTCGGCGGCGCGTGATGCATCTGTGACCTCCCGTCGCCTTGACAGCCACCCCGTCCACTGGCGAGCATCCTCATGCTAAGTCGATTTAGCGCGGGGTTCCCACCCCCTCTGGGGAACCCCGACGGACGAAAGGGAGACACCGGTGTCTCGAACGACTGGAAGGTCCCGGCGCGCGGTCGCGACCGCGTCCGTGTGCCTCGCGGGGCTCATCACCGTGACCGCGTGCAGCGCACCTGGCGCGAGCACGACCGACGACGGCACCGCCGACGCCGTGGCCACGGGCGACATGACCTGCGGCACCGAGGACGTCACGCTCAGCGCCTACGTGGAGACGGGCTTCCCGCTCGCCCAGGAGCTGTTCGACGAGTTCACGGTCCAGCACCCGAACGTCACGTTCGACGTGCGCGAGGACCAGTTCGCCGTCATCACGCAGAACGCCCCCCGCGTGCTGGCCGACAACCCGCCCGACCTCATGCGCCTGCCCCAGGTGTCCGAGCTCGCCGCCGACGGCCTGCTCTACGACCTGGACGCCGCCGCCGAGGCCTTCGGCTGGGACGAGTGGCCCGCGTCGCAGCTCGAGCAGATGCGCGTCGACGAGGACGGGCGTCGCGGCAGCGGCCCGCTCTACGCGATGGGCCTGAACTTCTCGATGACCGGCGTCTTCTACAACAAGGAGCTCGCGGCCGAGATCGGCATGACGGCCGCCCCCGAGACCCTGGCCGAGCTCGACGACGCGCTCGCGAAGGCCAAGGCCGCGGGCATCACGCCCATCGCGCAGTTCAACGGCGGGGCCACCGGTGGTCTGGCCTTCCCGCTGCAGGGCCTCATGGCCTCGTACGGCGAGCCCGCGGAGATCAACGCCTGGACCTACCAGCAGCCCGGCGCCTCGATCGACACCGAGACCAACGTCCAGGCCGCCGAGCACCTGCAGCGGTGGGTCGAGGCCGGCTACTTCGCCGAGGACGTCAACTCCCTCGACTACTCGATGATGATGAGCCGGTTCATCGGCGGCGAGAGCCTGTTCATCTTCAACGGCGACTGGGAGTCGGGGAACCTCGACACCCAGATGGCGGGCAACGTCGGGTTCTTCCTCGTGCCGCCCGTCGAGCAGGGCGGCGAGGTCGGTGCCATGTCCGCGCCGCTGACGTACGGCATCTCGGCCAACGCCGAGAACCCGGAGTGCGCCGCGTACTTCCTCAACTGGGTCGCGACGGACGAGACCGCCCGCACCGTCTCGGTCGAGGTCGGCGGCTCGCACCCCATGGGCCCGGCCGACGCGTTCCTGCCCGAGGTCGCCGACGACACCGTGACCGCCCAGACCCTCGCGGCGGGCGCCACGATCGGCGAGGACGACGGCTCGATGGAGTTCATCGCGAACGCCACCGGGGCGATCTACGCCAAGAGCTGGACCCCGAACCTGCAGAAGCTCGTCGCCGGCGAGATCGACGCCGCGGGCCTGCTCGCGGCCGTCCAGGCGGACTACGAGAGCGAGATCGGCGGCTGATGATGCAGACGCGGACGACCGGCACGACCGGTCGCCGCGAGGTCTCCGAGCAGTCGTCGACCAGCGCCGAGGCCAGGCGCCGTGCCCTCCGGGCACGGCGCCTGCGCCGGGGCTGGGTCGCGCTCGGCCTCGTGGTCCCGGCGGCGGTGGCGTACGCAGCGTTCGTGCTGCGCCCCCTGGTGCTGACGGTGCAGTACTCCTTCTACGACTGGAACGGCGTCACCGAGTCCACGTGGGTCGGTGTCGAGAACTACCGCCGGCTCGTCGACAACCCGGAGATGCTCGGGTCGATCGGCAACGCGCTCGAGCTGATCGTCTACTTCAGCTTCGTCCCGGTCCTCCTCGGCCTGCTGACGGCCGCGACCATCCGCAAGTTCGCCACCAGCCGCCTCGCGCTGGTCTCGCGCACCGTGCTGTTCCTCCCGCAGGTCATCCCGCTCGTCGCCGCCGGCATCATGTGGACCTGGCTGCTCGCGTCCGACGGGCTGGTCAACGAGCTGCTGCGCGGTATCGGGCTCGACGCGCTCACCCGCGCCTGGCTCGGCGACACGAGCACGGCGCTGCCCGCGGTCGGCGTCATCGGCGCCTGGGTCGCGCTCGGCCTGTGCATGCTCCTGCTGCTCGCCGGCATGGCCAAGATCGACCCGTCGCTCTACGAGGCCGCCCGCATCGACGGCGCCGGCGCCGTCCGCGAGTTCTTCGCGATCACGCTGCCCAGCGTCCGGCAGGAGATCGGCGTCTGCGTCACCGTCACCGTGATCTCGGCGCTCGCCGCGTTCGACATCGTCTACATCTCCACCCAGGGCGGGCCCGCCAACTCCACGCTGGTGCCCGGCCTGGAGATCTACTACCTCGGCTTCTTCAGCCGGGAGGTCGGGCAGGCGTCCGCGCTGGCCGTCGTCTTCATGGCCCTGGTCCTGGCCGTCGTCCTGCCGATCCAGCGCCTCACGAGGGAGAGTGACCGGTGATCGTCTCCGCCCGCGAGACGTGGCTCAGCCGCGTCCTGCTCGTCGTGCTCATGGTCGTGACGATCGTCCCGTTCATCAGCCTCTTCGTCACCGCGCTGCACGCGCCCGGCACGTACCCGTCGGGCCTGGAGTGGCCGGAGACGCCCTACTGGTCGAACTTCGTCGACGCGTTCACCGCGGCGGACATGGGTGCGCTGCTCTGGTCGAGCCTGCTCATCGAGATCGGCGTCGTGCCCGTCGCGCTGCTCATCGCGACCCTCGCGGGGTTCTCGCTGGGGCACCTGCGCCCGCCGGGGCACCGCGCGATCTTCCTGACGTTCGTGCTCGGCCTGACGCTGCCGTTCCAGGCCGTCATCGTCCCGCTGTACTACCAGATGCGTGACCTGGGGCTGCTGAACACCCGGTGGGCGATCATCCTGCCGCTCATCGGCCTGTACATGCCGTTCGCGGTCATGTGGATGCGCGCGCACTTCGTGACGATGCCCGAGGAGCTGTCCGAGGCCGCGCGCATCGACGGCGCCGGCACCTGGGCGCTCTTCTCGCGCATCCACGTGCCGCTGTCCGTCCCGGCGCTCTCGTCCCTCGGGATCCTGCTGTTCCTGTGGACGTGGAACCAGTTCCTGCTCGCGGTCGTGCTCGTCGACGACCCGGCCAAGCGCACGATGGCCGGCGCCCTGGGTGCGTTCCAGGGCCAGTGGGGCACCGACGTGCCGCTGCTGTGCGCCGGGTCGCTGCTCATCCTCACGCCCACGCTGATCGTCTTCCTCGTGTTCCAGCGCCGGTTCGTCTCCGCGCTCATGCAGGGAGCGCTCAAGGGATGACGACCAGCACCACCACGGCGCGCCCGCCGTTCGACCCCCAGGTGGGCGCGGCCCTCGCCGCGCGCCCCGGGGACGTCGTGACGACGCTCGCGCCCGACGAGATCGCCGGCCTGCGGGCGCGGGCGACCCCGCCGGACCTGACGGAGGTCGCCGCCGCGGCCGAGCGCGACCTGACCTGGCACGAGGCCCGCGGGCCCGGCGGCGGCGTGCGCGTCGCGCTGCTGAGCCCGCGCGGCACGTCCGGCCCCGTGCCGGTGCTGCTGCACCTGCACGGCGGCGGGCTCGTGGTCGGCACGGTCGCGGACGACGTCGCGGCGGCCGCCGCCCTGCACCCCGGGTGCGCCGTGGCGTCCGTCGACTACCGGCTCGCCCCCGAGCACCCGTACCCCGCGGCCGTGGAGGACGCGTACGCCGCCCTGAGCTGGCTCGTCGCGCACGCCGACGAGCTCGGGGTCGACCCGGCCCGCGTCGTCGTCACCGGCGTCAGCGCCGGCGGCGGCCTCGCGGCGGCCGTGACGCTGCTGGCCCGGCAGCGCGGCTGGCCCACCCTGGCGGGCCAGCTGCTGATCTGCCCGATGCTCGACGACCGCAACGACTCCGCGTCGGGGCACCAGATGGCCGGCGTCGGCACCTGGGACCGCACGGCGAACGCGACCGCCTGGGCCGCGTACCTCGGGGACGCCGCCGGGGGCCCCGCCACGCCGGCGACCGCCTCGGCCGCGCGCGCCCGGCACCTCGGCGGGCTGCCGCCCGCGTACGTGGACGTCGGCTCCGCCGAGACGTTCCGCGACGAGTGCGTGCAGTACGCGGCCCGCATCTGGGCCGACGGCGGGGACGCCGAGCTGCACGTGTGGCCCGGCGGCTGCCACGGCTTCGACGGCCTCGTGCCCGGCGCCGCCCTCTCGATCGACGCGCGCCACGCGCGCGCCCGCTGGCTGGACCGGCTGCTGCGACGCAGCACCGCACCGGCCTCCTGATCGCCACGCCGTCCTCCCCAACCCCCCGGGGAGGGCGGCGCGGCCCCGACCCCCGGTCGACGACCCGACGGAGCCCTCACCGTGACCCACCACGGACCTCAGCTGATCACCTACGCCGACCGTCTCGCCGGCGACCTGCGCGGCCTGCGGGCCCTGCTCGACGGCCCCCTCGCCGGTGCGTTCGACGGCGTGCACGTGCTGCCGTTCTACCCGCCGTTCGACGGTGCCGACGCCGGCTTCGACCCGCAGGACCACACGCAGGTCGACCCCCGCCTCGGCACCTGGGACGACGTGCGCGCGCTCGCCGCGGGCCGCACGGTCATGGCCGACGTCATCGTCAACCACGTCTCGGCGGACTCCGAGCGGTTCCTCGACGTGCGCGAGCGCGGCGACGCGTCCCCGCACGCGCCGATGTTCCTCACGCTCGACGCGGTGTTCCCCGACGGCGTGACCGAGGAGGACCTCGCGCGCATCTACCGTCCGCGGCCGGGCCTGCCGTTCACCGTCATGACCCTGGGCGGGCGGCGCCGGCTGGTGTGGACCACGTTCACGCCCGACCAGGTCGACATCGACCTGCGGACCACCCAGGCGTGGGACTACCTCACCGACGTGGTCGAGGCCCTGACGTCCGGCGGTGTGCGCATGCTGCGCCTGGACGCCGTGGGGTACACCGGCAAGGAGGCGGGCACCGACTGCTTCATGACGCCCGCGACCGACGCGTACACCGCGCGCATCGTCGAGCTCGCGCACGCCCGCGGCGCGCAGGTGCTCGTCGAGGTGCACGGGCACCACACCCAGCAGATCGACATCGCCCGGTCCGTCGACCTCGTCTACGACTTCGCGCTGCCGCCCCTGGTGCTGCACGCGCTGACCGCCGCCGACCTCGACCCCCTCGCCGGCTGGTTCGCGATCCGTCCCACCAACGCCGTGACCGTCCTCGACACGCACGACGGCATCGGGATCGTCGACGTCGGCCCGTCCGACCTGCGCCCCGGCGAGCCCGGGCTCCTGGCCCCGGAGAAGATCGACGCGCTCGTCGAGGCGATCCACGACGCGTCCGGCGGCACGTCGCGGCAGGCGACCGGCGCCGCCGCGTCGAACCTCGACCTCTACCAGGTCAACTGCACCTTCTACGACGCGCTCGGCCGCGACGACCGCCGCTACCTGCTGGCGCGGCTCGTGCAGCTCCTCGTGCCCGGGGTCCCGCAGGTCTACTACGTCGGCCTGCTGGCCGGCGGCAACGACACGGACCTGCTCGCCGCCACCGGCGTGGGTCGCGACGTCAACCGCCACCGGTACACCCCGGACGAGGTCGACGCCGCCCTGGCCCGACCCGTCGTGCGCGCCCAGCTCGCCGCGCTGCGCCTGCGTGCCGCGCACCCGGCCTTCGCCGGCGAGCACGCGTGGCACGTCGACGGCACCCGCGCGACCCTGCGCTGGACGGCTGGCGGCGAGCACGTGACCCTCGACCTCGACGTGGCCGACGCGACCTTCGCGCTGCGGGCCACCGGTCCCGACGGCGAGCGCACGGTCCTGCGCCACACCGACCTCCCGTAGACCCCGGCAGGACTACGGTGGCGACGTGACCCCGACCCCGCCGCCCGGACCCCAGACCCCACCGGCGCCGGCGGCGCGCCGGCCCTCGCTCGCCGGGCCCGTCTGGCTGACCGTCGCCGGGGCGGTCCTGCTGGTCGGCGCGGTCGTCGCCGGCGTCGCCACGACCGTGCTGCTGGTCGGCACCGCGTCGTCCGGGGTGCTGCGCCTCGACGGGCAGGCCGGGGACGTCGTGGTCGCCGAGATCGACGCGCCCGGCGCCGGGACCGTCGAGCTCGAGGCCGGCGAGCGGTACGCCGTGCACCTCGTCGTCCCCGCGGACGCCGACGACGCGACCCTCGACGAGGACGTCCTCCTGCAGACCCCGTCCGGGGAGGTCGTGGCCGCCGACGGCTCGCCCGGCGTCGACATGAGCTCGACCGTGGGGCAGTGGTCGGCCGACACCGTCGGTGCGTTCACCGCCCCCGAGACCGGCACCTACACCGTCGCCGTGCCGCCCGCGAGCGTCGCCGACGCGCACGTCCTCATCGCCCCCGACCGGGACTTCGCACCGTTCCTGCGGAACATCTTCGGGACCGTCCTCGGCATGTTCGTGGCGATCGGCCTGGGGATCGTCGGCGTGCCCGTGCTCGCCGGCGGGATCGTCTGGTGGGCGCTGCGCGCCCGCAGCCGTCGCACCGCCTGACCCGGTCGGCGGGGCCCTGACGGCCTGCTCAACGGGTGGTACCGACCTCGATGCGCTCGCCCTGCTCGGTGACCACGACGACGTCGAGGCCCGCGGGCACCTGGCCCTCGAGCGCGTCGAGCAGCGTGGACACGGGCGGGTCCGGGTCGGGCGTGCGCACCTGCACGTGCAGCTCGTCGGAGACGAGGTCGACGCCCACGACCTCCGCTCCGGGCACCTGCTGCACCCACGCGTCGGCCGCCGTCTGCACGCGGGCCGTGAGCACGTGCAGCAAACCCCATCGACCGGAACGTCGTGCGCCGCGACCCCGTGGCGACGCCGAGCGCGGTCCCCATGATCGGCGTCGACAGCGGCGCGATGATCATGGCGCCGATGACGGTCGCCGTGGAGTCGCCCAGCACGCCGGCCGTCGCGACGACCGACGCGAGCGTGAGCATCGTCCAGAACGCCGACCGCTTGTCGTGCGCGTCGGGCGCGCCCAGGTCGAGCTCGCCGGCCAGCTCGGTGACGGTGCGCCGCTGCGTGGCGGGCAGCACGGTCCGCAGCAGCCAGGGCTGCGGGGCTGCGGGTGCGTCGGTCATGCCGGGCGTCCTCCCACGAGGTCACGCACGCGCTCGACGCGTGCGTCGTACCGGTCGAACCGCTCACGGGCCCGGGCCAGCCGGCGCCCGTCGTAGCGTCGTCGCGCCCACGGCGAGGTCGGCCGGGCCAGGCGCAGCGCCCCGACGGTCGCCACGACGGGCACGACCAGCCCGACCATCGCCGTCGGCAGCTTGCCCTTCACCGCGCAGACCAGCGCGAACCCCACGTGCGTCACCACGAGCGCGGTCAGCTCCCACCCCGACGACGCGTCGTCGCGGCTCACGCCGATCGGGGACGTGCCCAGCAGGAGCGCCCCGCCGAGGACGAGCGTCAGCAGCACCGCGTCCACGGACCGCTGCCCCTCGGCCGCCCAGTACACGTCGTCGACGTGCAGCAGCAGCGCGAACTCGTCGAGCACCAGCGCCGCGCCGACGCCGAACAGCAGCGCCAGCACCTCCGTCCACGGCGTGCCCGGCGCGTACCGGAACTGCAGCATGCCCGTGACGAGCAGCAGCACCATGCCCCACACCTGGTGGTGCACGTGCACCCCGCCGATGCTCACGTCCCGCAGCAGCTGCCGCCGCGGCGCCCCCGGCGGGACGGGCCGCTCACGCGCCGCCCGGATGCGCCGCGTCACCCTCCGGGTGAGCGCGAACGCGACCGCGAACCCGACCAGCAGCCACAGCGCGGGTGCGCGCCCCGTCCCCGCGACGTGCTCGGCGTACCACCCGCCCACGACGACCCCCCGGTCAGCGCCGCGGCGCACCGCTGCGCCCGCTGCCCCGACCCTAGGACCGCGCACCACCGACCGCCAGGACCGGCCCGGTCGGTCGTCCCGCCGCGTGGGCCGGCGACGCGCCTCTGGTCGGTGCCCCCGCGAGTCGGCTCGACCGGCTTGTCGATTCCGGCCAGGCTCGACCGTCAGGGTGACGACGGGTCGCACGGGGCGCCCCGGGCAGGAGGAGCGACATGACGCAGTACGCGATCTACTTCCAGCAGCAGTGGGTCGGCGACCACCCCGTCGAGTGGTTCCTGAGCCGCGTCGAGCCCAGCAACGCGGTCGTCCGCGAGATGGAGGAGGCCGGGGTCCTGGTCTTCGCCGGCGGCCTCGACGAGAACATGGCCGACGCGTTCACCGCCGACGCGACCAGCGGCACCGTGACGATCACCGACGGCCCCTACACCGAGACGACCGAGTACCTGGGCGGCATCACCGTCATCGACGTCCCCGACCTGGAGACGGCCAAGATGTGGGCGGGCCGCGTCGCCGAGGGGTGCGGCTGGCCCCAGGAGGTCCGGGTCGTCCGGTAGCCCGACGCGCCCCGACGTCCCGGGGTCGGCTGCCCGTCAGTGTCGACCTCGCCGGTCGACGCGCGTCGGCGCCCGCCTGGCGGGGCTCAGCGCACCGTCGGCGGGGCGTCGCGCCCGCGGGCCAGGTGGTCCGCCCGCGCCAGCGCCGTCGGGATCCGGTACGGCCCGGCCATCGCCGCCACGAGACGTGCGGCCTCGTCGACGTCGAAACCGCCCGCCGTCGTCACGTACAGCGGTCGCGTCGCGCCGCCGCGGCGGACCTCGGCCGCGTGCGTCGCGGCGCGGAACGGGGTCTTGGCGACGCCGACGACGGGGATCCCCAGCGCGTGCGCGGCCCGCGCACCGAGCCCCGGCCGCCCGTCGGCGTCGAGCGTGGCGTAGCCGTCGACGACGAGGAGGTCGAGCGGCGGGCCCAGCGCCACGACCGCCTCGATGCAGGGCAGCTCGCGCCGGTACAGCGCCCCCGGCTCGTACGGTGCGACGCGGTCGATGCGGGTGACGTGCTCGGACGCAACCGTCGCGAGCGCCGGGTCGGTGCAGACGACCAGCGCCGCCGTCGCCCCGTCCGCATCGTCGTAGTGGACGTCGACCGCACCGACGATCACCGGACCGTCCACGTCGTCACCACGTCCTGCACGGCAGGGAGCGAGGTTGTCACTGGCCGATCGCGGGCGGTCACCGTGCGCATCCTTCCAGCCCGCTGCACCGACCAGCGTCAGGAGGCGCCCGCTGTGCATGCCGGAGGTCGAACCGCTTTAACCTTCCGGGCGCTCCCTGCTGTGTCGTTCATTTTCGGACGATAGTTGCGTAGCCTCGATCCATGGACGAGCGGGAGATCGGGGAGCGCGTGCGAGAGCTGCGGCTGAGCCGTGATCTCGACCAGCGCGACCTCGCCGAGGCGGCCGGCGTCAGCGTCACGGCGGTGAGAAGGCTCGAAGGCGGGCAGGGGTCCACGTTGCGCACCGCCCTCGCGGTGCTCGCTGCGCTGGAGGCACCCCTCCGCGTCCCGGAGGTCCCGACGCGCACCGCGCGCAGACGCGCGAGCAGCGCCACGACCGCGGCGGCGGTGCTGCCACGGCGGGAGGAGCGGGTGTCCCTCGAGCTTCACCGCGCCGTGGCGCGCAAGATGCGCCGTGACCCGGCCGAGGTGCGGGCGAAGGCCCTCGCGAACCTGCCGAAGGTGCGCGAGAACGTCCGCGGTACGCAGGCTGCAGGCTGGGTCGACGAGTGGGAGCGTGCGCTGCGGACCTCGACCCGGGCGGTGCTGGAGCTGGCGCTCGCCCAGGACGAGCACGGGATCGACCTGCGTCAGGTCAGCCCGTTCGCCGGCGTCCTGACCCAGGACGAACGCATGACGGCGATCGCCCGGGCCCGCCGGTGAACCGCACCCAGCTGGAGCACGCGATCCGCGCCTCGACGACGATCCTCGCGCAGGACCGGGTGATCGTCGTCGGGTCGCAGTCGATCCTGGGCACGTGGGAGGCGCACGAGCTGCCCGACGAGGCGACCGCCTCGGTCGAGGTCGACGTGTGCCCGATGCACGACGACGACGCGGAGAGCCTGGCGGACGTCCTCGACGGCGCGATCGGTGAGCTCTCGGACTTCCACCAGACCCACGGCTTCTACATCCAGGGAGTGGGGCGGACGACGAGCAGGCTGGCCCCCGGGTGGGTCGACCGCCTGGTCCCGGTGACCGGACCGGGCACGCAAGGCGCCACCGGCCTGTGCCTCGACCCGGACGACCTCTGCGCCGCGAAGATCCTCGCGCACCGGGAGAAGGACCAGGAGTTCGTCCGTGCGCTGATCGTGCACCAGATGGTCGACCCGAACGTGGTGCTGGAGAGAGTGGAGCTCACGGATGTGCCCGAGGAGGTGCGGGACGTCGCCGTCAGGTGGCTGGTCCCGCACTGCGCGCACTGGGACGCCCTGGGCCTTGCCACCGTTCCGCGCGGCGCTCGATAGCGCCTCCTGCCGGTCGTCGGCGGCGCGGCGGCGGTCGCCCGGGGGAGGCCGCCGCCGCGACGCGGGCGCGGCCTGTCAGGCCGTGAGGGCCGGGGTCGGGGCCAGGGCGGCGACGTGGTCGAGGATCTTGTCCAGCACCACGGCGCGGTCGAACTGCAGGGCGTACTCCCGGGCCCGGTCCGCGGCCGCCGCGCGGTCCTCCTCCGACATCGCCAGGACGTCGTCGAGGGCCGCGGCGATCGCGTCCGGGTCGGACACGGGCACGATCGTCGCGGTGTCGCCCACGGCCTCGCCGATGCCGCCGGTGTCGGTCGTGATGACGGGGCCGCCGCCGGACAGCATCTTCTCGACCAGCGCGATGCCGAACGTCTCGACGAACTCCGGGCGCGGCTTGGACGGCAGCACGAACGCCGTGCAGCCGGCCATCAGGTGGCCCTTCTCGTCGTCGGGGACGTCGTGCAGGAACGTGATGAGGTCGCCGTGGCCGCTGGCCTGCGCGAGCGCGGCCAGCTCGTCGGCCTGCGGGCCGTTGCCCGCCACGACCAGGCGCTGCCCGGCCGCCGGCGCGCCCGAGCGCACGAAGCCCTCGATGAGGTCGTCCACGCCCTTGGCGTGCGCGAGACGCGACAGGAACAGCACGTAACCGCCGCGGGTCAGGCCGCGGGCCGCCAGGGCCGCGTCCGTGGCGTCCTCGTCGCGGGCCAGGTAGTCGCCCACGTCGATCGCCGGGTACGAGATCTCGACGCGCTCGCGGAACTGGTCGGCGAACCGGGTGCCGTGCTTGGCGTCGATCGCCTCGGACTCGCTGATGATCAGGTCGCGGGTGTACCGGGACACGGCCAGGCACACGTCGTGCGAGAGGTAGTGCGCGAGGACGTGCGCGGCGGCACCGAACCGGTCCTCCTCGACGCACGCGCGCACGACGTTGGTGACGTCGGAGCCGACGGCCTCGGCGACGGTGATGACGTCGACGGGCAGGCCGGTGCGGCGGGCGACCTGGACGGCGTCGGCGACGGCCGTGGCGTGCGGGGACAGGTACAGGGACAGGGCGACGGTGGGGACGCCGTCGGTGAACAGCTCGACGAGGCGCCCGGTGAGGCCGGCGAGCCAGCGGCCGTCGGGGACCTTGTAGTCGCCGACGGGGGCGGGGCGCTCGACGACGATGCCGTCGCTGTACGGCAGGACGCCGTCGAGGGGCTTGAGGGGGAGCCCGGCCTGCTGGAGGCGGTCGACGGGCCAGGTCACGATGCGGACCTCGTCGAAGCCCCGGTGCAGGGCGGCCTCGGCGAGGTTGCGGGCCTCGCCGGAGTGGCCGCAGATCACGGGGTCGGCGCGCACCACGATGACGAGGCGGCGGTCGGGGCGGGCGGCGGTGGTGGTCACGGCCTCGTCCTCTCGGTCGGTGTGCTGGCGACGGGCCGCACGGTCGGGGGGTCAACGCCGGCGGTTCCCGGGCGGTTCCGGGTGCGTCGGTCGTGGGGGAGGGGTGGCCGGTCGGTGACCGGCGGGGTCGTGCGGATCAGGTGTGGCGCCCCGCGCCGTGCGGCGTGGGCGCGCTCGGTGGTCGGTGCGTGGTGCCCCAGCGGGACGGCTCCGGCCCGAGGGCGATGAGCAGACGGCCGCCGGAGTGCAGCTCGGCGCCGGTGAGGTACGGCCGGTCCAGGGGCTCGCCGTCGAGGTGGACCTGCTGCACGTACTGCGCGGGACCGCCCGGCTCGGGCTCGACGAACCCGGTGGTCTCGATCGCCAGCGGGCGGTCGCCGACGTCGATGCGTGCCTCGCGCCACGCCGGTGCGTTGACGAGGTACGTGTTCTGCCCCGCGACGGGGAACAGACCCAGGGTGGCCCACACGTACCAGGACGACAACCCGCCGGAGTCGTCGTTGCCGGGAAGCCCGCCGCGGCCCGTGGAGAACTGCTGCTGGACGACGTCGTGGACGACCTGCGCGGTCCGGTCGGGCCGCCCGGCGTACATGTACGCCCAGGGGGCCTCCATGTCGGGCTCGTTGTTCAGACCCTCGAACCGGTCGAGGGCGTACCCGGCGGTCAGCTCGTCGAGCCCGGGCGCCAGGCCCGGCTGCACGACGGGGTCGGCGCCGAACCCGAAGAACCGGTCGAGCATGTCGACGAACGGCCCGTCGCCGCCGGTGAGGGCGATGCGCGCGGCCATGTCGTGCATCAGCCGGAACGAGTAGTTCCACTTGCCGCCCTCGTAGAACGTCGAGTCCGCGAGCAGCCCGTCCGACGCGTACGCGTTGACCCAGCGCGCCGCCAGCGGCCCGAACTGGTCGACCAGCGTGCGGTCGCCCACCCGCCCCGCGACGACGGCTGTGCACCAGTACCCGAACGCGATGTCGAGGGTGTGGCTGATCGGGTGCGCCTTGCCGCGCAGCAGGAAGTCCTCGCCGTACGTGCGCCGCAGGTCGTTGTGCATGTGCACCAGCGCCCAGTCCCAGTCGACGCCCGGCAGCCCGAGGGCGCACAGGTCCGCCAGGAAGGTGTGCGCCAGCGCCGAGCCCTGCCGGGAGAACCGGTCCGCGCCGCGCGCCATGCGGTACCCGATGGGGAAGTTGCCCTCCTCCTCGGCGATCTGCAGCAGCGCGTTCGCGAGCTCCACCGACCGCTCCGGCACCAGCGCCGTCATCAGCGGCAGGTGCGTGCGGTAGATGTCCCACATCGTCGACAGGTCGAACGCGAACGGCCCCGGCGTGGGCCAGAACGGCGACTCGTCCATCGCCAGGCACGGCTTGATCAGCGAGTGGTACAGCGCCGTCGCCATGACCGTGCGCTTCTCCGACGACGGGGTGTCGACGACGACCTTGTCGAGGTGCTGGCGCCACACCGTCTCGGTGCGCTGGCGGCGGGAGTCGAACGTGTCCGGCCCCGGCCCGCACTCCGCGACGAGCGTCTCGTGCGCCTGGTCCACGCCCCGCAGCGAGAACCCGAACCGCAGCTCGACGGTCTGCCCCGCCTCCGTCGGCCCCGCCCACATCAGCCCGAACGGCCGCAGCGTCGTCGGCCGGATCCGGTCGAAGTCCAGGCGCGTGCCGCCCGGCATGAGCCGACGGTCGTACCAGAGCATCTGCCGCCAGTGCGGGGCGTCGCACTCCACGTGCACCGCCAGCGGCGCACCCTCGACGACGATCTCGCCCTCCGCGACCCCCGGAGCCACCGACCCCAGGTGCGCGCGCAGCGGCACCGTGCGCCCGTACGGGATGTCGAGCCCGCCGAGCGAGAAGTCGATGACGAGGCGCGCGTCCTGGTGCGCGGGGAACGTGTACCGGTGCACCGCCGACTTCGGGCCGACCGTGATCTCCGCGCGGATGCCCGAGCCCAGCGTCGCCGCGTAGTACCCGGGCGACGCCTCCTCCTCCAGCACGTCCCACGTCTGCCCCAGGTCGTCCAGCGGCCGCAGCATCGGCGTGACCCGGAAGTAGTTGTAGTACTTGCGGATCGCGCCCGTGCCCGACTGCTGGAAGTGCGTGAACCCGCTGGCCACCTGCCGGTCGTGCAGCACCGGCGGCAGGCCCTCCGTCGACAGGTCGTACCGCCCGTACCCCGTGGGGTACGCCCCCGAGTACGCGCACGCCGACACCATCCCGAACGGGTACGTGGCCCCCGGGTGCGTGTTGCCGACCTGCGGCTTGGGCCACCACCACGTCGCGGCGAGGCCCGAGGGCGCGGGCAGGCTCGTCGCCTCCGTGCCGATGAACGGGTCGACCTGGTCGAACATCGTCGGCCCTCCTCACCTCGTCGTCGTGCAGGGCATCCGTCGTCCAGACCTGTCGTGCGGGGCACAGCGTCGCGCGGCTCGACCGCCCGTGTCCATGCCCGGGTCGCGCGACCGTACGAGCCGGGTGTGTCCGGCAGGTTGCGCGCACGTGACCACGCGGCCCCGCGGGGCGGTCCCCGGGGCGCCCGGCGGACGTCCGGACGTGCCCCGCAGGACGTTCGTCGGGTGGTGCCCCGCCCCCGCGGGGGCCACGATGCGTGCGTGCGACGAGGCGGTGCGGCCCCGGCGCACCCGCGGCGGCGCACCGACCGAGCCCGTGAGCACGAGGAGCACGCCGTGACCGACCCGCAGCCCGCCGCGCCCGCGACCAGCCGCACGCACCGCCTCGACGCGCTGCCTGTCACCCGCCGGCACCTGCGCCTGCTCACGGGCTCCGGCGTCGGCTGGCTCTTCGACGCCATGGACGTCGGCCTCATCTCCTACGTCATCGCCCAGCTCGTCGTCGTGTGGCGCGTCCCCGCCGCCGAGCTGTCGTGGGTCGCGTCCGCCGGGTTCCTCGGCATGGCCGTCGGCGCCACCCTCGGCGGGCTGCTCGCCGACCGCGTGGGCCGCCGGCAGGTCTTCGCGCTGACCCTGCTGGTCTACGGGCTCGCGACGGGTGCGTCCGCGCTCGCGGGGTCGGTCGCGGTGCTGCTGGTGCTGCGGTTCGTCGTCGGGCTGGGCCTGGGCGCCGAGCTGCCCGTGGCGTCGACGCTGGTCAGCGAGTTCGCGCCGCCGCGCATCCGTGGGCGCGCCGTCGTCGTCCTCGAGTCGTTCTGGGCCGTGGGCTGGATCCTCGCCGCGCTCGTCGGGTACCTCGTCGTGCCGCTGGGCGACGACGGGTGGCGGTGGGCGCTCGCGCTCGGCGCGGCGCCGGCGCTGTACGCCGTGGTCGTGCGGCGCGGGCTGCCGGAGTCCGTGCGGTTCCTCGAGCAGCGCGGCCGGCACGACGAGGCCGAGCAGGTGGTGGCCGCGTTCGAGGGCTCGCGGGCCGTCGGGCACGACGGGCGCACGGGCGCCCAGGTGCGCGACGCGGCCGCCGGGGACGCGCGCGTGGACGCAGCGCCGCCCGTCGACGCGCCCGCCGACGTCCCTGCCGACGCGCCGACGACCGCCCGGGCCCGGCTCGCGGCGCTGTGGGCACCGGGGGCGCGGCGCAGCACCGCCGCGCTCTGGCTCGTCTGGTTCACCGTGAACTTCTCGTACTACGGCGCGTTCATCTGGCTGCCGTCGCTCCTGCACGCCGACGGGCACACGCTCGTCCGGTCGTTCGAGTTCACCCTGATCATCACCCTGGGCCAGCTGCCCGGGTACGCCGCGGCAGCCTTCCTCGTCGAGACGTGGGGACGACGGCGCACGCTGGCCGCGTTCCTCGTGGGCTCCGCCGTCGCCGCCGGGCTGTTCGCCGTCGCGTCCGGCGACGGGCAGATCATCGGCGCCGGCCTGCTGCTGTCGTTCTTCAACCTCGGCGCTTGGGGCGCGCTCTACGCCGTGACGCCCGAGCTCTACCCGACGGCCGTGCGCACCACGGGCGCGGGCTGGGCGGCCGGGGTGGGGCGGATCGCGTCCATCGTCGCGCCGCTGGCCGTGCCGCCGTTGCGGGACCTCGGCGGCACCGGGCTGCTGTTCGGGGTGTTCGCGGCCGTGTTCGTCATCGCCGCCGCCGGTGCGCTCGCGCTGCCCGAGCGCGCGGGGTCCCGGCTCGACTGACCGCCGGTGCCGCGCGCGGCGGCCGGCCCCCAGCCGTCGCCGCGTGCGCGGTGCTGCGCCGGGCTCACGCCCCGCACCCGCGTGAACGCCGCGCTCAGCGCGAACGGCGTCCCGTAGCCCACGGCCCGGGCCACCGACGCGAGCGTCGCGTCGGGCTCGAGCAGCAGGTCCGCCGCGAGGTCCAGGCGCCAGCCCGTCAGGTACGTCATCGGCGGCTCGCCCACCAGGGCCGTGAAGCGCCGCGCGAACGCCGCCCGGGACAGGCCGACCTCGCGGGCCAGGGACTGCACGGTCCACGGACGCTGCGGGGCGTGGTGCAGCGCCCGCAGCGCACGACCCACCGCCGGGTCGGCGTCGGCGCGGTACCAGCCCGGCGCCCCGGGGCGCGCCATCCAGCTGCGCAGGCACTGCAGCAGCACCAGGTCCAGCAGGCGGTCCAGCACCGACTCCTGCCCGGGCAGGTCACGCACCACCTCGCGGGCGAACAGGTCGACGAGCGCACCGTCGACCTCGTCGCGGCGCAGCACCAGCCGCTCGGGCAGCGCCCGCAGCACGCGCCGCCCCACGGCCCCGTGCACCGGGTACGTGCCCGTGACCAGCACGGTCGGGCCGTCGGGGTCGTTGCCCCACGCGCGCACGCCCAGCACCTGCATCGGCGAGGGCCCGTCGCCCACGGGGCGGCACGCGTCCGGCTCCGGGCCGACCACGACCTGCGGCGGCGTCGACGGGCCGTCCGCGACGACGTAGTGCCCCGGCCCGCGCAGCAGCACCACGTCACCGGCACCCAGGTGCACGCCCGGGTCGTCCGGCCGGTCCGCCGCCCCCACCCACGCGGTGCCGCGCACCACGGGCAGCACCGTCAGCGGCGACCCGTCCTCCACCCGCATCGCCCACGGCGCGCGCAGGTGGCTGCGCAGCAGGAACGCGTCCCGCGCGCGCGGCCCGTCCAGCAGCCCGGAGACGACGTCCACCCGGCCACCCTAGCCGCGACCCCGGTCGGCGACGAGACGATCGCGTATGGCAGGGATCGCCACGGCCATGGATCGTCTCGCCGGACCACGGTTGCCTGGACCCGGCGGCGAACCCCGCCCGAGCCGGACCACCCAGGAGCGACCATGACCACCGACCCCACCCCGCGACCCGTCACCGTGATCGGCGCGACCGGCAAGACCGGCCGCCGCGTCGTCGACCGCCTCCGCGCCCGCGCCGTCCCCGTGCGCGCCGCGTCCCGCACCGGCACCACCCGGTTCGACTGGGACGACACCGCCACCTGGGAGCCCGCGCTCGCCGGGGCCGGCGCCGTCTACGTCGCCTACGCCCCCGACCTCGCCGTGCCCGGCGCCCCCGAGACCGTCGAGCGCCTCGCCGCGCTCGCGCAGCACCTGCACGTGGGCCGCCTCGTGCTGCTCTCCGGTCGCGGCGAGACCGAGGCGCAGCGTGCCGAGCGGCTCGTCCGGGCGGCGTTCGACGGGGCCACCGTGGTGCGCTGCGCGTTCTTCGCCCAGAACTTCAGCGAGTCGTTCCTCCTCGACGACGTCCGCGCCGGGCGCGTCGTCCTGCCCGTCGGCGACGTGCGCGAGCCGTTCGTCGACCTCGAGGACGTCGCCGACGTCGCCGTGGCCGCCCTCACCGACGACGCGCACCGCGGGCTCGTGCACGAGCTCACCGGGCCGCGGGCGGTCACGTTCGCCGAGGCCGTGGCGGTCCTCGCGGACGCCGCCGGGCGGCCCGTCGAGCTCGTGCCCGTCACGCTCGAGGAGTTCACCGCCGGGCTGCGGGCCCAGGGCGTGCCCGACGACGCCGTCGCGCTGCTCGCCTACCTGTTCACCGAGGTGCTCGACGGCCGCGGCGAGGCCGTCACCGACGGGGTCCGCCGGGCACTCGGCCGCGAGGCCACCGACCTGGCCGCGTACGCCCGGCGCGAGCGCGACGCCTGGCGGACCGCCGACCTGCCGGGCTGACGCACGGCAGGCCCCGCAGCCGTGCCCCGGGCCACGGGCACCGCGCCCCGGGCCGAGGGTGCGGGCCCGGGGCGCGGCGGCCTCAGGGGCGCTTCTGCTGGTCGAGGAAGTCCTTGGCCTTCGCGACGACGTCGTCGACCTTCGCGTCCGTGCCGTCGTCCGTGCGCGCCTTCACCGCGTCGGCCGCCTTGTCGAGCGCGTCCTTCGCCTTGTCCTCGTTCCCCGCGAGCGCGCCCTTGGCCTTGTGCACCAGATCGTCGAGCCCCATGATCCGCACCTCCCGTGGTCGTCGGCCCGCGGTCCGCGGGCCCACGCCCAGTGTGCGGGCCGTCACCGCCGGTGGCACGCGGGCGGGGCGATCGGCTCATCCGCGCGGGGGTTCGTGCCGATGTCGTCCGTATGACGACTTCCGACGGCCCCCGCGCGGGCTGGTACGGCGACGGCGTGACGCCCGGTGTCGAGCGGTGGTTCGACGGGCGCGCCTGGACCGAGCACCTGCGACCCGCGCCCGGTGCGCCCGTCCCCGTCGGGCCCGCCGTGCCGGCGCAGCAGCACGCCGCCGCGCCGACCGTCGGGCCGCCGCACCAGCACGCCGCCGCGCCGACGGCCGGGCCGCCGGCGACCGTGCAGCAGGCCGCTGCGCTGCACCCCGGCGGGGGTCCCGCGCCCGCGGTCCGTCCCTTCGCGGCCGCACCCGGTGCCGTGCGTCCCGCGGGCCCGGCCCAGCCCGGTGCCGTCCGTCCCGGCGTCGCTGCTGGTGCCCTGCAGCCCGGTGCCGGTCAGCCCGGTGCCGTGCGTCCGACCCGGCCCGGCGTCGCGGGCCCCGGCGGGCAGCCCGTGCACGCCGGCCCGGGCCGCGCCCCGCAGGCGGGGCAGGTGCACCCCTACCCGCCCCAGCCCGCTCCGGCCCACCCGTCACCGGCCCCGGTGCACGCGGGTCTGGTCGCGGCCGGCGGGCCCCTGCCCCCGGCCCCCGGGTACCCCGTCGCGGCCCCGACGTACCCGTCCGCCCCGCCGGTCCCCGCCGCGCTCCCCGCTCCGACCCCCGGGTGGGGCGCGCCGCCCTCCGGCGCTGCCGGCGGCACGTGGTCGACGGCCGACCCGAGCGCCGGCCTGCGCCCGGGCGCGGCCTACCCGAGCGCCAGCACCGCCGCGTGGGGCGGTGCCGCGAACCTCGCCCCGTGGGGGCCGCCGCGCCTCGCGCACTGGGGCTGGCGGGTCCTCGCGAGCATCGTCGACGACCTGCTCGTCTCCCTGCCGTACCTCGTGGCCGTGGCCGTCGACGTGACGCTCGCGATGGGGTCGGCCGACCCGCTGGCGCTCCAGCGCAGCGCCGACGGCACGAGCCCGCTCGTGCTGGGCGGGCTGCTGCTGACGTTCCTCGCGTGGGTGTGGAACCGGGGTGTGCGCCAGGGCCGCACCGGGCAGTCGGTGGGCAAGCGGCTCCTGCGGCTGCGGCTGGTCAAGGAGGGCACGACGATGCCCGTCGGCACCGGCACGGCCCTGCTGCGCGACGTCGTGCACGTCGTCGACCGCGCGTTCTTCATGCTGGGCTACCTCTGGCCGCTGTGGGACGCCAAGCGGCAGACGTTCTCCGACAAGATCGTGCACACCCTGGTGCTGCGCGAGGACTGAGCCGGGCGGCGACCCCGGCCGTCGCTCACCGCAGGGTGAGCTGCGGCAGGTGGTCGCGGGCCGCGCCCTGCGCGACGAGCATCGTCGCGACCACGCCGGACGCCCCCGTGAGCGTCGTCATGTCCGTCGCGGCCACGGCCCGCACGTCGTCCGCGTGCCGGGCCAGGTGCGCCAGCAGCGACGCCCGCAGCACGGCCGCCGCGTCGAGGTCCGCGTGCCGGGCGAAGGCGTCGGCGACGGCGAGCGTGCCCGCGGCGCCGTGGCAGACGGCCAGGCCCTCGGCGCTGCCGTGCGCCTCCAGGTGGAGGTCCGGGTCGAAGACGCGGCAGAACGACGCCATCGCCTCCGTGCCGAGGGTGCGCAGGTCCGGGTCGTGCAGCACGCGCCCCGCCTCCAGAAGCGCCCACGCCACGCCGGGCGTGCCGTAGCACCAGGCCTGCCGGCGGTCCGCGTGGCCGGTCGCCGGGGCGCCGTCGCGGCCGACCGGCGGCCAGGTGACCAGCCCGTCGTCGGTCAGGTACGCCTGCTCGAGCAGCCACGCGCACACCCGTCGCAGCGCGGGCAGGTACTGCTGCCCGTCGTCCAGGGTCTCCGCCGCGTGCCGCAGCGCGGACGCGACCCCGGCGGCGCCGTGACCCACACCGGTGTTGACGCGCCCCACGTTGAACGCGCTGCGCGGGTCCACGTCCGTGCCCGCACGCAGCCCGCTGAGAGCGGCGTCGCACGCACCCGCCAGGTGCCGGGCCGCGGGGGCGACCACGGCGGTGTCCGCGGCGCGGGCGGCGCCGGCCAGCACCAGCCCGGCGGGGCCGTGGAAGAGGTCGTAGTCGGCCCAGCCGACGTCCACGGTCCGCCACGTCACGTCGTCGAGCCACCGCGGGGCACCTCACCCGTCGTCTCCGTCACGAGGCCCCCTGCGACGCCACCGGCCCGGCTGCGTCGGACGACGCCGCTCCCGGGCTGGTGGACCCGGGCCGCACGGCGAGCGCCCAGCACCTCGACGTGGGGGACGGCCGACGCCACACCCGTGCCTGCCGCCCGACGAGGGTGCGCGGACGCCCGCCCGGGTGCCCGGCCCGGCGGGTGCGGGACGGGCGCGCGGCCCCGGCGCTCAGGCCTGCGGCTGCGTCCCCTCGGGTGCGTCGGCACCCGTCGGCGACGGGTCCTCGTCGTCCCACTCCTCGGACTGGACGACGTCCGAGGGGCCGTCGTGCGGCAGGTCCGTGCCTGCCGTGCCGACGCCTCCCGTGCCGACGCCTCCCGTCTCGACGCCACCCGCGTCCACCTCACCCGCGTCCACCTCGCCCGTGTCCACGCCGGGCGCATCGAGGTTGCCGGACGGGACCTGCGTCGTCGCCTCGTGCCCCGCGTCGTCCCCCACCTCGTCCGGAGCGGGCGGGCCGGCCCACGGCTCGTCGTCGGTCCACGCGGCCTGCGCCTGGGCGTGCACGGCCGCGAACACCTCGGCACGCTCCTGCGCGATCTCGGCCCGCACGCGCTCGTCGAGCGTCGCGAGCGCCGCCCGCGCCTGGTCGACCGCGGCGTCGACCGCGGCCAGGGCGTGCTCCTGGGTGGCGGTCAGCGACGCGGCGACGTGCTCGGCCTCAGCCTGCAGCGCTACCCGCACCTGCTCGAACTCCTCGACGATCATCGGTTGCTCCTCCTCGCGGTCCCCCGGTGGACCTGCGCGTCGTCCGCGTGGCGGCCCGGCGCGACGGTGCCGCGCGCGGGTGGGCGACGACGGCGTGCTGCCGGCGTCGACGGCGAGGCTACGTGGGCACGGCCGTGCGTGCGCCGTCCTGCGTCATCCGGTCGGGCGCCGTGCCGGCGGGCGTGCCGGCCGACGGCGGCGCGGTCGTGACGTCCGACCCGGTCAGGCCGATGAACGCCCCCAGCCGGGCGAGCGACTCGGGCCGGTGCGGCAGCGTGTGCGTCAGGCGCGCGCTGCGCACGACGAACGCCGCCCACTGCCCGCGGGACACGGCCACGTTGAGCCGGTTGCGGTCGAGCAGGAAGTCCAGGCCGCGGGGCACCTGCGCCGGGGACGACGCGGCGGTGGTCACGACGACGACGGGCGCCTGCTGCCCCTGGAACTTGTCGACGGTGCCCGCGCGCACCCCGGTGAGCCCGGCCGCGTCGAGCGCGCGGCGCACCGTCCACACCTGGGCGTTGTACGCGGCGACGACGAGCACGTCCTCGGGCGCCAGCGGGCGCACCGGCACCCCGGCGGCAGGGTCGTGCCACGTGCGGTCCACGAGGTCCGTCACCAGGGCCACCACCGCGGCGGCCTCCTCCGGAGACGACACCGCGTTGCCCTCGTGCTCGACGAGGACGCCGTGCACCCCGGGCTCCACGCCCTCGAGCTCACGCACGGCCGCGCCGGGCGCCGAGGTCAGCCGCCCCTCGTACGACAGCGTCGAGACCGTCGCGCACAGCCGCGGGTGCATGCGGTGCGTGACGGGCAGGAAGTACCCGAGGTGCGCGGGCAGCGTGTCGTGCCCGTCGGTGAGCCAGCCCAGCGCGGAGCGGTCCACGGGCTCGGGGTGCACGCCCTGGCTGACCTGCGGCAGCTGCTGCGGGTCGCCGAGCAGCAGCAGGTTGCGGGCCGCGCCGCCCACCGCGAACGTCGTCGCCAGCGCCAGCTGCCCGGCCTCGTCGACCACGAGCAGGTCCAGCGGCCCGTCGGGCAGCCGGCCCGCGTTGGTCAGGTCCCACGCCGTGCCGCCCAGCACCGCGCCCCGGCCGGGACCGCCGGGGTGCGCCGCCCAGAACGCGCCGAACCCGCGGTCGGGCACCCACGTCCATGCCACCGCGTCGCGGTCCGCGGCGTCCGCCGGGGCCTTCTTCGCGACGTCGGCACCGTCGACGCCCGCGGCCACGACGGCCGCGAGCATGTTCTCGACCACCGCGTGCGACTGCGCGACCACGCCCACGCGCCACCCGTGCGCCACGAGCGCGGCCACGACACGGGCACCCGTGTACGTCTTGCCGGTGCCGGGCGGCCCCTGCACCGCGAGGTAGGAGTCGTCGAGGTCCAGCAGCGCCCGCACCAGCACCTGCTCCAGCGGGCCGTCGTCGGCCGCCGGCAGCGGACCGCCGGACCGCGTCCGCGGCGCACGGCGGCACGCGAGGTCCAGCGCGGCCGACCCCGGCAGCACCGGCTCGGCCGTCCCGGCCCCGCCGTCACCCCCGGGGAGACCCGCCTCCTCGGGGAGACCCGCCTCCTCGGGGAGCCCCGCTCCCGTGCCGGTGCCCGGCACCGCGACGCCGACGGCCTCCGCGACCCGGGTCGCCAGCGCCCGGACCGCCGTGCGCAGCGGCCCCGTCCCGATCGGCGCCGTCGGGGCCAGCGCCATCGGCACCGCGTCGAACGGGTCCGAGGCCTGCGCGCGCGTCTCGACGACGCGCAGCACGTCCCGCACGGCCCGGCCCTCGCCCTCGGCCGTCACGTCCAGCACCGTCATGCGGTCGCACCAGCCGCGCGGCGCCTCCGTCGTGGTCTTCATGCCCGCCGGCACCGGCGGGTCGTACAGGCCCACGGCCCGGGCGCCCGCACGCAGCTCGCTGCCGGGCTCCAGCCGCCCCACCAGGCGCAGCACCCGGTGCGGCACCTTCTTGCCCGCCGGCACGTGCCAGTCCTCGACCACCTCGCCGCGCTCGACGACGAGCACGTTGCGCCGCTCCGCCCAGTCCGACGGGTGCGCGGACAGCCGGTCGTAGTGCCCCCACCAGTAGGGCTTGTCCTCGCGCTGGTGGTACCGCAGGGCCGCGGCGACCAGCGCGACCGCCTGCCGCTGCGGGCTGCGCACCACGCCCTCGCCCGGCCCGGGGCCGGCGACCGCCAGCAGCGCGTCCTCCAGCGGGTCGGGCTCGGCGAGCTCCGCGGCACGCGCCGCGGCCTCGGGGTCGAGCACCACCGGGCGCGTCGGGCCGTGCCCGTGCTCCGCGAGCCGCGCCAGCAACCAGTCCCGCAGCCCCAGCGTCGAGAGGCAGTCGTACCGGTTGTAGTCGGCGATGGCGTCGATGCGCCGCGCCCACTCCTGCTCGCGCCCGGCGACCCGCGCCGCGACCGCCTCCGCGTACTCGACGATCGAGTCCGCCGCCGTCGTCACGCCGTCGCCGCGGCCCGCGTCCATGTACAGCGGCTCGAGCTTCTTCAGCGAGTACGACCGCTGACCCGTCCGCACACCCGCCTTCACGGCCGCGTACAGGTCGACCAGCACGCCCTCGCGCAGCAGCGCGTCGACCTCCGCCTCGCCCTCGCCGTGCCGGCCCGCGAGCCGCAGCAGCGCCGTCTTCTCGTACGCGGCGTAGTGGTAGACGTGCAGGTGCGGGAACCGTGCGCGCCGCTGCGCCAGGTAGTCGAGGAACGCCCGCAGCGCCGCGCGCTCCTCGCCGCGGTCGTGCGCCCAGAAAGGCACGAACCGAGGCTCCGCACCCGGCGCCTCGGGGGCCTCCACGACGCCGAACAGGTACTCCAGCCCCCACGCGTCGCCCGTCGCGGCCAGCGCCGGGTCGTACCAGAGCGGGTCGCCCTCGAAGTCGAAGAACACGTCGCCCGGGTCCGCGGGCGGCAGCAGCGCCGCGACGGCCTCGGGGTGCGGCACCTGCGCGGGCACGTGCACCGGGTGCGCCGGGTCGTCGTTGGTCCGCTCCTGCTCGACCTGCAGCCGTGCCTGCAGGCGCATCCGCGCCAGCACCGCCGGGCTCAGACCGTCCACCTCGACGTCGTCGCCGAGGGCGGCCAGGGCGTCGAGCGTCGTCACGCCCGCCGCGTGCAGCAGCGGCCGGTGCCGCTCGTACACGCCGGCCGTCAGCGTGACGTCCCGCACCGCCTCGAGCTGCTCGACGCACAGCGCGCACCGCCCGCACGCCCGGTGCCCGTCCGCGCCCCAGGCGACCGCACCCCCGGCGGCCGTGTGCGCGTCGAGCAGCGCCTCCAGCTGGGCGCGCCGCTCGCGGTAGACCGGGACGAGGTCGGCCACCGCGTGGGTGCTGCGGGCGTCGTCGCCCAGCACCAGCACGACCTCCCGCGCCACCGGCACACCCGCGGACGCGAGCAGGTCCGCGTAGGCCGCGACCTGCAGCAGCGCCGTCGGCCGGGCGTTGCGCGCGAGCTTGGCGTCGAGCACCGCCCACGCCTCGCCGCCGTCCGCGCCGTCGTCCGTGCGGGTGCGGACCAGGAAGTCCGACCGCCCGGTGAACCGGCCGTCGAAGAACGTCGCCTGGTGCACCACGTCCGGGTGCCCCGTCCCGTCGCCCCCTGCGCCCAGCCGTGCGAGCGTCGCGGCGTGCGCGGCCTGCAGGTCCGCCCGCACGTCCGGCCGTCGCGGCGCCGCCAGCTGCGCGACCCCGCCCGTGCGCCCCGGCGCCCACGCCCCGTGCTCGGCGACCAGCGCCCGCAGCACCCGCTGCTCGTGCTCGTCGCCCAGCCGCGCGACCCGGTCGAGCATCGCGTCCGTCTCCGTGACGACCGCCGCCCCGCGGCCCAGCCGGGCGTCCAGCGCCCGCAGCACCGCGTACTCGCACCCGGCCGCGGCCACCAGGTCGCTGGCCGAGATCGTCAGGGTGCCGTCGTCGAGCAGGATCACCCCGGCAGGCTACGCAGGCCCGCCCACAGCAGCGCCGGGCCGGTGCGTCGCCCCGGGCGTGTCAGAGGCGCTCGGCCGCCGCGAGGGCCGCGTCCGCCGTGGCCGTCTCGGCACCGTCGAGGCCGCGCAGCGGGCGGGGGAGGCACGGGCCGTCCACGAGGCCGCGGTGCTCCGCGAGCGCGGCCGCGACGCGTACGCCGCCACGCCTCGTGACGAGGTCGAGGGCCGGGCCCAGGGCGTCGGCCAGGGCGGTCACGAGGGCGTCGTCACGCTCGCGCACCGCGCGCGCCAGCCGCACCGCGACGCCCGGTGCGACGCCGGCGAGCACCGACCACCAGGTGTCCGCCCCGGCGGCGAGGGCCGCGACGGCGACCGCGTCCCCCGACGCCCCGACGCCCACGTGCGTCGGCACGAGCGAGCGCAGGTGCGCCACACGGTCCCGCGCCGCCCCGACGCCGCCCGGCGCGCCGGGCGACTTGACCGCGACCACGTGGGGCAGCGCCGCGACGTCCCGCCACAGCTCGTCGGAGAACGTCACGCCCGTGGTGCGGGGGTTCTCGTAGACGACCAGCGGCAGCGGGACCGCGGACGTGACGTCCTCGTACAGCCCCAGCACCTCCGCCTCGGTGAGCGGGTGGTACGACACGGGCGCGAGCAGCATCCCGGCGGCGCCGGCGTCGGCCGCGTCGAGCGCGAGCGCCACGACGTCCGTCGACCGCAGCGCCCCGACGCCGGCCAGCACGGGCACGTCACCGGCCTCGAGGACCGCGCGCTCGACGACCCGGCGCCGCTCGTCGACCGAGAGGTACGGGGCGTTCCCGGTGGACCCGAGCACCCCGACGGAGTCCACCCCGGCCTCGGCGGCGCGCGCGACGAGCAGCCCGAGGGCGTCCTCGTCGAGCTCCTCGTCGCGGACGGGGGTCAGGGGGAAGGCGCTCACACCGGCGAACACGGGTGCTCCTGGGGTTGTCGGGAACCTGCTCGCTCCGGCAGGGTCGACCTGTGACCAGGCGTGAGCGTAGGGCCTCGGCGGTGGTGGCGGGGCTCGGTCTGGTCCTGCTGGTCGTCGGGGTGCTGCTGCTCGTGCGCACCGGGGCCTGGTCCGGCTACGGCCCCGCGGACGAGGTCGCGGCCCGGGCCGCGCTCACGCGGGGCTGGGCCGCGGCGCTCGTGGGCGTCGGCGCGCTGCTCGTGGCGGTCACGGTGGTGACGGCCGTCGTCGTCGGGGTCCGCCGGCGGGGGTGACGCCGGTCAGCGCGACGCCCGGGAGAACGCGTCGCGGATCGTCGTCTCGGCGGGCTTGGCGTACGGGCAGTAGTCGTCGTCCGTGGCGGCGTCCGTCGCCAGGTAGAGGGGCGTCGGCCAGTCCCAGAGCATGAAGCCGCGCACCCAGTCGCGCCGCGCGCACGCGGCGAACGCCGCCTCGTACCAGTCGCGCTGCGCCTCGCCGGAGGGGGCGCCCGGCAGCGCCCAGTCGTTGGGGAGCGCGGGGGAGCCCTCGCGGCTCGGGCAGCCGGCCTCGAGGAAGAGGAACGGCTTGCCGGCGGCGCGCACCACGGGCTCGATGCGGTCGAGCTGGGCCTCCCAGTCGTCCAGGGGGTAGTAGCCGGAGGAGGAGACGACGTCGACCGCGTCCCACCAGCGGACGGCGCCCTCCTGGTACTTGTCGCAGTTGTACGTGACGAGCCCGCCGTACTCGGCGCGGACCGCGGCCACGAGGGCCCGCCACTCGTCCTCCCGCTTGTCGGACTGCACCATCTCGCAGCCCACGCAGAGCATGGCGACGCCCTCCTCGGCGGCGATCCGGGCGTAGTGCGTCATGAAGTCCGTGTACGCGGCGAACCACTGCGCCCACGTGGGCTCGCAGGGCACGTCGACGTCGAAGAACGCGATGTGCGCGCGCCAGGTGCCGTTGCGGACGTTGACGACGGGCTTGAGGCAGACCCGCAGGCCGCGCGCGTGGGCCGCCCGGATCGCCGTGCGGACCTCGTCGTCCGTGGGCGTGGGTGCCTCGCGCCACGCGATCGTCGTGGACTGCGGGGTGTCCTGGAGCGCGCCGAACGCCAGCGTCACCCACGTGACGCCGAGGCGGTCGACCATCGCGTCCATCGAAGCGTCGGCCCCGGGGCCCGTCCAGGTGCCGCGGCCCCCGCCGGTCCACCCCCAGGTCATGCCGGCGACGTACCCGCCGAGCAGGTCGTCGTCCGCGGCGGCGGGCGGGGGCGTGGCGGGCGAGGCGTTCACGGCGGCTCCTTCGTCGGCGTCCCTCCGACGCTAGCCTTTCTTCGCCCCCCAAACAAAGTCCCGCCGTGACCCCGCCGCGCCCGTCCTCGGTGCCGCCCCGATCCAGCCGAACCGTCATCGGTGTCGGCGACGGGGTCACGGGGCTGGTCGGGGCCGCGGACGGCCTGATACAGGTCGGAGGGCCCGGGGTCGGCGAGACGTGGCGCTAGGTTGCGGGGGTGGCGGGGCACCTCGCCGCGCGTCGTGCGCCGTACCAGTCGTGCGCCGGACCAGGGGGAACTGTGGGCCGACCGAGCACCGTCGTCCTCTGCGCGGTCGTCGCACTCGTGACCGTCGGCAGCCCGACGCCCTGGGCCACGGCCTCGGCGTCCGTCCCCGGCGCGCTCGCCGGGGTGCCCGAGGCCACCCGGCTCAGGTCGGCAGCCCCGACCGAGACACCGGCCCCGCCCGCCGAGCCCGCGACGCCCGGCGCCGCCGACGAGCCGTCGCCGGTGCAGACGCCCGCGCCGGCCGAGACCCCCGCGGGGCCCGACGTCGACGTCGCCCCGCCCGACGCCCGGGAGAGCGCCGTCCCTCGTCCGGTCGAGGACCTGCTGGTCGCGGCGCTCGCCGACGTCGACCGCATCCGGACCGGGACCGCCCCGGACGCCCCCGACGTCGACGCCCCGCCCGCGATGGTCGCCGCTGCGCAGGAGGACCGGGAGGAGTTCGCCGCCGAGGGCCTGGCCATCACGGAGTCGGCCACGACGCTGGTCGGGGCCGTCGTGGTGACGCGCACCGGCGACCGTCAGGTCGTCGAGGCCGGCGTGCTCACCGAGCTCGTGACCAGGGACGGCACCGGCGAGGACGTCCTGGCGCACTGGTCGAGGACGCACCGGTTCACGGTGGAGGACGCCGGCGGGACCCTGCGGCTCGTCGCCGACGAGGTCGTCGAGCCGGCGCCGGAACCGGCGGTCGGCGAGCCCGCGGACGGATCCAGCACGGCGATGCGGCTCATCGCGCTTCTTCCCGTGCTCCTCGTCCTGCTGGCACTCACCGCCCTGGTGACCGGCGCATCCCTCGTCCTGCGCCGCCGGGCGCACCCGTGGCTGCTCGCTGCCGCCGGCGCGTGCGCCGTGGTGCTCCTCGCGGCCGCGGGGTTCGCGACCGCCCCCGTCCAGGTCGGTAGCGCCGGGTGCATGGGCACGATGGCTGTCGACGACGTGCCCGACGACGGTGACACGATGACCACCTCGGAGATCCCTCACGAGGACCGGCTGGCCTGCCGTGACACCGCCCGCCGGGTCGTGGGTGGATGGACGCTCGCGTCGCTGGCAGCAGTGGCCGGGCTCGGCGCGGCGGTACGCAGGTCGGCCCGGCCCTCCGTGCCGACGCGCACCTCCCCCGACGCCCACCTCACGCGCACCTGACGCGGGTGGGGCGTGGACGAGCAGGGGGTCAGCCCGTCATCTGTGGTGGGTGGGGGAGGGACGACGGCGGGGATGACGGGATCGGCCGCGGATGGGTGCAGGGGCGGCGCGGTGGCGGGCCGGTGGGCGCCCAGATGCCGGAGGGAGGAGGGGCACGCACGATGGGAGGCATGAGCGATCAGACGACACCCCAGGACCCGACCACGCAGCACCCCGGTCCCGAGGCCCAGTCGGGCGAGCAGATCGAGCACCCCGGACGCACCGACGACATGGACACCCAGCCGGACCACGGCGAGTTCAGCTACCGCGGCTCGGGGCGGCTCGACGGCCGCAAGGTGCTGATCACCGGGGGCGACTCCGGCATCGGGCGGGCGGTCGCGATCGCGTTCGCGCGCGAGGGCGCCGACATCGCGATCAGCTACCTGCCCGAGGAGGAGGACGACGCGCGCGAGACGGCCCGCTGGGTGCACGAGGCCCGCCGCACCGCGGTGCTGCTGCCCGGCGACATCCGCGACGAGGCGTTCTGCGGCGAGCTCGTCGAGCGCGCCGTCGAGGGCCTCGGCGGCCTGGACGTGCTGGTCAACAACGCCGCGTACCAGATGGCGCAGCCCGGGGGCCTGGCCGACATCACCACCGAGCAGCTCGACCGCGTGCTCAAGACCAACGTGTACGCGATGTTCTGGATCACCCGCGCGGCCCTCAAGCACCTGGGCGCGGGCTCGGCGATCATCAACACCAGCTCCATCCAGGCGTTCGACCCCAGCCCCGGGCTGCTGGACTACGCGTCCACCAAGGCGGCGATCCTCAACTTCACGAAGGGCCTGGCCGCCCAGCTCGCCGACGACGGCATCCGCGTCAACGCGGTGTGCCCGGGGCCGATCTGGACGCCGCTGATCCCGGCGACGATGGACGCGGAGAAGGTCGACCAGTTCGGCGCCGACACCCCGATGGGCCGCGCCGGCCAGCCCGCCGAGCTCGCACCCGCGTACGTGTTCCTCGCCTCCCAGGAGTCGAGCTACGTCACCGGGGACCGGATCCTCGTCACCGGCGGGAAGACGGCCTGATGCGCGTCGCGATCGTCGGAGGGCACGGCCAGATCGCCCGGCACCTGCTGCCGCTGCTGCTCGCGCGCGGCGACACCGTGGTGCCCCTGGTCCGGCGCCAGGAGCACGCCGACGAGCTGGCCCTGGCCGGTGCGACGCCCGCGATCCTCGACCTGGAGTCGGCCGACGTCGACGGGTTCGCCGCCGCTCTCGCCGGTGCGGACGCGGTCGTGTTCGCGGCGGGAGCGGGCCCGGACGGGGACGTGGCCCGCAAGCGGACCGTGGACCTCGAGGGGTCGACGAAGTCCGTCGACGGCGCCCGCCGCGCCGGGGTGCAGCGGTTCGTGCAGGTCAGCGCCATCGGCGTCGACGAGCCCGTCGGCCCCGACGCGGGCGAGGTCTGGGCGGCGTACGTCACGGCCAAGCGCGACGCCGACCGCTACCTGCGCGCCAGCGGCCTCGACTGGACGATCGTGCGGCCGGGTCGCCTCACCGACGACCCCGGCACGGCCCGCGTCGCGCTCGCGGAGAAGGTCGAGCCCGGCGACGTCCCACGGGCCGACGTGGCCCTCGTGCTGGCCGCCGTCCTCGCCGAGCCGTCCACCGTCGGCCGTCAGGTCGAGCTGGTCGGCGGGCACCTCCGGGTCGACGAGGCGATCGCCGCGCTCTGACGAGCGGGCCACCGCCCCTCGGTGCCCGCGACCTCAGGGCGCCGAGGGGCCGTCGGCGGGGACCGGCCGCGCGGTCGCGCGCGTGGCCGCACGGTGCACGTGCCAGGCGACGGCACCGAGCAGCACGGCGACGGCGACGGCCGCCCCGCCCCCCTTCGCGGCGGCGGCCAGGGCGTGCTCCACGCCTGCGCCCGGGTCGTGCGCCGCGACGGCCGCGACGGTGCCGGCGCCCGCGCCGATCAGCGCGAGCGCACCGGCGACGACCACCCCCCGAGAGGCGGGGCGCCCGCCCGCGGCGTGCCACGTGGCCGTGCGCCGCGCGGCCCAGGCGGCCAGGACCACGAGGCCGACGACGGTGCTGACATGCTGCAGGACCCGGCCCGCGGGCACGTCCCCGACCAGCGGCTCGCGCAGCCAGGCGACGTGCTGCACGACGACGCCGTCGCCGTGGGTGAAGGAGTCCCACACGACGTGGGTCAGGACGCCGACGACCAGCGACACCACCACCCACCCGGCCTGCTCCGCGACCCGCCGAGGTCCCGCACCGTGCCGGCCACCGCCCGGAGCGACGTCTGCGCGCGGGACCAGCAGGTCGGCGAGCGGCGCCCGCACGACCCACCACAGGGCGAGCAGCACCACGGCCGTGGGCACGGCGACCGTCAGGGCCCCCGGCCACGCGTGGGTCGTCGTCGCGTTGACGAACGGCTCGTACCAGGCGCCCGCGTACCGGGGCGCGGGCACGAAGTACGGGACGTCGGGGCTCAGGCTGCCCGCGACCAGGGCGGCGGGGACGAGCGGGCCGCGGACGAGCGGCAGCACCGCGGCGGGATGGGCGAGCGTGAAGGGCACGCCGAGGATCATCGACGAGCGCCGCGCACCACCGCGTCCTCCCGTGGTCGGACTGGTCCGTCCTCCGGGTCCTCCCGTCGCCGTCGGCCGGGCGCAGCGGACGGACGGCCCGGCCCCGCGGGTGCGGGGGCCGGGCCGTCCGTGGTGCGGGTGCCGTCAGGCGGCCGCCGCGCGGCGGCGCCACCAGAGGATGCCGCCGCCGGCACCCAGCAGGCCGAGCGCGACGAGCAGCGCGACCAGCACGGTCGCACCGGTCGACGCGAGCGAGCCGCCCGGGCCGGACGCGGCCAGCACCTCGAACGTCGCCGAGGCCGGGTCGAGACCCTGCGACGTCACCTCGAGCGTGTGCTCGCCCAGCGGGAAGTCCGCCGGCACGCGCCAGCGCACCAGCACCTGCCCGTCGGCGTCCGCGGTGAACGTGCCGATCACGGTCGGCGTCGAGCGGGCCGTGACGGTGACGCGCTGCCCGGGCTCGAGGCCCGTGAGGTCCGCACGCAGCTCGCGGCCGCGACGCACCTCGACCGCACCGAGGTCGATCGTGACCCAGCCCGCCCCGGCGTCCGGCGCGGTCGGTACGGGCGTGGGCGACGGCGTGGGGCTGCCGTCGTCGTCGCCGCCGACCGTGACCACCGCGCGCCCGGTGGACGCCGGCTCGACCGGGCTGTGCGCCTGCACGTAGGCGACCGTCGCCGCGAGGTCGACCTGCCCGGAGTCGGTGCGCGACGCGGCCCGCGTGAAGGTGGAGAACGCGTCGCCGCCGGAGGCGAGGAACGAGTTCACCGCCACCCGGTAGTTGGCGTCCGGGTCGACGGGCGCGCCGTCGACCTCGACGGAGACGACGTGCTCGCCGCGCGGGGCGTCCACGACGTACTCGTACCGCAGGTTCGCCGAGACGCCGAGGTGCAGCTTCGGGCGCGTCGCGCCGTCGGGCTGCCACTGCTCCTCGAGCACGTCGACGAGCTGGGCGCCCGTGAGCTCGGCGACCACCAGGGTGTTCGCGAACGGCTGGACCGCCGCGACGTCCCGGTAGGTCAGGGTGCCGTCCTCGCCGTAGCGCAGGTCGGCGCGCAGCCCGCCCGGGTTCATCACGGCGACGTCCGCGGGCTCGCCGCCGTAGGCGGGGTTGTCCGCGCTGGTCGCCCACAGCTGGACGTCCGCGACGAGGTTGCCCAGCGACGACTCCGCGCCTCGGTCCTCGGATCCGTCGGCCGTCGTGGCCCGGGTGATGTCGGCCGTGATCGAGCCGACCTCGACGGACCCGGCCTCCTCGGCGGCGGCGACGGCCGCGTCCACGACCGCCTGCACGTCGGGGTCGGCCGGGTAGGCGGGGGCGCCGTCGACGACCAGCGGCAGCACGTCCGCCGACGCCGCGACGAGCTCGCCCGCGTCCGCGTCCCACGTGAGGCCGACCTGCGCCAGGTGCGTGCCGTACTGGCCGCCCTGCACGACGGGACGGGGCACGTCGGAGCCCTCGACGTCGAACGTGCACGCGTAGGCGCGGTGCGTGTGGCCGGAGAAGATCGCGTCGACGTCGGCCGAGGTCTCGCGCACGAGCCGGCCGAACGCGTCGTCCGCGGCCTCGACGTCCTCGCACGTGCTCGACTCGGCCCCGTCGTGCACGAGCGCCACGACGACGTCCGCCAGGTCCTCGGCGTGCAGGCGTGCCGCGACCCGGTCGAGGGCCTCGACGGGGTCGCCGAACGTGATGCCCGCGATGCCCGCGGGGGAGACGAGCGTCGCCGTCTGCTCGGTGACCACGCCGACGAACCCGATCCGCACCCCGTCGCGCTCGACGACCTCGTACTCGGGCAGCGCCGGCTCGTCCGTCCCGGCGCGGTAGACGTTGGCACCCAGGTGCGGGTAGTCCGAGGCCGGCACGATCCGGTCCGTCAGGTCGTCGAAGCCCGCGTCGAGCTCGTGGTTGCCCACCGCCGTGACCTCCAGGCCCGCGGCGTTCAGCGCGTCGATCGTCGGCTGGTCCTGCGCGATGAAGGACGTGAACGTCGACGCCCCCACGTTGTCGCCGGCGGAGACGAAGACCGTCGCGGGGTTCTGCGCGCGGAGCTCGTCGACGGCCCCGGCCAGCACCGCCGCACCGGCGACCCCGCCGGACCCGGCCTCGATCCGCCCGTGGAAGTCGTTGATGCCCAGCAGCTGCAGCTCGACGGTGTCGTCGGTCCCGACGGCGAAGAGCGTGGTGGTGCCGGACACCTCGTTGCCGACGGCGATCATCGGCGAACCCGTCGAGGAGTCCTCGGCGGCGATGAACGCGATCGACTCCGGCCCCAGGTCGCCCGCGGCGGCCAGGTCGCCGCCGTCCTCGACGGACACCGACAGGTCGCGGTTGTTGACGTAGCTGACGTAGGCCACGTCGGTCGGGTCGGTGACGTCGTAGACCGCGACGCCGCCCACGCGCTCGAACCCGACGAACGCGTACGTGCGCCCGCCGACCTCGCCGACCGCGACGGCCTCCGGCTCGGGGCCCTTGTCGTCGCTGCGGCCCTCGAGGTTCGTGGCCGTGTGGTTCGAGTTGAACGCCCCGGGCGCGGCCGCGGCCGTGACCTCCTCGAACGAGGACCCCGAGTCGTACACCTGCGTGCCGTCGGTCGACCAGATCGAGAACGACCGCGACCCGAACGCGTGCAGCTCGGCGTAGCAGGAGCCGTCCTCCGACAGGCCCGACGCCGTCGAGACGTTGAGGCGGCCCAGGTCCGCGTCGCCCTTCAGGCCGGTGAGCGGGTCGCACAGCGGCGCGAGCCCGTTCTTCCCGAGGTCCTTGACCCGCGCGGACTCCACGTAGTCGCCCCACTCGCGCACGTCGCCCTCGTTCGCGGTGACGAGGTACGTGGCCCCGCCGGCCTCGTAGGACGTGATCGCGTCGGGCTGGTACATGCCCCGCAGGCCCTCGAACGTGCGCAGCGCGACGCTCCCGTCGCGGTCCGACGGGTCGAGCGCGACGTCGCCGTGGTCCTGCGTGCCCAGCGCCCACAGGTCCGTGACCGTGGCCGACGCCAGGTCGACCGTCGCGATCGCGTCCGCCTCCTGCAGCGTGACGTAGGCGGTGCCGCCGACGACCTCGACGTACTCGGGCTCCAGGTTCAGCGACGGCAGCACCGGGGGGTACCCCGGGCCGACGGGCCCGAAGACGCGCACGCCCTCGGGCAGCGCGCCGTCCGCGTCGTACGCCTCGAAGCCCGCCGTGCGGACCGCGTCCTGCCCGGGGGCCGTGACGGTTCCCGGCAGCGCCACGACCGTCACGGAGCCCGCCGGGTCGGTGGAGTAGTCGTCCGCGGGCTCGCCCTCGTCGGCGCTGACCGCCCACGCGCCGTCGGGGGAGATCGACACCTTGTCGGGCAGCGCACCGGCGCGCACGGCGCCCAGCACGTCGAGCGTCGCCGCGTCGACGAACGCCACCCAGCCGCGCTCCGTCTTGGTCGCGTGCTCCACGGCGACCGCGACGAGGCCGTCCGCGCGCACCGCGACGGAGTTCACCGCAGCGCCCGCCGGGATCGTCGTGCCCTCGGCGTCGACGACACCGGCCACCGCGATCGTGCCGACCTTCGTCGGGGCCGTGGGGTCGGACGCGTCGAGCACGTCGACCTGCCCGGACTCGGCGTTGACCACCAGCAGGCGCTGCGTCGCCGCGTGGTGCACGACGATCTCGGCGGACGCCTGGTCGAACAGGCCGGTCGCGTAGGAGCCGACCGGGGTCAGGCGCACGGCCGCGTCGTCGGCGGCGTGCCGCACCGGCTCGGCGACCACCGACGCGGTGGCGGGCGCGACCAGCGCACCAGTGACCAGGGTCGCGGCGGCCAGGGCTGTCGTCGCCAGCGTGGCGGTGAGGCGTCGGGAGCGTGACGGGTGCGCGGGGCGCTGGTCGCTCACGGAGGTCCTTCCTCGCAGGGGGCCGCCGGTCCGGCGGACGCGAGGACGCTAGGTGCGGGTCACGAAGCGGGAGGGACCGGGACGGGTCGGGCAGGTGAACGCCCGATGGCCTGCGTGCGGGCCCGTGGTGGAGATCGCCCGTCCGGGTGACCTGGTGTCCCGCCGCCCACGGGGTCCGAGGCCCGCTCCCGGGGGCGAGTCCGGGCCCGGGGCCAGGGACGCCGACGGCCCGGCCCCGCGCGGGGACCGGGCCGTCGAGGGTGCGTCAGGCGGTGCGGCCCGCCGCGCGGCGGCGCAGGTGCAGCACGCCGGCGCCGGCGCCCAGCAGAGCCAGCGCCACGAGCAGCGCGGACGCGAGCGTCGCGCCCGTCGCGGCCAGCGCCTCGCTCGTCGCGGCGAGCACCTCGAACTCCACCTCGACCGGGTCCATGCCGTCGGACGTCAGCACCAGGCGGTGCTCACCGACGGGCAGCGACGACGGCACGGTCCACGCGACGACGATCTCGCCGTCCGCGTCGGCCGTGAACGTGCCGATCTCCACGGGCGTGGAGTGCACGGTGGCGGTGACGCGCTGCCCGGGCTCCAGGCCCGTGAGGGTCGCCCGCAGCACACCGCCGACGCGCACCTGCTCGGTCCGGAGGTCGACCCGCACCCAGCCCGCTCCGGTGGTCGGCGCAGGCGTCGGCGTGGCGGTGACGGACGGGCTCGGGGCCGGCGTGGTCGGCCCCGCCGTGGGCGTGGGCGTCGGGGTCGGGGCCGGCGTGGTCGGCACGGGGGTCGGCTCGGAGCCGGTGCCGACGACCGAGCGCCCCAGCACCGGCGGGGTGACCGGGCTGTGCGCCTCGACGTAGGACACGACGGCCTCGAGGTCGATCTGCCCGGAGTCCGCCCGCGCCGCGGCCTGCGCGAACGCGGAGAAGCCGTCGCCGCCGGACGCGAGGAACGAGTTGACCGCCACGCGGTACGTGGCCGCGGGGTCCAGCGGCTCGCCGTCGACCGTCACGGACGTGACGTGCGCGCCGCGCTCGGCCTCCTCCAGGTACGTGTACGCGAGGTTGCCGGAGACGCCCAGGTACAGCTTGGGGCGCGTCGACCCGGCGGGCTGCCACTGCTCCTCGAGCGCCTGGCGCACCTGCGAGCCGGTCATCTCGAGCACCACGAGCGTGTTGGCGAAGGGCTGGACGTTGGCCACGTCGCGGTAGGTGAGCGTGCCGGCCGGCAGGTCGGCGCGCAGGCCGCCGGGGTTGGTGAACGCCAGGTCGGTCTCGGCGCCCCCGTAGGCGGGGTTGTCGCGGCTGGTCGCCCAGCGCTGGGAGTCCGCGACGAGGCTGCCGAGGCTCGACTCGGAGCCCCGGTCCTCGACGCCGTCGACGTAGGCGCGGCGGATCGCGCCGGTGGCGGTGCCGACCTCGACCGCACCGGCCTCGGCCGCGGCGGCCGTCGCGGCGGTGACGACCGCCTGCACCGCGGGGTCCGCCGGGTAGGCCGCGACCCCGCCGACGACGGTCGGCAGCAGGTCCGTCGCGACCGCGACGACCTCCTCGGCGGCGGTGTCCCAGGTCAGCCGGACCCGGGCCAGGTGCGAGCCGTACTGCCCGCCCTGCACGACCGGGCGCTGCACGTCCGAGCCCGCGACGTCGAACGCGCACGCGTAGCCCAGGTGCGTGTGGCCGGAGAAGATCACGTCGACGTCGGCGGACGTCTCGCGCACGACCCGCCCGAACGCGTCGTCCGCCGCGCCGATCTGCGCGCACGACGTCGTCTCGGCACCCTCGTGCACCAGGCCCACGACGACGTCGACCTCGTCGGCGAGGTCCGCCGACACCCGGTCCAGCGCCTCGACGGGGTCCCCGAAGTCCAGGTCCGCGATGCCCGCGGGCGACACCAGCGACGGCGTCTGCGCGGTGACGACGCCGACGAAGCCGATCGTGACGCCCTCGACGGTCGTGACCCAGGACTCCGGCAGGACGGGGTCCTGCGTGCCCTCCGCGTACACGTTCGCGCCGAGCACCGGGAAGTCCGCCTCGTCGGCGACGCGGCCGGCGAGGTCGGCGAACCCGCGGTCGAACTCGTGGTTGCCGGCCGCCGAGACCGCCAGGCCCGCGGCGTTGAACGCGTCGATCGTGGGGGAGTCCTGCGCGATGAACGACGTGAACGTGGACGCGCCGATGTTGTCGCCGGCGGAGACCAGCACCGTCGCGGGGTTCTCGGCCCGCAGCTGTGCGACCGCACCGGCCAGCACGGGCAGGCCCGCGACACCGTTGCGCAGGTCGGGCTCGAGGCGGCCGTGCACGTCGTTCACGCCCAGCATCTGCAGCTCGACCGTGCCGTCGGCCGGGGCGGCCGGCACGGGGGCCGCGACGGCCGGGACGAGCGCGGTCGGGAACAGGGCGGCGGCGAGCACGCACGACGTGACCGTCCTGGTCAGTCGGGCGCGAGGCTCCTGCGGGCGCGGTGCGGCCACGGTGGTCCTTCCTTCAGGGGTGCCGGCACGTCCGGCGAGACCCACGGACGCTAGGGGTGGGGTGTGACGAGGGACAGACCGGGAGGATACGGGCGTGTGAACGCCGCCGGGGTCACTCTTCCGGGTCGGCGTCCCCACCCGTCCGGGCGATCGCCTGCGCCCGCCGCAGCACCGCGTCGAGCATGGGCGGGGTCAGCCGCCCGGTGAACGTGTTCTGCTGGCTGACGTGGAAGCACCCGAGCAGCGTCAGCGCGTCGGGCGCGCCTGACCTGCGCAGCGTCACCTCCGTGCCGTGCGCGAACGGCGGCCGCGGGCGCGGCACCGCCCAGCCCTGCTCGGCGAGGGTCGCCAGGACGGCCTGCCAGCCGAACCCGCCGAGGACGACGACCACCCGCGGCGCCACCAGCGCGAGCTCGCGGTCCAGCCACGGCCCGCACGTGCGGCGCTCCGCGGGCGTCGGGGCGTTGGCGGGCGGCGCGCAGCGCACCGGTGCGGTCACGCGCACGCCGTGCAGCTCCAGGCCGTCGTCGCGGGCGACCGAGGTGGGCTGCGACGCCAGGCCGACCCGGTGCAGGGCGGCGAACAGGAAGTCGCCGGACCGGTCGCCGGTGAACATGCGTCCGGTGCGGTTGGCCCCGTGCGCGGCCGGCGCGAGCCCGACGACGAGCACCCCGGCGGCCGGGTCGCCGAAGCCCGGCACGGGACGGCCCCAGTACTCCTGCCCGCGGAACGCGGCCCGCGGGTGCGCGGCGACGTCCTCGCGCCACGCCACCAGGCGCGGGCACGCGCGGCAGCCGGTCACGGCGGCGTCGAGGGCGGCGACGTCGCCGCACGCGGCAGCTGCACGGGCCACGGAGGACGCGTCGTGCGGCGCGGCGTCGTGCGGGGATCCTCGTCCGGTCACCCCGGCATCTTCCCCGACGGCCGCCCGTTTACCACTGGGCGCACGTCCATGTCGTCCCGGGACGGGTGTTTCGCGGGTGAAACCCGTGCTGCGTCGCGGCGCCCCACGCTGGGACGTCGGCGCGGATGACCGAATCGTCGAGATCGCGGGAGCGCCCCGGTCCCTTGCCCCACCGTCGTGCGGTTCCTACCGTGGTCCGCGATCACGACAAGGCACACCCGTCGCGAGGCGGGGCCGCAAAGCCATGGGACCCACGTGGTCAGCCAGGCTGCCGAACGAGGGGGCGTCATGCACGCTGCGCGCACGCATGTCCGGAAGCTGTTCACCACCGGCGTCGCCGTGGCGCTCGCCGCGGTCCTGCTGACCCCCACGGGGGCGTCGGCCGCCGGCCCGCCGGACGTGGCGCCCGACGAGGGGATGCTGTTCGGCGCGTTCGTCGCCAAGCGGTCCGAGCCCACCGTCGAGGCCGCCTACGCCGGGTTCGAGCAGAAGATCGACCGTCGTCTCGACCTGCAGCGCACGTACAGCCTGTGGGACGACACCATGCCGCCGCCGATCGTGCAGGCCGGCCTGGCCGAGGGCCGCACGCCCGTGCTGTCGATCGAGCCGCGGCTGCGCGACGGATCACGGCTCTCGTGGGCGTCGGTCGCGCGCGGCGACCACGACGCCCGCATCCGCAGCCAGGCCGCCGGGATCCGGTCGCTCGGCGTCCCCGTCTTCCTGACGTTCCACCACGAGCCCGACTACGCGCCCGCCCACGGCACCGGCGCCGAGTTCCGGGCCGCGTGGCGGCACTACGTCGAGACGTTCCGCGCGCAGGGCGTGACCAACGTGGTCTGGACGTGGATCGTCACGCCGACCGTGTTCATCAGGACGACCTCGGGGCCGACGGCGGCCGAGTTCTACCCCGGCGACGACGTCGTCGACTGGCTGGGGCTGGACGCCTACAACTGGTTCGGCTGCGCGTCGCACGTGCCCGCCGCGTGGCGGCCGATGGCGGAGATCGCCGGACCGTTCCGCGAGTTCGGGCGGGCCCGCGGCAAGCCGCTGATGCTCGCCGAGTGGGGCTCGTCGGAGGACCCCGCCGACCCGTCGCGCAAGGCCACGTGGATGCGCGAGTCCATGCAGACCCTCGCCTCCTGGCCCGAGATCAAGGCCGTCGTGTACTTCCAGCAGCACGGGACCTGCCCGTGGTGGGTCGACTCCAGCGCGACCTCGATGAGCGGGTTCAAGGACGCCGCCACCATGCCGGCCGCGCACGGCGTGCCCAGCGCGTGGCTGCAGCCCTCGACCGTGCACGGCGCCGCCCCGCTCGCGGTGGGCTTCGACGTGTCCCGCAGCGCCGGGTCCCTGTCCCCGACCGGCACCGGCGTCGCGTCGTGGCGGTTCGAGCCCGGCGACGGCTCCGCGGCACGCACCGGCACCGGCACGCCGCCGTCCGACCTGACCCACACCTACGCCACGGCCGGCACCCGCACGGCCCGGCTCACCGTGACGGACGCGCGCGGCCTCACCGCGGTCGACACCGTCAGCATCAGCGCGGTCGCCCTGCCCACGCTGTCCACGTCCGCCAAGGCCATCACCACGACGAGCAGCGACCTGACCGCGTGGGTCAACCCGAACGGCCTGGCCGGCAGCACGCGGTTCGAGTGGGGCACCACCACCTCCTACGGCACCAGCACGACGTCCTCGGTGCCCGCCGTGACCTGGGCGGCCACGGTCGTGGGCAGGGCCACCGGCCTGACGCCGTCGACGACCTACCAGGTCCGGGTCACCGCCACGACCGCCGCGGGCAGCACCGTGCGGACCACGAGCTTCAGCACCGCGGGCAGGCCCACGACGGCGAAGTCCTGGGCGTCGGGCACCACCCGCACCACCACGACCCTCGGCGCCAACGTCAACACCCGGCACGCCGCGAGCACCGTGTGGTTCGAGCACGGCACGACGTCCGCGCTCGGCAGGAGGACCGCGGCCGTCACGATAGCCGCCGTCGGGTACGACCTGTCGACCACGGCGCCCGTCAGCGGGCTCGCGGCGGCGACCACGCACTACTACCGCGTGGTCGCCCAGAACGCCCACGGCACCACCTACGGCCCCGTGCAGACCTTCCGCACCACGTCCTGACGGCCGACGCGTCGTCGCCGCCCGCCCGCACCCCGGGCCGGCGGCGACGGCGCCTCCGGTCAGCCCACCACCGACGCCCAGCGGGCGGCGCGCACCACGTGCGCGGCGAGCGCCCGGGCGTCGGCGTCCGCGCGCGAGCCCGCCGGCACCGGCCCGGGTCCCGTGAGGTCGTGCCACCGCCGCACCGGGGCGACCGCGACGTCCGCGAGAGCGGGCACCTCACGCGCGGCGGCCGCCAGCACCCGCACCCCCGCCCGCCCGCCCACGGGCACGACCACCGTGCGACGGTGCGCGTCCGGGTGCGCCGCCCGCAGCGCCGCGAGCGCCGCCCCCGCCCGGGCCGGCCCGTGCACGTGCCCGCCGCACACGACGACCGCCGCCGCAGCGTCGGCCAGCAGGTCGACGTCCTGCGTCAGCGCGTGCGGCCCCGCGTCGTGGACGACGAACGCCGGGTCAGCGACCCGCCCGCCGCCGCCCGCCCGGGCCCGCACCTGCCCGCCCGCGTGGTCGAGCAGCGCACCGCCCAGCGCGCGGTGCAGGAGCACCGCCACCGTCGTCGTCCCGACCCCGCCCGCCACGCCCGCGACCACGACCCGCGCCCCCGCGACCACGGGCACCGCGAGCCACCGCGCGACCTCCGGGGCGACGGGCGCGCCGGACGACGCGGCCGGGGGTGGCGCCGCGACCGCGGGAACCGCGCCGGTGCGCAGCTCGCGCCGCGTCGGCCCGGTCACTCGCCGTCCTGCACGACGCACACCCCGCCCAGCCGTGTCGCCATCTCCTGCGCCACCGCCAGCCCGGCACGGCCCGCGTCGCCCCACGGGGCGACCGCGTCGACCCACCAGAACGGCTCGGCGGTCCACCCGGGCAGCGCCGTCAGCACCGGCAGCAGCCGGCGCACCTCGTCCGGGCCGTCGACGCGCCGCGGCTGGGACAGGCTCAGCACCGCGGTGCCCGCCTCCGGTGCCGGGTCGTCCGGGTCGGACCGCACCACCTGGTGCACGCCGCCCTCGTGCAGGCTGCGCAGCGTCAGCTCCGGGTCGACGGCCGCACCCGCCTCGACCAGCGCGAGCGTGCCCGGCGGCACCGGGGCGAGCAGGACGATCTCACGCGGCACGAGGACCTCCGGGGACGTGGGCGACCTGGACGAGGGTGGGCTGCTCGCCGCGACGCAGCAGGCGACCGCGCCCCGGCGGCATCGGCTCGGCGTAGCGGCCGGGGAACACCTGCCCCTCGCTGCGCTCGCCCGACATCAGCAGACCCGTGCCGCCGGTGTCCCGCAGCGCCTGCAGCACCGGGTCGTACATGGCGCGCGTCGCCCCCGCGACCGGGCGGGTCAGCAGCACGTGCAGCCGCAGGTCACGGGCAGCGGGCAGGTGCGCGAGCAGCGGGCGCAGCGGGTCCGTGCCGCCCGAGGCCAGGATGTCGTAGTCGTCGACGACCACCACGATCCGCGGGCCCGCGCCGCCCGTGCCCCGGCCGGCGAGCTCCTGCGCGACCGCCGCCGACAGGTCCAGGGCCAGCGGCGCGCTGGTCGCCCGGCCGCCCAGGTAGTCCTCCGGGCACACGTCGGCGAGCGTGCCGCGCGGGTCGTACAGCGCGACCACCAGCTCGTCGGGCGTCGCCCGCTCCACCAGGCCGGCCACGACCGCCCGCAGGAGCGTCGTCTTGCCGCACCGGGGGTCGCCCAGCACGAGCAGGTGCTGGTCCCGGTCCGCGAGGTCCAGCAGCCACGGCGTCATCGAGTCCTGCCGCAGACCCACCGGCACCCGGTCCGGCTCGTCCAGCGCGTCCGGCAGCAGCGCGGGGTCCAGGTCCTCGGGCAGCTGCCGGATCGGCGGTGCCGCGACGTCGCCGAACCGGGCCCGGCTGTCCTGCGCGAGCCGCACGAGGGCCGCACCGACCGACCCGACCTCCGCACCCGTGCCCGCACCGTCCCCGTCCTCGCCGCCGACGTCCGCGAGGTCCAGCACCGGCAGGGCCACGTGCGCGAACAGGCTCGCGTCGGTCAGCGCCCGCCCCGGCTGGTCCGCGCGCAGCGTCCCGGCGAGCTTGCGGCCGATCGTGGAGTCCGACGGGTCGTTCAGCCGCAGCTCGACCCGGGTGCCGATGAGCGGCTGCGACTGCATCCGCACCTCGTTCCACCGCGTCATCGCCGCCACCACGTGCAGACCGAACCCGCTGCCGCGCTGCAGCAGCTCCGTCAGCGGGTCGTCGAGCTCCTCGAACTCGGTGCGCGTCGCCCCGATCCCGTCGACCAGCAGCACGACGTCCGCGGTCGCGAGCTCGGGCACCCGCCCCGCGGCGTGCTCGGCCCGCAGCATCGCGAGCGAGTCGATGCCGTGGGCCGCGAGCGCGCGCTCGCGGGTGGCGAGCATGCCGTGCAGCTCCTCGAGCAGCCGCCGCAGGCGGTCCCGGCTGGCGCGCGTCGCGACGCCGCCGACGTGCGGGAACGCCTCGATGCGGGCGAGCCCGCCGCCGGTGAGGTCCATGCCGTAGACGGCGACCTGCCGGGGCGTGTGCGTGCGCGCCAGCCCCGCGGCCAGGGACCACAGCAGCGTCGTCCGGCCCGACTGCGGCGCACCGACGACGGCCACGTGCCCGCCGGCCCGCGTGAGGTCCAGCACCCACGGGTCCTGCCGCTGGCGCGCCGGGTCGTCGAGCAGGCCCAGGGGGACCTGCAGGTGCCCGCGCGGGCCGGCCGCGTCGAGCACGGTGCCCAGCGCCAGGCGGGCGGGCAGCGGGTCGAGCCACACGGGCCGGGTCGCGTGCCCGGCGTGCGCGAGCTGGTCGACCACCACGTCGACGACGGTCGCCCCGACGGCCGGGCGCACGAGCTGCGGCTCGGCGGACGCGCCCTGCACGCCGTTGGCGGCCGCGACGCCGCCGTGCGGGGGCAGCAGCCACGCGCGGCGGTCCGCGTCGGGCGTCGGGCCGGTGTCCTCCCCGCTCGGCACGGGTCCGGACACGTACCCCGAGCGGAAGCGCGTGTACACGCTGGTGTCGACCTTGAGGTACCCGTACCCGGGCACCGCGGGCAGGTGGAACGCGTCGGGGGTGTCGAGCACGACGCTGGACTCCGCCTCGGAGAACGTGCGCAGGCCCAGGCGGTACGACAGGTACGTGTCGAGGCCGCGCAGGCGCCCGGCCTCGATGCGCTGGCTCGACAGCAGCAGGTGCACGCCGATGGAGCGGCCGATGCGCCCGATGCTCAGCAGCAGGTCCACGAAGTCCGGGTCGGCCGTGAGCAGCTCGCCGAACTCGTCGATGACGACGAGCAGGTGCGGCAGCGGCGGCAGCTCGGGCCGCTGGGCGCGCAGCTCGCGGTAGTGCGTGATCGACGGCGAGCCCGCGTCGCGCAGCCGCTGCTGGCGGCCCAGCACCTCGCCGGCGATGGACGCGCGGGCCCGCTCGGTGAGCCCCGCGTCGTCGGCGAGGTTGTCGATGAGCCCGGCGACGTGGGGCAGCCGGGCGAACGGCGCGAACGCGGCCCCGCCCTTGTAGTCGACGAGGATCATCGCGAGGTCCTCGGGCGGGTGCGTGACCGCCAGTGCCGTGACGAGCGTGCGCAGCATCTCGGACTTGCCCGACCCGGTGGCGCCGACGCACAGCCCGTGCGGACCCATGCCGAGCTGCGCGGACTCCTTGAGGTCCAGCAGCAGCGGGGCGCCGGTGTCGTCGACGCCGACGGGCACGCGCAGGAAGTCGCCGGGGGAGCGGGGCGCCCACGTGCGGGTGGCGTCGACGGCCGTGACGTCCTCGACGCCGAGCAGGTCGGCCACGCCCGCGGGGCCGCCGGGCCCGTCGTCCGCCGACGCGGCCGCCGTCAGGCGCAGCGGCGCGAGCGTGCGCACGAGGCCCTCCGCCAGCGGCACGGGCACGACGTCGACGGCCGCCCGGACCGCGGCCTGCTCCTCGTCGCGCAGGTCCTCCACGAGCACCGTGCCCGCGTCGTCGACCGTCAGGCGCACGGACGCCTCCGACGGCTCGTCGCGCCGGTCGGCGAGCAGGTGCACGACGGTGATGCCGAGGGCCGCCGGTCCGAGGGCGGCGTCGAGGGTCGGCAGCTCACGGGCCACCTCGCCGTGCTCGTCGGTCACGACCAGCAGGCGCGGCCCGTAGGCCGACGCGTCGCCCGCTCCGCCGCCGCGGCGGGCCTGCGCGGCGGCCTGCGCGCGGTCCACGAGGTCGCCGCCGAGGACCCGCGCCAGGCGTCCGAGGTCGGGGGCGACGCGCCGGGCCGGGACGGGGCCGTCGCGCAGCCGCTCGTCCACGAGGTGCGGGGCCGCGTCCAGCCACGCCCAGTCGGCGGTGCGCCCGGAGGCGGCGGCCACGGCGACGTGCAGGTCGTCGGGCGCGTGCAGCGCGACCGCCTGCGTGAGCAGCGCCCGCACCACGGCGAGCCCCGCGTCGCGCGGCCCCACCACGGCCACGTGGCCGGCCCGGTCCAGCGGCACCGTCACCGGCATCTGCGGCACGCGGGTGTGGCGGGCGACGACGGCCTGCGCCTCCGCGGCCATCGCCGGGTCGTACGGCTGCGTGGGGTTCGTGTCCGCGGGCAGGTGCAGGCGGAACCAGGGGCGGTCGCCCGTGCCGACGCGCAGCTCGAGGAAGTCGGTGTCGCCGCGCCGCCGCTCCCAGCGGCGCTCGGGGTCGCGGACCACGTCGACCAGCGCGTACGGGTCCGGGTGCACCGTGGACGCGGCCTCGCGGGCCTCGCGCTCCGCGTCGCGCAGGTCCGCGCGCAGCTCCTCGAGGTGGTCGAGGTAGCGCTCGCGCTGCGAGCGGCGGGTGCGCGCAGCCTGACCGCGGCTGCTCAGCGCCATGCCGACGCCGCCGACGAGGGCGACCACGAGGATCATCACCGCGATCAGCACGAACAGCGGGTTCTGCCGCATGACCAGCATCATCGTCATCGACCCGAGCGCCCCGACGACGGGGAAGACCGCCTGCAGCGGCGCGCCCGCCGCGCTCTCGCCGAGCTGCGGCGGGGGTGCGACGTCCACCGGCGGGGGTGCGGCCAGCGGCCGGACCATCCGGGTGGGCCGGTGCACGAGGGAGCGGGTCACGCGTCGACCCCCAGCCGTGCGCCGGGGTCGGACGCGAGCGCGAGCAGGCGGGCCGCCACGTCGGACCACGCGGTGCGGACCGCGGTCCCGGGGACCGTCGGGGTGCGCGGGTCACGGGCCGCCAGGTGCGCGTCGTGCGGCACCACCAGCGTCGTCAGCCCGGCGGCGCGCGCCAGCGACGCGTCCCGGTCCCCCGTGCGGGCCACGTCGACGGCCAGCAGCACCACGGCGGGGGCGTGCGGGGCCGTGGCCCACGCGGCAGCCCGGGCCACGGCCCGCTCCAGGGGCCCGCGCTCGGTGCGGGTGGCGACCACGAGCACGTGGTGCTCGGCCGCGACCCGCGCGGTCTCGGCGTCGGAGCGCACGCCCCAGTCGGTGAGCACGACGTCGAAGAACCGCCCGACGGGGTCGACGAGCTCGCGCCACCGCTGCGGGTCGGGCGGCCACGGGGCGGACGCGGACCCGTCGCCGAGCACCGCGACGCCCGTCGGGCCGTGCGGCAGCCGGGCCCGCACCTGCGAGCCGCGGCTCGCGCCGCCGCCGGCGTGCAGCGACGCCGCGTCCGTGGTCCACGGCAGCGGCGCGTCCAGCGCGAGCGCCGCGCCGAGCGCCGCCGGGCCGCGCGCCGCGTCCACGGCGAGCACCCCGCCGCCGCGCCGGCGCGCCAGCACCGCGGCCGATCCGGCGACGGTCGTGGTCGCTCCCGCGCCCCCGTCGACCTGGACGACGCCGACCCGCCGGCTCGTCGAGACCGGGCGGCGCATCGCCGCGTCGGCGTCCGCGAGCCGCCGCGCCAGCGGACCGGTGCCGCGCGCCGCGAGCGCGACGGTCTCGAGCACGCGCATCAGAACACCTCGAGGAGCTCGCCGTACACGCCGAGCACGCCGAGGAGCACCGGCAGCAGCGCGACCACGAGGAACAGCTCGACGAGGTCGCCCGTGCGCCGCCAGCGGGCCCGCTGCTGCCCGGACGGGCGGGCGGCCGCGACGACGGCGACGGCCAGCGCCGCGGCGAGCAGCGCGCCGGCCGTCAGCCACGGCTCGGTCGGCCCGGCGACCAGGACGGCCACCACCACCGGGGCACCCGCCGCGGCCCACAGCACCACGCCCTGGACGGCGAGCGGCAGGCTGCGGGTGCGCAGCGCGGCGACGGCGACGACCAGCGCACCCAGCGACGTCGCCCCCCGGTCGGGCGAGACCAGCAGCGCCGTGGCCGCGGTCGCGAGGCTCGCCGCGACGGCCACCGTGCTCCACGTGAGGCCCCGGTACGCGTCGTCGAGCGAGCGCTGCACACGCCGCCGCGCCGGCAGGGCGCCGTCCAGGACGGCGTCGTCGAGCGCGGTCAGGCCCGACGCCGTCATCGCGTACCCCGGCAGCAGGCCCAGCGCGACGGCGGCGACGACCGCGACCACCGCGTCCGCGGCCACCGGCGGCACGAGCAGGCGCAGGGCCAGGTGCAGGACCGTGAGCCCCGCACCGGCGAGCGCACCCGCGAGCGTGCCGCGGTCCCGGCCGCCGACGCCCGCACCGGCCGCCAGCACGCACCAGGCGACGGCGGCCGCCACCAGGGCGGACGGCAGGGCCGGCAGCAGCCCGGCACCGGCCACGCCGAGACCCACGACGGGCGCGGCGCCCAGCCCCGCGGCGGTCAGGGACCGTGCGCCGTGCACGCGGCCCGAGCGGCCCACGCCCGCGGCGGTCGCGCCGCCGAGCAGGGCGACGGCACCGGCGCCGACGGCCGCGGCGAGCTCCTGCCCGGCCGCGACGAGCACCGTCCCGGCCGCCGCGACGGCCACGGCCACGGCCACGGCGGCGACCCGCTGGCGCACGTCGACGTCCCACCGGTCGGCGCGGGCCGCGAGCTCGTCCGAGGCGACGTCCGTGACGTCCGCGACCTCCGGCGGCGGCGGGGCTGCTGCGGCACGCACCACGCGCAGCACCTCGCCGTCGGCGAGCTGCTGGGTGGTGGCGTCGAGCGCGAGGTCGACCTGCTCGCCCGTGGCCCGCACGAGCGCCGTCGTCTCCGGCTGCAGCCGCGGCGCCTCGTCGACGAGGTCGAGGAGCTGCGGCAGCAGGGCCGCGAAGCCCTCGTCGGACGGCACGACGACCTCGGCGCGCCGGGTCTGGCCGACGAGCGTCAGGCGGGTGAAGGACGTCACGGGCTCACCTCGGAGGTCGGGACCGTCGCGGTCGTGCCGCGCAGCGAGCCGGCGTTCGCCTGGACGAACGCGTACCCGGCGCAGCCCGCGCACACGACGGCGGCGAGCACGGTGCTGCCCACGACGCGCCGGACGTTGTCGTTGGTGGTGCGGCGCGCCCGAAGGTCGCCGTGCAGGAACGCCGCGCGCAGGCGGGCGCGGTGGACCCGCACCGACTCCAGGAGGATCGCGTCACTGTCGCGAGGCACGCCACACCCCCTCGGGCCGGGCCACGCCGAACGCCGCACGGACCCGCTCGGGTCCGAGCCACGCGGTCACCGCGTCGAGCGCTGCCCACCCGTCCTGGTCGGGGCCGCCCAGCGCGAACCACAGGCCGGGCACGCGCGGGCGCCCCACGACGCGCGCCCCGAGCCGCGCGACCGCGTCGTCGACGTCGAGCGCCAACTCGCGCACGCCCGGGGGGCCGAGCAGCAGGCCGAGGGGCACGGGCGGGGCCTCCAGCACGGAGCCGAACGTGAGGTCCGCACGCCCCTGCCGCCCCATGACGAGACCGAACAGCGGCATCTGCTGCATGGCGAGCGTGCCCGCGACGTCCCCGAGCGACGCGACCGCGGCGGCGCTGGCGGGCGAGCCGGGAGCCCCGACGCCGAGCACGAGCTGCGTCGTCTCCTCCAGCCCGTGCGCGGTGCGCGTCGCGCGCAGGGTCCCGCTCAGCGGGTGCGCGACCGACCCGGCGAGGACCACCGTCGTGTCCCGCGGCATCCGCTCGCGCGCGGTCTGCGTGATCGCGGCGCGGTCCCACGCCAGCCCCGCGGGCTCGTGCAGCCCCCACCCCGTCGGCGGCGCCCCCGTCAGCGTGGTCGCGAGGAGCTCGGCGGTCGCGCCCAGCACGGTCGTCGCCGCGGCCTTGTGCCGCACCGACAGGCTCACGACGAGCTGCGTCGCCTGCGGCGTCGACGGTCGCAGGAACCGCACCGCGACGTCCGCGGGGTCCTGCGGGGGAGGCGTCGTGAACGCGTCGGCGACGGCGTCGAGGCGGCGCCCGTCGATGCCGTCGCGCAGCGTGCCGTCGATGCCCCGCACCACCCACGCGCCGCGCGCGTCGAGCAGCGCCTCGCGCATCGGGTACGTCAGGCGGGTGACCTCGTCGCTCACCAGCAGGGGGCGGCGGCCGGCCTCGACGCAGCGCACCAGCAGGTCCGCGCGGCCCTCCGACAGGTACGCGACCGTCGCGCGGGTCTCGGTCAGCACGACCTGCGGCGACGACCGGTCGACGTACGGGTGCGGCGGCGCGGGCCGGACGTCCGCCGTGGCGCCGGCCGTGCGCGGGTCGGGTGCGCTCACGGCTGGGCCCCCTCGACCGTCAGCACCCGGTCGCCCAGCACGATGCGCGAGCCGACGGGTGCGACGAGCTCGTGCCCCGCGCGCAGCAGCGTGCGGCTGCCCCGCACCTCCAGCACGGTGCCGTTGGTCGACCCTCGGTCGACGACCCACAGCATCCGACCGTCCCAGCGCAGCCGGGCGTGCGTCTTGGACACCGAGCGGCTCAGGTCATGCAGGGGCAGCAGGTCGGCGTCGGGCTCGCCCGCCGCCGGTGCGGGGTTGCGACCGAGCAGGGTGGTGCCGGTGACGGTCACCGAGCCGCCGTCGTCCAGGCGCAGGCGTGCACCGCGTGCGGGTGCTGCCGGTCGCGGCGCAGGAGCGACGGGTGCCGGATCGACGGGTGCCGGGTCGACGGGTGCGGCGTCGAGGGGCGGGGGGACGACGGGCGGGGGGACGACGGGCGGGGCGGGCGGCACGGGCGCGGGGACGGCAGGTGCGGGGGCCAGGTCCGCTGCGACGACCGGGGACGGGACCGTCGGCGCGCGGTACCCGTGCGTCACCGCGGGCGGCGCCTCGAGGTGCGCGTCGCCGCCGCCGAGCACCGACGTCGTCGCCGGGTCGCGACCGGCGCGCACGTCGACCACGACGACGTCCCCGACCCACCGGGCCGGGCCCCCGGCCACGCGCGGCGGCAGGCCCGTCACGGTGTCGACCGCCCGCCCACCGGTGAGCGCGAGGCCCGGGGTCCGGCCCGTCCGCACCCACGCCGCGACCAGCGCCACCACGAGGGCGGCCGTCAGCACGGCACCCGTGACCGCGGGCACGGCCCGGCCGGGCCCGCCGACCAGCACAGCGACGACCGCCCCGGCGGCGAGCGGCGTCAGCGCCAGCACCGCGTCGGCCAGGCCCGCGACCACCCGCGACGCCGCACCGGCCGGGACGCAGCCCGCCAGCGCCAGCGGCAGGTCCGCCCGTGCGCCGAGCAGCGGCGACGCGCACCGCGGGCAGACCTGCGCGGTCGCCCGCACCGGTGCCGCGCACACCCCGCAGGAGACCACCGAGCCGTCCGTCATCCCCCGGTGCCTCCCGTCGTCCTGGTCGTCACGCTGCCGTCGGCCACGTCGTGGTCGCGCCGTCCCGCGTACCCGTGCGCATCCAGGAGGATACGGGCGAGCCACCCACGGGGCCCTCCTGGCCCGGCGCCGTCACCCGGACGCGTCACCCGCCCCGGCGGACCGATGACGCGCCGCGGACCGCCGCGGTTGCCGTCGAGCGTCGCACGGCACGCCTAGAGCGGGACCTCGTCGACCTGCTCGACCACCGCGTCGAGCTCCGTGGCGTCGACCCACGCCTCCCAGTAGGTGTTCTCCGGCGTGCCGACCTCGGGCTCCGCCGGCGGCGGGTACGTCCACCCCTGCACACGGCACCGCCCGTCGCGCACCTGCACGACCTCGACGTCGTTCCCGCGCCACCGCGCACGGGTCGTGACCCGCACGATGCGGGCCACGTCACCACGCGGCACGAGCCGCGTCCACCGGCCCGACGCGAGGTCGTCGAACCCCGGGGGCCGCGTGCCCTCGGGGGCGACGAGCCGCACCTGCGGCTTGTTGGCCGACACGATCGCCCACGTCTGCCCGCCGTGCTCCGCGTACGGGCCGGACGCCCGCACCTGCCCGCCCGTTGCGCTCACCGGTCGATCCTCGCAGAGCCCACCGGCTCAGCGCCGCCGCCCGAGGCGCAGCACCTTGGCCGGGCCGGGAGGTGAGGGTGGGGGCAGGGTCGTGCGTGGGGGGCGGGGCGTGGACCACTCGGTGAGGTCGAGGTCGTGGACGACCTCGACGATGTCGGTGACCTGGTCGGTGCGCAGCCGTCCCCAGGTGCGGTACTCGCGCTGCTCCTCCTTCAGGTAGGGCGGTCGCCCGGTGGTGAAAGCCGTGAAAGGTGGGGTCTTGTGGGGCGACCACTCCACGTCGAGCACGTCGCCACCGAAGGAGGGGTTCGTGAGGAACAACGGGTACCCGTCCGGGCCGAGGATCCAGGTCTCGACCTCGTAGAGCCTCTCGACCTCCTGCCACGACACCGCGCCGATCCCCGTGTCAGGGTGAAGCGGGTCCGGCTCGAAGCCCTCCTCCATCGGTGCGCCCGGCGGGAGCGAGATCCCGACGCCAGCATCTCCACGTCCGACGGTCGCGATGCGCTCGACGCCGTTCACCACGGCGTAACGGCCTGCGCGGAGCGCACGCACTACCGGCTCGCTCGCGCCTGCGTTCCGCCGCGGGCGGACGGCGGGAGGCGAGGAGGCCGAGGAAGCGACCAGTGCCCCGGCAGCGGCTCGACGGGGACCTCGTGCTCCGCCTCGGTGACGGTGGTGAGCTCGTCGACGGGCACGTGGCCGCGGTAGCCGACGTCGGGGTCCTCGTGGAGCCTGCGCGCAGCGGTGCTGCCGGGCAGGGCCGTCGCGTGCGCCGAGCCGGTCGGGGCGAGGTCCGGCGCCCAGACGATGTCGGCGGTGCCGTCGGGGCGGACGGCGAGCACCTCCACGGGGTGCTCGCCGAGCCAGTACGCGGACGTCGCGACGAGCACGAGGCGCGAGCACTCCACCCGGGCCACCTCGCGGACCCAGTGCCCGCCACGGGCCTCCCGCCAGGCAAACCCCGGCCCCGGGGCCTGCGGGCCCCAGCCCAGCAGCGCCACACGAGGGCTGTCCCGCGTGAAGGCGGCGGGCCAGAGCTGGTCACCGACCTGGGCGTAGCGCCCGGCTCTCACGAGACGTGCACCCACGTGGTTCCGTCGAAGATCGCGACGACCGTGGTGGAACCGTCAGGCCGGATCTGCCACATCTCCGCACCCGTCGGGATGTCGAGCGCCGTGCGCCCGAACGTGAACTCGGGTGCGTAGAGACTCCCGGTGCCCCCGAACCCGTTGCCACGGTGGGGGTTGGCGCCGTCGATGGCCTGTGCCATCTGGAACGACCGGCCGCCGTTGGCGTCGGCGAAGTCGTACCAGGCCTGCTGCCGGTCGCCCTGGTGCGGCATCGACTGGATCTCGTCGAACCGCGACCGCCCCGACCCGTCGAGAGCCGGCTGGAAGAGCGCGTCCCGCAGCACCTCCAGCGGCTGGTTGGCCTGGTGGGTCGTGTCGGTGACGAGGGACGGGTGGTCACCGGCGTGGAACCGCACGCCGAACATGGACGTGTCCCCGGTGAACGTCGAGTTCACGTAGTTGAGCCCGAGGTCGTGGTAGAGCCGCGACGTCGGCAGGCCGGTGACGTCGGCGACCCGCGCGACGTAGCCGGTGAGCCGCTCCGGCGCGGCCGTCATGTCCACGGCCGAGGTTCCCGCACGGGGTCCCGAGGCGTGGGTCCAGGTCGCGGCGTCGTCCAGGTGCCGCACGAGCCCAGGCTCGACCAGAGAGTCGAAGTAGGTCGCCCCCAGGAGGTTGCGCACCTGCTCCGGCGGCAGGATCTTCTGCGCCACGTCGTCCGCCGCGATCGGAGGCATGGCGTCGCGGACCTCGAGCAGGGTGTGCAGGTCCGAGCGCGAGAGACGGTGCAAGGGCTGCGACACCATGCGGTCGAACTCGCCGCGCGACAGGCCCCGGTCGGCGAGCTCGCGGGTCAGCGCGTCCTCCCAGCGCGGTGCTGCCGCCGCCACGGCATCGCTCATCCGCACCTCGAAGGCGTTGCCCGCCGCGTCGTGGACGACGTGCGGTGCAGGAGCAGGAGCAGGTGCGGGCCCCGAGGACGCGGGGTCGACGGCTGCGGACGCGGGGTCCACGGGGTCGACCGGGTCGCCCGGGGTCGTCGCGGGGTCGCCCGGCGTCGCCGGAGGGGCGCCGGAGGTCGGCGGGTCCAGGGGGTCGACGACCGCGCCGGGCGGGAGCGTCCCGTGGGGGGCGCCCGCCGGCGGGGTGCTTCCCGTCGGTGCTCCTGGCCCTCCGGCCGGACCGGTGAAGGGGTGCGTCGGTCCGGTCGGTCCGGTCGGTCCGGTCGGTCCGGCTGGCCCCGCCGGGCTGCCGGGGCCCGGCTGCTCGACGATCGGGTGCCACGTGTCGTCGCGGAAGACGGCGGCGATCTCCTGGGTGCCGTCCGGGCGGATCCGCCACAGCTCGGCGCCCTCGGGCACCTCGACCTTGGTCGGGCCGTAGCTGAGCTCGGGGGAGTAGGAGGAGCCCTCGCCCGAGAACCCGTTGCCGCGGAACGGGTTGTCACGGTCGAGCGCACGGGACGCGTCGAAGCTGGTCGACGGGTCGTTCGCGTCGATCCACGCCTTGATCGCGGCGTCACGGGCCGCCGGGTCGGTGATCCGGTAGATGCTGTCGGGCATCGACGCCATGGCGCGCAGCGTCCCGTCGGGCACGCCGGGGAGCGTCGCGGCACCGCCGGACACGGGGATGGCGTCGCCGCCGCGGTAGCGGACCGCGAACACGGACTCGTCGTTGGGGAAGGGGCGCGACGGGTCCGGGCTGAACGGGCTGCCGTCGTAGGTCAGGCCGAGCTGGTGGTAGATCTGCGCGGGCGTCGCCCCGGTCACGTCGGCGGCCCGCGAGACGAATCCGCCCAGCTCGGTGAGCCGCGACGTGGGCAGCGCGCCCGCACGCGTCAGCAGGTCGGGCTCCATGAACCGGGCGGCGTCGTCGTCCAGCAGGTCGAGCGCCTGCTGCGGCGTGATGACCTTCTGCAGCACGGTGTCCGCCTCGACCGGCGGCATCGCGTCGCGGATCGCGACGAGCGTGTCCACCTGGGCGGGCGTCAGGTCGGCGACCGGGGTCTGCAGCAGCTCGCGGAACTGCGTGCGCGTCAGCCCGTGGTCGTCGAGGAGCTGGGGGAGCACGTCGGCGAACGAGCCCTGTCCGGCCACCAGCGCGTCGGAGGTGTTGACGACGTGCGGGTTGCCGCTGCTGTCGATCGCGATCCGGTCGCCGAAGGGGTCGCCCGGGTCGCCGGGACCGCCGGCGCCGGGACCGGACGGGTCGACGGGGTCGATCGGGTCGACCGGGCCGCCGCCCCCGCTGCTCGGGGGTGCGGGGTCGCCGGGGGAGCCCGGCGCGCCGGTGGACGGGTCGCCCGACGAGCTGCCCCCGCCGTGACCGCCCGGGCCCGAGGGGCCGCCGCCCGACCCGGGTGCTCCGCCGTGGCCGCCCCCGCCGGTCGTGGGGGTGTGCGAGCCGCCCGTGGGTGCGTCCGTGCCGGTGCCGGGGTTGCGGACCGTGCCCGGGTCGAGCAGGTCGTCGGCGCCCGTGCCGACGCCGCCGGGCGTCGTCTCGACGGGTCGGCCGTCGGTGCCGACGAGCTCGCGCACGGGCGCGGGCACCTCGACGGGCACCTCCGTCTCGGGGCCGGAGTGGACCACGGCGTCGGGGTCGCGGAGCACGGGGGCGCTGCCGCCCAGGTCGCCGAGGTCGTCGAGACCGCCGGTGGGCAGCGGGCTGGTCCCGCCCGGCAGGTCCAGGCTCGGCGTCGAGAAGTCCGGGACACGCAGCAGGTCGCCCAGGCCCTCGGCGGACAGGCGCACGGCCGTCAGCGCGTCGCCGAGCTTGGGCAGGACGGCCTTGCCGCCCATGATCCCGAGGGCGATCGGGTCGGTGAAGTCGACGATCTTCGCGCCCTTGGCGAAGAGGTTCGCGACGCGGCCGGACGTGCTGGCGGCGGTCGCGGCACCCTTGGTGCCGCTCACGGCGGCACCGGCGGGGATGACGATCGTCAGGATGTTGAAGCCGGCGCCACCGGCCGCGCGGGCCGGGTCCTCGGACCACATGTCCCAGGCCACGAGGCCCTTGCCGAGGCCGAGCCACGCGTCGCCGGCGGTGCCCCACGTCCAGTCGCCGCTGTGCATGTCGTAGCCGATGAGCGAGCCCATGCCCTGCCACGACGTCTTCATGGTGTCCCAGGACCACGACCAGTCCTGCACGCCCACGAGCATGCCGAGGCCGGTGACGGTGCCCCACAGGCCGTCGACCACGACGCCGTCCCACACGAACCGCTTGACCTGCACGCCCGCGGACTTGGGGCAGTGGTCCTTGCGGTCGACCTCGCTGCCCCACGGCATCTCCGCGTCCGTGGGCAGGGCGTCGACGCCGTACTCGAGCCCGTTGTCGAGGCCCGCTGCCGCCTGCCACGGGGCAGCGCCGTACAGCGCCCGGATCGCGTTGGCGCAGGTGCGCTCGGCCTCCCAGAGCTTGACCTGCTCGGCGTTGACGCGGGCGATCAGCGCGGTGTTCTCGTCGACGAGGTCCTGGTCGTACTCCCACTCGGCGTTCGAGGCGATGCGCGAGCGGAACCCGTACGCGTCGCGCTTGACCGCGGCGAGCGCCGTCTTGATGGGCCGGATGTCGTCCGCGAACCGGTGCAGCGCGGCGGCGACGGCCTCGACGTCGTCCCCGAACTCGCGGGCCTTCGTCTCGACCGGGTCCATGACCGCGAAGAGCGTCGGTGCCTCGGGCGCCTCGTAGTGCGTCGACAGCGGGCGCCACTGCGTCAGGGCGTCCGCGCCGGACTGGCGCACGGTCGCCCCGGCGGCCGCGATCTGGTCGGCCGCCGCGTCGACACCGTCCGGGTCGAGGTCGTCGCCGGGGATCGCGGAGGGGTTGATCCCCGACGCGTAGCAGACGTCTGCGGTCACTGCTGGGCCCCCGGGGGAAGCGTGAAGGTCGCGGCTCCGTCGGCGGCGGTCGCGGCGGCCTGCTGCTGCTGGGTCGCCATCTCACCGTCGCCCGTGACGTACCACATGGTCGCGGCGGCCGCGCCGCCGGTCGCGGCGCTGATCCGGTTGCCGATCGCCTCGAGCGTCGGCGTGTGGTGCTCGAACAGCCCCACGATCGCGTCGCCGATGACCGGGCTCCCGGCGGTCGCCGTCACCGCCGTCTCGACCTTCGCCGGCAGGCCGTCGACGGCGCCCGAGAGCGTGGCAGCGACGGTGCCGACGTTGGTCAGCACCGTCTGCACGCCGTCCGGCGAGATCTTCCATCCCTGGACCGGCATGTCAGCCGATCGAGTCGACGGCCGCCTTGGCCTTCTTCAGGGTGTCCTGGGCGGTCGCGTCGTTCTTCTCGAGCGCGCCGCGCAGCGTGCGGATGATCGTGCGGACCTCACCGGCGACGGTGTTCCACCGGGCCTCCTTGCCGGCGTAGTCCTCGGACACGCCGGTGGCCTGGTAGTCCGCCATCGCGGCCTTGACGTCCTTGTCGCGGGCGTCGATCAGCGCCTCGAGGCGCGCCGCGACGGCGTTGAAGTTGTCCTGCGCCGACTGGGACGCACCCAGGTCGAAGTCACGGCGGTCGGTGTTTCCGGCCATGGTCGCTCTCCTCGTCTCAGGCCCGCGGGGCGCCGAAGCGCGCGGCGTCGAAGGCCGAGGAACCCTCGGCGGCTCGGGTCTCGTCGGACATCTGGGTGTCGCCCTCGACGTACGAGCGATCCATCCCGGAGATGCCGGAGAGGACCGCGCCGAGCGCGCCGTTGAGGTCGCTGGCGATGCGGTCCGTCTCGGACTTGAACTTGTCGAACGCGGCCCGGCCGGCGCCGTTGAACTTGCCCTCGAGCGGCTCCGCGGCGGCGGAGAGCTCGCGCACGAGCGCCCCCAGGTCCTCGCTGGAGCTCGACGTGCGCTTGGTCAGCGTCGCGAGCGTGTCCGACCCCATGGCGAACTTCACGGGTGTCCCCCTCCGGTGCGTGTGCGGTGCGTCAGGCATCCTGGCACACGGATCGGACATGGTCCCGTCCTGGCCCCCAGGACCCCACGATCGGGCGAACCGCCCAGACCGTACGCCCGGCGTCAGGCCGTGGCGCCCGGCCAGGTGCGGGGCGCGAGCTGCGTGGGGGTCACCTCGGCCAGCCGGTCGGTGGGCACGGTCGCCTCGTACACGCCCGCGTCGACCTTCGGCAGGCGCAGGCCCTCGGCGAGGTCGGCGTCGTGCCCGACGTACGAGACGCGGGAGACGGTCGTCCCGGGCGCCTCGTCCCACTGGTCGACGACGCGCATCTCCAGGCCGTTCCAGCGGGCCGTGACCATGAGCTCGAACATGGCCTCGACCTCGGCCAGGGGAACCACCCGGCGCCAGCGGCCGGCGTCGGTGCGCGTGAAGCCCAGGGCGGCCGGCGGCTCGACCTCCGAGGCGAGCACCACCTCGTCACCGACCGGCTCGGCGTTCAGGGTCGTCCCGCGCCACCGGGCCAGGGGGCCGACGTACCGGGGCAGCCGCGGGCTCGTCGGGGGCGTCGCCCGCGCGGCGTCCCCGACCCAGCCGGTGGCGACGTCCGCGAACGTGGCGAGCCGCTGCTGCGTGCCGTCGGCGTGCACGCGCACCAGCTCGGCGCCCGCGGGCACCCGCGTGTGCGTCAGCCACCACAGCGGCACCACGTGCCCCGGCGCGTCGACGAAGCCCAGGCCCGTGAACGGCGGGCGGTCGACGAACGGGCCGCCGGTGCGCGCGCGCCCGGCCTGGTCGACCCCGCCGGTCGCGTTCTCGGTCCGCGACGTGGCGTGCGGCGTGAACCGCAGCACGTCCACGTGCGCGACGTCCGGCGTGACGGGCGAGCCGGGGAAGCCCAGCCCGTGCGCGACGAACAGGTCCGCGGGCGCGCCCGCCCACGCCACGTCCGCGGCCTGGACGACGAAGCCTGCGACGCGGTCGTACCCCTGCCCGAGGTACGCCTCGCTCGTGCGGGGCAGGACGGCCTTCTGCAGCAGGGCCACGGTGCGATCTCCGGGGGTCGACGGTCGACGGCGCGCCGCGCCCGACCGGTGGTCGGTGCGGCGCACCCAGTCTGCCCTGCGCGGCGGCCCCGGGCGCCAGCCGCGCGCCGGTGCGTCACCCGCGCGGCGGCCGCGGCGTCAGAACCGGTCGGGGTCGCCCGCGCCCGAGCGCACGACCTCGGGCGTGCCGGACGTCCAGTCCACCACCGTGGTCGGCTCGGTCCCGCAGTCGCCCGCGTCGACGACGGCGTCCAGCACGGCGTCGAGCTCCTCCTTGATCTGCCAGCCCTCGGTCATCGGCCACTCGGCGCCGGGGACGACCAGCGAGCTCGACAGCAGCGGCTCGCCCAGCTCGCGCAGGATCGCCTGCGCGACGGGGTGGTCGGGGATGCGCACGCCGACCGACCGCTTCTTGGGGTGCGCGAGCCGGCGCGGGACCTCGGGGGTGGCCTGGAGGATGAACGTGTACGGGCCGGGCGTCGCGGCCTTGATCGCGCGGAACGCGCTGTTGTCGAGGTGCACGAGCTGGCCGAGCTGGGCGAAGTCGGCGCACACCAGCGTGAAGTGGTGCTTGTCGTCCAGGTGCCGGATCCGCCGGATCCGCTCGAGCCCGTCAGGGTTCTCCACGCGCGTGCCCAGGGCGTACATCGAGTCGGTCGGGTACGCGACGACGGCGCCCTCGCGCAGCAGGGCCACGACCTGCGCGACGGTGCGGGGCTGCGGGTCGTGCGGGTGCACGTCGAGGTAGCGGGCCATGACGTCAGGCTAGGACGTCGGCGGGACCTCCGCGCCCCGCACGACCCCGGTGCCCGTCGTCACGTCGGGCACCGCCGACGGCGTCGCGGTCACCAGCAGCGGCGCCGGTCCGGGCTGCGCGGGGCCGACGGCGCGGGTCGCCGGCACCGGCACGCGGGCCAGCGCCGCGTCCACGCCCCGGGCGGCGAGCCCGAGGGTCGCGCCGAGCACCGCGGCGGCGAGGACCGCGACCGACTTCGTGAGCGTGGTGAGCACGACCGACCTTCCGACGACCTGCGAGGACACCCCGAGCGGGGCACGACCCCATCCTGGCGGCTGCCCGCAGGCGGCGACACCGGGATATCCCCCGGCCCCGACCCCGGGTCCACCCCCGCAACGCTCAGGGGGCTCCCAGGGTTCCTCACCGATGCGCCGTCCCACGGCGGGGTGGACGATCGACCATGACACCCGTCGGGCCGCACGCCGCGCCCGGACCCGCTGAGCACGAGCCGAGGACCAGACGATGACGAGCCCGATCGCGAGCGCCCGTGCGCTCACCCGCACCTACGGCACCGGGGAGACGGCGGTCCGTGCGCTCGACGGCGTCGACGTCGACTTCGAGCGCGGCCGACTGACCGCCACGATGGGCCCCTCGGGCTCCGGCAAGTCCACGCTCATGCACTGCATGGCGGGCCTCGACCGCCCCACGTCCGGCACGGTCGTCGTCGACGGGCAGGAGGTCTCCGCGATGTCGGAGCGCCGCCTGACGAAGCTGCGCCGGGACCGTCTGGGCTTCGTGTTCCAGGCGTTCAACCTCGTGCCGACCCTGACGGCGCTGGAGAACATCACGCTGCCCGCGGACATCGCGCGCCGGCCGGTCGACAAGGACCACCTCGACGCGGTCGTGCGGGCCGTCGGGCTCACCGACCGCCTGCACCACAAGCCGTCCGAGCTGTCCGGCGGGCAGCAGCAGCGCGTCGCGTGCGCCCGCGCCCTCGTGACACGGCCGGCGGTCGTGTTCGCCGACGAGCCCACGGGCAACCTCGACTCCGCGTCGGCCCGCGAGGTGCTGACGTTCCTGCGCCGCAGCGTCGACGACCTCGGCCAGTCCGTCGTCATGGTCACGCACGACCCGACGGCCGCGTCGTACGCCGACCGCGTGCTCTTCCTCGCCGACGGGCGCATCGTCGACGAGCTGCTCGACCCGACGCCCGACGCCGTCCTCGAGCGGCTGGGCGCCCTGAGCCGCGCCGACGCCGACGCGCGCACCGCCCGGCACGCCGCCGCGTCCTCCGCCCTGCCTCCCGCCACGACCGCCGCCGCGCAGGTGCGCTGATGCTGCGGGTCACGCTGCGGGGCGTGCGCGCCCACGCCGTCCGGTTCGCGCTGTCGGTGCTGGCCGTCGCGCTCGGCGTCGCCTTCGTCGCCGGCACCTTCGCGCTGCGCACGATGATGTCGAGCACCTTCCACGGGATCGTCGACGCGCAGGCGCCCGCCGAGGTCTACGTGCGCGGGACCGACCCGCTGCCCGGCGGCGGCGGCGAGGAGTCGATCGGCGAGGCCCGCACCCCGGTGCCGATCGCGCTGGTCGACGAGGTCGCCGACGTCGACGGCGTGGACGTCGCGCTGCCCGACCTGGCCGGCCCGGTCGTGCTGGTGGGCGCCGACGGCACCGCCGTGCAGTCCACGCAGGCCCCGAGCATCGGCATCGGGTTCGACGAGCGGGACCCGTCGCTGACGGTCCTGCAGGGTCGCGGCCCCGCCGCCGCCGACGAGGTCGCCCTCGAGGTGGCCACGCTCGAGTCGTCCGGTCTCGCGCTCGGCGACCGCACCGACGTCGTCGTCGCGGGCGAGGTCGTCGAGGTCGAGGTCGTCGGGGAGGTGTCCGCGGGCGGGCCGATGGCGGGCGCGACGCTCGTGTTCCTCGACCACGACGCGGCCCTCGCCGCGTTCGCCCCCGAGGGCCTGGTCAGCACCGTGTCCGTGTACGGCACCGACGGGACCGACGAGCAGGTGCTCGCCGATGCGGTGGGCGCGGCGCTCGACGGCAGCGCTGTGCTCGCAGACGCGGGCGCGGCCGGCTCCGCCGAGGCCGTCACCGGCGCCTCGGTGCGCGCCGACCTGCAGGCCGACATCGACCAGCTGCTCGGCTTCGTCACCACGTTCCTGCTGGTCTTCGCCGTGGTGTCGCTGTTCGTCGGCGCCTTCCTCATCGCCAACACGTTCGCGATGTCGGTGCGGCAGCGGGTGCGCGAGTTCGCGCTGCTGCGGGCCGTGGGCGCCTCGCCCGCGCAGGTCTTCACGGTCGTCGTCGGCCAGGCCGTCGTGGTCGGGCTCGTGGGGTCGGCCCTCGGCGTGCTCGGCGGGCTCGGCCTGGTCTCGGTGCTGCGGGTCGTGCTCGCGCAGGTCGGCATGGACCTCACGGGCGACGTGCCGCTCGAGGTGCCGACCGTGGTGCTGTGCCTCGTCCTCGGCACCGTGGTCTCCGCGGTCGCCGCGGCCGTGCCCGCCCGCACCGCGGCCCTCGTGGCCCCGGTCGAGGCGATGCGCGGCGACGTCACCGTGCCCGAGCGGTCGCTGCGCCTGCGCGCCGTGCTCGGCGGTCTCGTCGCGCTCGCCGGCGCCGCCGCCGTGGGGTTCGCGGCCGTGCGGCCTGCGACCGACCAGGCCGAGCTGCTGCTCGGCGGCGGGGCCGCGGCGGTGCTCGTCGGCGTGCTCGTCGCGTCGCCGACCGTCGCCCGCGCCGTCCTGCGCGTGCTCACGGTGCCGTTCGTGCGGCTGCTGCCCCCGATGGGGCGGCTCGCGCAGGGCAACGTCGTGCGCAACCCCCGGCGCACCGCCGGCACGGCCGGGGCCCTGGTCATCGGCATGGCCCTCGTCGGCGCCGTCTCCGTGATCGCCGCGTCCGCGCAGCAGTCGCTCGCGAGCGTCGTCGAGAGCTCCACGGACGCCGACCTCGTGCTGCGCTCGGCCACCCAGATCATCCCCACGGGCGCGGTCGACGACGTCGCCGCGCTGCCCGAGGTGGGGGCGTCCGCGCCGCTCGCCTTCGGCACCGCCGCCGTCTCCGCGGAGCCCGGTGCCGACCCCACGGACGACGACACCTCGTACGTCGTCGGCCTGGAGCCCGGCGTGCTCGGCGGCGCCCTGCTCGTCGACGTCGAGGACGGCAGCACCGACGACCTCGCCGACGGCACGGCGGTGATCAACTCGCAGACGGCCGGCGACGGCTGGGCCGTCGGCGACACCGTGACCGTGCGCGCCGGCGAGGGCACCCGCGACCTGGACGTCGTGGCCGTCGTCGACACCCAGGTGGTCGGGGCGTCCGTGGTGGTGACCCGGGACGTGCTCGACGCGCTCGTCACCGACCCGCAGGTCGACACGGTCTTCCTCGACGCCGCCCCCGGCGTGGGCCTGGACGACCTGCGCACCGCCGTGGCCGACGCCGTCGCGCCGTACGTCGTCGTCTCGGTGCAGGACCAGGACGAGTTCGTCGACGCGATGGCCGCCCAGGTCGACCAGCTGCTCGTGATCCTCTACGCGCTGCTCGGGCTGTCGCTGGTGATCGCGGTGCTCGGGATCGTCAACACCCTGGCGCTGTCGGTCATCGAGCGGACCCGGGAGATCGGGCTGCTGCGGGCCGTCGGCCTCGGCCGGCTCCAGCTCGCGGGCACGGTGACGATCGAGTCGGTGCTGACCGCCGTGCTCGGCACGGTGCTGGGCCTCGCGGTCGGGGTCGGGCTCGCGTCCGCGCTGCCACGGGTCTACGCCGAGGACGGGCTCGACCAGCTCGTGCTGCCGTGGGACCAGATCGCGACGATGGTCGGGCTGGCCGTGGTCGTCGGGGTGCTCGCGGCCCTGTGGCCCGCGACGCGCGCCGCCCGCCTGCGCGCCCTGGACGCCATCGCCTCGGAGTGAGCCGGCGGGCCGGGCCGGCGGGCAGGACCTGCCCGGCCCGGCCCGCCGCTCAGCGCTTCTCGGGCGCCGTGCCGCGCACGGCGTCGGCGGGGAACCGGGTGCGGGCCGCGGCGATCTTCGCCTGCGCCGCGGCCGCGAGGTCGACGTCGAGGACGTCCGCGAGCCGCAGCAGGTAGACCAGGACGTCGGCCAACTCCTCACCGGCGCGCTGCCGACGGTCGGGTGCCGCGAAGCGGGCGGCGGCCTCGTCCGCGGGCAGCCACTGGAACAGCTCGGCGAGCTCGCCGACCTCCCCGACGAGGGCCAGGACCAGCGACTTCGGGTCGTGGAACTGCTCCCAGTCGCGCTCGCGCGAGAACTCCCGGACCAGGCGCGTCAGCCCGGCCACGTCCGTCACGCCGCCGTCGGTCCCGTCGTCCATGCCCCCATCCTTGCGCGGGCGGGTCGCGCGGGGAGGTCACGCGGGGGTCAAGTGCTCCGGGCAGGGCTCGTAGTGGTCCGGCTCGACGCGCAGGTCCGCGCGGCCGCCGGTCAGGGAGCGCAGGTCCAGCACGTACCGGGCCAGCTCGGCCTCCGGGACGGTGGCCTCGACGACCACGGAGCCGCCGTCCTGCGCGACGGTGTCGGTGATGCGTCCGCGCCGTGCCGACAGGTCGCTCATGACGTCGCCCTGCACGGTCGACGGCACGGTGACGTGCACCCGGCACACGGGCTCGAGCACGGTCGTGCCCGCCGTCGCCAGCGCCTCCTTCATGCCGATCGACGCCGCCGTGCGGAACGCCATGTCGGACGAGTCGACCGAGTGGGCCTTGCCGTCGACGACCTCGACGCGCACGTCGACCACCGGGAACCCGTGCGGGCCGCCGGCGGCCATGGCCTCGTGCACGCCGCGCTCCACCGCGGGCAGGTAGGTGCGCGGGATCGCCCCGCCCACGACGCGGTCGACGAACTCCAGGCCCGCGCCGCGCGGCAGCGGCGAGACCCGCATCTTCACGACCGCGAACTGCCCGTGCCCGCCGGACTGCTTCTTCAGCCGCCCCTCGACCTCGACGGTCCGCGCGATCGTCTCGCGGTAGCCCACGGGCACGGGCGCCGTCGTCACGTGCACGCCGAACACGCGCGCCAGCCGCTCCAGCGCGACGGTCAGGTGCGTGTCGCCCAGGCCGCGCAGGACCGTCCGGTCGCCGGTGCGGTCGACCGCGAGGGTGGGGTCGTCGCCGACGAGGCGGGCCAGCGCCGCGGAGAGCCGGTCGTCGTCGGACTGCGTGACGGGCTCCAGCGCGAGCGCGTACACGCGCTGCCGCTCGCGCGGTGGCCGGGCCGTGCACGCCACGCCGGGGGAGCCCTTGGCCGCGAGCAGCGCCCCGGTCGGCGTGCCGGTGAGCTTGGCGACCGCCGCGACCTCGCCCGCCCGCGCCGCGTCGACCGGCAGGTGCTCCTTGCCGCGCAGCCGGAACAGCCCCGAGACCCGCTCCTCGACGTGCGTGCTCGTGCACACCAGCCGGTCGCCCGGACGCACGGTGCCGGACAGCACGCGGAACAGCGTCACCTGCCCGACGAACGGGTCCGCGACCGTGCGGAACACGTGCACGAGCGCCGGGCCGTCCGGGTCGACGCCCACCTCGACCTCGGTGGTGCCGGCCAGGACGCTCACGCGCCGGTCGCCGGGCCCCGGGCCCAGCTCGCACAGCAGGTCGGCCAGCCGGTCGACGCCCACGCCCGTCACCCCGGAGACGACGAGCACGGGCACGGCCTGCCCGTCACGGACCTCGTGCGCGAGCGTGCGCTCCAGCTCGGCCGCCGTCGGCTCGTCGCCCGCCAGGTACCGCTCGAGCTGGTCGTCGTCGTGCGCGACGATCTCCTCGGTGACCTCCTCGTGCAGGCGGTGCTCCTCCGCGGCGACGTCCGCGGGCAGGTCCTGCACGTGGTGCGTGCCGTCCGCGTCGTAGGCGAACCCCTGCTCGCTGAGCACGTCCGCGACACCGCCGAACGCCTGCTCCTCGCCCACGGGCAGCTCGAGCGGCACCAGCGCCTGCCCGAACGCGGCCCGCAGGTCCTCCAGCGCGTGGTGGAAGTCGGCGCGGGCCTTGTCCTCCTTGGTGACGACCACCATGCGCGGCACGCCCGCGGCGCCCGCGGCCTCCCACGCCAGGTGCGTGCCGGCCTGCACGCCGTCGACGGCGCTGACCACGACGAGCGCCAGGTCGGCGGCGGTCAGCGCGGCGTCGACCACGCCGGCGAAGTCCAGCGCGCCGGGGGTGTCGAGCAGCGTCACGTCGTACGTCGACCCGTCGTCGGCGGTCCAGCCGAACGGGGCGACGCCGAGGCCGAGGGACACGCCGCGCGCGATCTCCTCGGGCTCGTGGTCGCTGACCGTGCTGCCGTCCTCGACGCGACCGGCCCGGGTGAGCACGCCGGCGCGGTGCAGCAGCGCCTCGGTCAGTGTCGTCTTGCCGGCGCCCGAGGCGCCCAGCAGCGCCACGGTGCGGATCCTGGGCGTCGTTGCCTGGTCCATGCCTACTCCCACGCTGGAGCCGATGGTCCCGCCAGCGTAGGGCGGCGGGGGCCCGGACGGCAGGACGAGGGTCCCGTGGCGCGATTCTCACCCGGACGCGCCGCGGGCCGGGCCCCGTGAGGAGCCCGGCCCGCGTGGTGGTCCTGCCGTCAGCTGGCGGCGAGCACGTCGACGACGAACACGAGCGTGGAGTTCGCGGGGATCGTCTCGCTCTCCTGGTCGCCGTAGCCCTTGTCCGGCGGCACGACGAGCAGCACCTGGCTGCCGACCTTCTGCCCGACGAGGCCCTCGTTCCAGCCGTCGATGACCTGGGCGGCGCCCACGCCGGTCACCGTGAAGGTCGAGCCGCTCTCCCACGAGGAGTCGAACTGCGTACCGTCCCACAGCCAGCCGGTGTACTTCACGATGACGTTCTGGCCCTCCTCGACCGTCGCGCCGTCACCCTCGATGAGGGGCTGCACGACGAGCTCGGTGGGGGCGTCGCCGTCGGCGGCCTCGATCGACGGGGCACCGTCGTCCGCGAGCGTCACGGTCGGCAGGCCGTCGGCGGGGGCCACGGCCTCGCCCTCGGCGCGCTCGAGGACCTTCGTGGCACCGACGAGATCGGCCACGGCGACGACCGCGCCACCGTCCTGCGGGACGGCGAACACCACGCGGGCGCCGATCTTCGCGCCCTGGAGGGCCTCGAAGAGCGTCGCGAACAGCGTGGCCTCGGTCAGCTCGACCGACTCCGGCGTGCCGCCGTCGTAGGTGGAGCCGAGGTCGGAGCCGTCGGCGCCGGAGATGCCGGTGGTCTGCATGGAGAGCAGGTCGCCGATCTCGACGGCGTCGCCGTCGCCCTCGACGACCAGGCGCGCCACGGGCGCGGTGACCTCGAAGGGCGTCTCGGGGAGCTCGACGGTGGGCTTGGCGCCCGCGTCGCCGGTGATCTCGACGGCGTCGAGGAGCGCGATGTCCTCGGCCGTGGGCTCCGCGTCCTGGGAGACGGAGGCGTCGTCGGTGGCGGTGGCCGACGCGGTCGGCTCGGCCTCGCCGCTGCTGCCGCCGCACGCCGCGAGCGTCACGCCCACGGTGAGGGCGAGCGCGGCGGCGGCGACGCGACGCGCGGTCGTACGGGCGGTGGTCGTGCGGCGCACGGGGTCCTCCGTCGATCTCAGGTCCCGCCCGGTCAGGGGCGGCGGACCTGCGCACGCTACGCGACGAACCTGGGCGCGTGTCGAGCGTTCCGGCCCTGAAACCTTTCGGCCCGCCGTGCTCAGGTGCGTCGAGCCGTGCTCAGCACCCCCAGCTGGACGGCGCCGACGGTGACGAGCAGCGCCCCGGTGAGCAGCCCGGACGCGCCCGCGAGCGCGGCCATCCACCACGGACCGGCGACGACGTCCTCGTCCGCGGCGACGCCGGCGATGTAGCCGAGGGCGAACGTGGTGGCGATGACCACGAGCCCGGCGACGAGCACGAGCGCGGCGAGGGCGCGGAGCAGGCGGATCGGCACTCCCGCACGGTACCGGGCGCGGGTCACGTGCTGAGCAGCGGGAAGCCCGACGGTGCGGCCGAGCGCACGTCCGCGGCCAGGAGGGCGGCGCCGAGGTCGCCCTTCATGAGGCTGCCGGGCACGGTGCCGGGGGCGTGCGCGCGGGTCGCGGCGACGTCCGCGAGGGTCTGCGCGGCGGTCCGCCACCGGCGCTCGCCCGTGGCGCGGTGCAGGTCGAGGCACGCGTAGCCGATGCCCGCGGCGCCGCAGCACAGCGTCGCGGACGCCTGCCCCGCCGCCGCGACGGCCCCGGTCGCGGCGGCCGCGGCGACGGCGAGGTCGGCCGGGTCGTCGCTCAGCCGGTGCGCGAGCGCCCACAGGAGCGCGTGGCCCGCTCCGCCGTGGCACCAGCCCGGCCACGCCTGCGCGGGGTCGCCGCCGAGGAGGCGGGGCCAGACCAGCTGCCCCGGGGTGCGGGCGTGCGCCGCGGCGCGCAGCCGGTCGAGCTCGTCGCGGGCGGGGTCGGGGACCGCACCACGCACCGCCTGCGCCCAGCGCAGCACGGCGTGCACCTGCCCGGCGCGGCCGTGCGCCAGGCCGAGGAACGCACCTGACGGCGCTGGCGCCCGCAGCCCGTCGGCGAGCCGTGCCGCGAGGTCGTCGCCGAGGGCGCGGGCGCGGGCCACGGCAGGGACGACCTCCGACGTGCCCGGGTCGGCGGGGCCCACGGGAGCGCGGTGCTCGACGAGCAGCGCGAGCCCGGTCAGGACGGCGGGGTGGCCGAGCGCGGCGTCGCCGTCGAGCGGGCCGTCCGCGGTGGTCTCCCACAGGTCGAGGGCGGCGGCCAGGTGCGCGTCGCCGGACGTGACGTCGCCCGCGGCGGTGGCGACCAGCCCGGCCACGAGGTGGACGCCCGGTGCCGCGTGCAGCGTCGAGCGCGGGCCGACGCGGGCGGCGTCGAGGTCGAGCGCCGGGGCGCTGACGCCCTGCGGGTCGGCGAGCTCGGCGACCGCGCGCTGCGCCCAGGCGTCGGCGTGCGCGACCCCGGCGGCCGCGTCCGCGGTGCTGCCCCGGTCGGCGTCGTGCTGCGCGAGGCGCCACCAGTGCAGCGCGACCCCGGCGGAGCCGAACGCGACGGTGGCCCGCGGGGGCCCGAGCGGTCCGCGCCACGCGGGCCCGTCGGGCACGTAGCGGCGTCGGGCCGCGCGGGCGAGGTCGGCGGCCGGCGAGCTGACGACGTCGCGGCCGTCCGCGTCCGGGGTGGGGCGCCCCGACCGTGCGGTGCGGGAGGCCGGGGGGGCCGGGGCGTCGGCCAGCGCCCGCGCGAGCGTCGCCGCGTCGGGCCACCGGTCCCGCGGCGACCGGGCCAGCGCCCGCCGCAGCACCCGGTCGAGCCCCGGCCAGGCGGGGGCGCCGTCGGCCTCGAACGACGACGGCACGGGGTCCGCGACGGCGGCGAGCAGGGCGCGTCGCTCGTCGCCCGTGCGCACCCACGGGCGCCCTGTGGCGACCTCGCGCAGCAGCGCGCCGAGCGCGAAGACCTCGCCCGCGACGGTCGGCGGCGGCGGCTCCTCGCCGGCCAGCAGCGCCGCTGCCAGCTCGGGCTCGTGGTAGGCGGCGACGCCGCCCCGCCCCCGGGGCACGTCGGCGCCGGAGCGGGCGTTGCCGAGGTCGACGAGCACGACGCGGCCCTCGTGGACGAGCACGTTGCGCGGGTGCACGTCGCCGTGCACGGCACCCGCCGCGTGCAGCGCGGCGAACGCCTGCGCCACGGCGACCACCAGCGCCCGCACGGCGGCCGGACCGCCGGCCCGGGCGTCCGCCGCGGCCAGGTCGAGGGTGCGCCCCGGCACCCACGGCACCGCGAGCCACCGACGCCCCGCGTCGTCCCCCGAGACGGGCGGCCCGGCGACCGCGGTGCAGCCGGCACGCACCAGCCCGTCCAGCAGGGCGTGCTCGCGGACGAGCACGCGGGCGGCGTCGGCCGTGGTCGCGACCTTGAGGGCGACGTCCGCACCGCCCGGCCCCGCACCGCCCGACCCCGACCCCGCGCCTCCCGGACCGTCGGCCGGCGGGCTGCCGGTGGCGCGTGCGACCCAGCCGTCGACCGTGGCCTGCACCGCGGTGCGCACCGTCCACGGCCCGACCACGTCCCCGGGTGCCGGCGGGACGACGCCGACGTGCCCGGGCGGGACGAGCACGCCGCGGCCCACCAGGCGTGCGGCCAGCGCCGCGACGTCCGCCAGCACGTCCTGCGCGGCCCGCCCGGTGCGCGCGGCGTGCCGCAGCGTCACGTCCACGACCGTGCGGGGGGTCCGGAAGTCCGCGAGCACCGCCGCGGCGTCGGCGTCGAGCACCGTCGACCCGTCCCGCGAGCGCAGGTGCCCCACGGCGACCTCGCCGGGACGGGCACCCAGGTCGCGCCGGGCGTCGTCGTCGAGGGTGTCGAGCGCGACGACCACGGCGTCGTCGTCGACCCGCAGCGGACCGAGCAGCACCTGCCCCGGCAGCACCGGGCCCGGCGCCGTGGCCGTCACGGGGTCACCCCCGCCTGCGCCCGGGGCGCGGTCAGCGCCGTCCCGGGCCGTGCGGTCCCCGGCAGCACGGGCCCCCGCGCGACGGGCTCCCACCGGACGGGGTCCACGCCGTCCGCGCGGAGCCGGGCGGCGACGACGGCGGTCGGGTCGTCCGCGTCCCCGGCGTCGAGCAGCGCGCGCGCGACCAGCCGGCACACGTGCGAGCGCCAGCTCGGCGACAGCCACGCCAGCGGCGGCTCGGCGGGGTCGGTGCCCGTGCGCACCCGGCTGCCCGGGCGGCCGGTGAACGGCAGCGGCGTCGGGTCGACGTCGCCGCACGCGTCGTCCACCGCGCGCGTGAGGGCGTCGACGGCGGCCGGTCGCAGCCCGTGCACGACCAGCCGGTCGGGCCGCAGGGCGCCGCGCGGCCCGGTGCCGACCTTCACGGCGGCGGCGTCGCCCGGCGGCACGTGCGCGGCGAGCACGCCGACCGTGGCGGCGAACGCGTCGGGCAGGTGCTCGGGCGGCACGCACACGTACGCCTTGTCCTGGACGGGCCGGCGCGGGTCGGTGCCCGGGTGCCACCACCGCACCCAGTGCGCGTCGGACCCGTGCCGCCAGCCGTCCAGCACGGCCCGCACCTGCGGGCGGCCCAGCAGCAGGCGGTGCGTGGTGGCGTCGGCGTCGGCGGGTGCCGCGCGCCACCGAGCCGTCGCGGGCAGGGTCCCGTGCACGTAGAGGCGGCGGGCCAGCACGTCGACGTCGTCGACGCCCGCGGCGAGCAGCCGGGCCGCGTGCCGCACGGCCTCGTGCGCGTCGCCGGGGGGCAGCGGCGAGCCGTCCGCCCCGGGGCCGCTGGTCCAGCCCCCGTCGCGCCTGCGCTCGAGGACGCCGTCGACGACGAGCCGGTCGACGACGTCCGCGGGCGCCGGTGCCGTCGGCCGCTCCAGCACGGCCAGCACGGTCGCGTCGACGGCCTTCCACGTGGCGCCGGGGGCGCGCGGGCGCAGGAACGCGGCGACCGCCGGGTCCGCCGCGAGCGGTGCCACGGCGGCGCGCTCGTGCGGGGCCAGGTCGGGCGTGCGGACCACGTCGTACCGGCCCGTGGTCCGCACGTCGGCGGTCGCCGCGTCGCTCACGGCGCCGTGGGGGCCGTGCGCAGGTCCTCGGCCAGGCCCTTGAGGCGCCCGGTCAGGCCCTCGGCCTGCTCGCGGGACGTCAGCGCCGCCGACCGCTCCGCCATCGCCGCCTCGGTGCGCGCCAGCGCGTACTGCAGCAGCGCGTGCACCTGCTCGATCGGCGGCAGCACGACCTGCTCGGCGGGGTCCAGGCGGAACTTCGACGACGCGTTGCTGCACCCGCCCGGGCACGAGCTCACACCGGCGTCGCAGCCGGCGGCCGCGCCCGGCAGCACCGACACCAGCAGGTCGCGCACCCGGAACGCCCCGGCGAACCCCTCCACGCGGTCCGTCTCGCCGACCTCCTGCAGCACCGCGACGGACTCCTCGACCTGCGCGGCCAGCAGCTCACGCTCCTTGGCGTCCTGCGGCAGCCCGGCCGACGGGTCGCGCCCGGCGGCCTGCACGAGGTCGACCTGCTCGCTCGCGTGCCGCAGCAGCACCTGCAGCTCGCGGAAGTCCGCGGGGTTGATCCGCCAGTCGTTGCAGCCCGTGGTGTGGAAGTCGCTCGCGGCGTTGCTGCACCCGCCGGGACAGTCCGAGTGCTGGTTGCTGCACGCACCCCCGCACACCGAGTCGTTCGTGCAGTCGGCCGCCCGCAGCCCCGGGGGCAGCACGGTGACCAGCAGGTCCTTGTACCGGAACGTCATGGCGTCCTCGCTCTCTCCTGCGGCCCGCACCGGTGCGGGCCTGCCCGTCCCGACGCTAGGGACGCCGCCACCCGGACCGTCAGGTCCAGGCCGGGCCCGGAAAAGGACCAGAAAAGGACCGGCTCAGCGGTGGTGCGCGACCGCGTGCAGGTGCGCGACGGGCGGCACGGCGGCACCGTCGAGGAGTGCGGCGGCCTCGCCACGGTGCCGCACCCCGAGCTTGCGCAGCAGGTTGTGCACGTGGTTCTTCACCGTCCGCTCCTCCAGCACGAGCAGGCGGGCGATCTCCCGGTTCGTCAGACCGTCGCCGAGCAGGCGCATGACCTCGCGCTCGCGGGGCGTCAGGTGCGTCGGTGCCAGGGCGGGCGCGCTGCGGTGCCCGAGCGTGGCGCACACGGCGGAGCGCAGCGCGTCGGCGTCGGCGTCGGGGCCGAGCACGCGCACCCACGGCCCGTCGGACGGGCGGGCGGAGGCGTCGTCGACGAGCAGGACGAGCGGCGCCCGCACCCACAGGGCGAGCAGCCGCCGCGCCGCCAGCGGGTCGGCGGCCGGGCGCAGCACGAGCAGGTCGGGCAGCCCGGCGGCGAGCGGGTCGGGGCGGGGTGCGCACGCGCGCACCGCGCCCACGCACGGCGAGCCGCGCACGACCTCGACGAGGCAGCTGCGTGCGAGCGTCGCGTCGTCGACGACCAGGACGTCTGCGGCGTCCATGCCCGACCTCCGTCCCCCCGTGGTGCCCGCGGGTGCCCCGCGGAGTCCCCTCGGCAGGAGGAGCGCCCACCTGCCGAGGAGATACCGGGTGGGTCAGAGCAGCCGGCGGGAGTCCGGGTGCACGACCCGCAGCCAGCGGTACCCGTACCCGTCGAGCTCGACGTCGAGGCGGCCGCGGGCGTCGGGGTGGTGCTCGTCGTCCTGGAGCAGGTCCACCAGGCGGCACCGCTCGTCGGTGTCGGGCAGGTGCAGCGGCACGGTCACCGACTCCGGGCCCAGGTTGTGCAGCAGGACCGTCGACGCGTCCTGCCAGGTCGAGCGGTGCGCGAGCACGGACGCGTGCGGCTGGTCGAGGATCTCGGCGCGCTCGGTCCACCCCAGCTCGGGGCACTCCCGGTACCGGCGGGCCAGCAGCTGCACGAACGACAGCAGCGACGCGGGGTCGCGCCGCTGGTCGGACACGTTGACGTGCGCGGGGCCGTACGCGCCCTCGACGACGGGCCCGGACAGCCGGGACGGCGCCGCGGCGGAGAACCCGCCGTTCTTGCCCGCGGTCCACTGCATGGGCGTGCGCACCGCGAGGCGACCCTCGGCGGCGAGGTTCTCGCCCATGCCGATCTCCTCGCCGTAGAACAGCACCGGGGTGCCGGGCAGCGCGAAGAGCAGGGAGTAGACCATCCGCACCCGCCGCGGGTCGCCGTCGAGCATCGGCGGCAGCCGGCGGCGCAGGCCCCGCCCGTACAGCTGGTGGTCCTCGTCGGGCCCGAACGCGGCGAACACCTCGGCGCGCTCGTCGTCGGTGAGCTTGTCGAGCGTGAGCTCGTCGTGGTTGCGCACGAACGTCGCCCACTGCGCGTCACGGGGGATCGGCGGCCGCGCGGCCAGCGTCGCGGCGACCGGCCCGGCGTCCTGGCGCGCCAGCGCCAGGTACATCTGCTGCATGAGGACGAAGTCGAACTGCAGGTTCAGCTCCTCGCCCTCGTGGTCGCCGTCGTGGTCGTGGTCGCCGAAGAACAGCCGCTGCTCGTCATAGGGCAGGTTGACCTCGCCCATGAGGATCGAGTCCCCGACCCGGCGGGACAGGAACGCCCGCAGGTCCTGCAGGAACTCGTGCGGGTGCTCGACCTCGTCGTCGGGGTCGTCGGCGACGTCGGCGAGGAAGAACGGCACGGCGTCGACCCGGAACCCCGACAGCCCCAGCTCCGCCCAGTAGCCGACCATCTTCACGACCGCGTCCCGGACCTTCGGGTTGGCCGTGTTCAGGTCCGGCTGGTGCCGGTAGAACCGGTGCCGGTACCAGGCGCCCGCCTGCTCGTCGTACGTCCAGATGCCGTCCTCCTTGTCGGGGAAGACGACCTCGTCCTTCGTGTCCGGCGGCGGGTCCTCCCGCCACACGTACCAGTCGCGGTACGGGGAGTCCTTCGAGCGGCGGGCCGAGCGGAACCACGGGTGCTTGTCGGACGTGTGGTTGACGACGAGGTCCGCGATGACCCGGATCCCGCGGTCCTTCGCGGTGCGGATCAGCTCGACGAGGTCGCCGGCGTCGCCCAGGCGCGGGTCGACGCCGTAGTAGTCGGTGATGTCGTACCCGTCGTCCTTGTCGGCCGTCGGGTAGAACGGCATCAGCCACAGGCACGTCACGCCGAGCTCGGCGAGGTGGTCGATGCGCTGCACGAGGCCCGGCAGGTCGCCGACCCCGTCGTCGTCCCAGTCCATGTACGTCTCGACGTCCAGGCAGTACACGACCGCGTTCTTCCACCACAGGTCGCCGGTGTCGCGGATCCTCACGCGCGCACCTCCCGCAGCACGGGCAGCAGGTGCTCCGCGGCGACGTCGACGAACGCCTCGAGCGACGCCGAGCGCGGCGTGCTCGTCGGCGCCGCGTCGGGGTGCTTCTCGTGCGACGGCACGACGTCGGTGACGACCTGGTGCAGGTAGACGGCGTCGAACCCGATCTCGACCAGCGCCGCGACGCGTTCGGCCAGGCGCGCCGGCTCGTGGTCGACGAGCACCGACGAGCGGATCACGTCCTCGGAGACCTTCGGGGCGATCTGGTCGAACGCCTCCGGGGTGTCCAGGTCCCAGGCCACCGGCGGGCCCACGGCGTTGCCGGCCCACTGCTCGCGCGCGATCCGGAACGCCTCGTCGGGGTCCGGCGCGTACGCCACGTGCACCTGCAGCGCGATCTCGCCCCGCCCGCCCGCGTCGCGGTAGGCGTCGACCACGGCGCGCAGCGCGGCCGGGTCCTGGTTGACCGTGACCAGGCCGTCCGCCCAGCGGGCGTGCGCGGCCGCGGTCGTCGCGGTGACCGCCGGGCCGATCAGCAGCGGCGCGACGTCCGGCAGCGTCCACAGCTTGGCGCGGTCCACTCGCACGAGTCCCTCGTACGTGACCTCCTCGCCCGCGAGCAGCGCCCGGATGATCTCGACGCACTCCACCAGCCGGGCGTCGCGCACGTGCTTGGCGGGCCACCCGTCGCCGGTGATGTGCTCGTTCATGTTCTCGCCCGAGCCGAGCGCGACCCAGAACCGCCCCGGGTGCATCGCCGCCAGCGTCGCCGCCGCCTGGGCGATGATCGCCGGGTGGTACCGCTGCCCGGGGGCGTTGACGACGCCGAACGGCAGCGACGTCGTCGCCATCGCGGCACCGAGCCACGTCCAGGCGAACCCGGAGTGCCCCTGCGTGGCCGACCAGGGGGCCCAGTGGTCCGAGCACATCGCGGCGTCGAAGCCACGCTGCTCGGCGAGCTGGACGGCGGAGAGCAGGGCCGAGGGGTGGACCTGCTCGTGGGAGGAGTGAAGACCGACGCGCACCATGCCGCACTTTCCTACCCGCTGGACGCCCGTCCCGCCCGTCGAGAGCAGCGTCAGGGAGCGCCGTCAGGGCCCAGCGTCAGGGAGCGGTGCCCGGGCGGGTGCCGGTGGCGCGGCCGGCGACGATCGCGTCGGCGTGGTCGACGATCCAGCCCATGAGCGGCAGCAGGTGCGCGGCCAGGTCGTGGCCGAGCGGGGTGAGCGCGTAGTCCACGCGCGGCGGCACGGTCGCGGCGACCGTGCGGTCCACGAACCCGTCCGCCTCCAGGGTCCGCAGCGTCTGGGCGAGCATCTTCTCGCTGACGCCCTCGACGGTCCGCCGCAGCTCGCCCCAGCGCATCCCGCCGTGCGAGAGCGCCACGATCACGAGCACGCCCCACCGGCTGGTCACGTGGTCGAGCACCACACGGCTCGGGCACGCCGCGGGCAGGTGGTGGGTGGCCAGCATCTGCTGCAGCGCGGCGCCCCCGGGTGCGGACGTGTGCGGGGCCGCGCCCCGGTCCACCGGTCGACCTGATGTGACCGACGTCTCATCAGCATCCGCCAGGATCGCTGTGACCTGCATGCTCACCTCCAGGTGCGTACCCAACCACGAAGTGGGCACCGTCGATCGGGAAAGCCTACGCCGCCCCCCGCGTTCTTGCCCTTGACGGTGCGGGTGGTCCGCACCGGGAGAACCACCGAGGAGCACCCCATGTCGATCGTCGTCACCGGAGCCACCGGCCACCTCGGCCGCCTCGTCGTCGAGGGCCTGCTCGACGCAGGCGTCGCCCCCGACCAGGTCGTCGCCGGAGGCCGCTCCACCGACCGCCTCGCCGACCTCGCCGCCCGCGGCGTGCGCGTCGTCACGCTCGACTACACCGACCCCGCCACGGTCGCCGCCGCGCTCGCGGGCGCCGAGAAGGTGCTCCTCGTCTCCAGCAGCGAGGTCGGCCAGCGCGTCGCCCAGCACCGCGTCGTCGTCGACGCCGCCGTCGCCGCGGGTGTCCAGCACCTCGTCTACACCAGCGCCGCCCACGCCGACACCTCCGACCTCGTGCTCGCGCCCGAGCACAAGGCCACCGAAGAGCTGCTCGCCGCGTCCGGCCTGCCCGTGACGGTGCTCCGCAACAACTGGTACACCGAGAACTACGCCCAGGCGCTCCAGCAGGCCGCCGCCACCGGCGAGATCGTCGCCTCGGTGGGCGAGGGCCGCGTCGCCTCCGCCACGCGCGCCGACTACGCCGCCGGAGCCGTCGCCGTCCTCACGGGCACCGGCCACGCCGGCCAGGCCTACGAGCTGTCCGGCGACGTCGCGTGGACCCACCACGAGCTCGCCGCCGCCGCGGCCGAGGTCCTCGGCCGGCCCGTGACCTACCGTGCGGTGAGCACCGAGGAGCACACGCAGATCCTGCGCTCCGTCGGCCTCGACGAGGGCACGACCGGCTTCGTCACCACGCTCGACGCCGACATCGCCCGCGGCGACCTCGCCGACGCCACCGACACCCTGCGCACCCTGATCGGCCGCCCGACGACCCCCCTCGTCGACGCGGTCCGAGCGATCCTCGCCTGAGGGTCGCTCCCGCCGCCGGACCCGGACCGGCACGCCCGCGACAGGCGGCGCCACCCCGGGTCCGGCGGACGGTCCCCGCTCAGGGCAGCAGGTCGCGCGCGAGCACGCCGGCCTGGAGCCGGGACCGCACGCCCAGCTTGGCCAGCACGTGGCTGACGTGCGACTTCACGGTCGTCGCCGAGACGCCGAGCCGCTCGGCCAGGCCGGCGTTGGACAGGCCCTCGCCGAGCCCGGCGAGCACGTCCCTCTCCCGGGCGGTGAGGGGTGCCAGGCGAGGGTCCTCCTCGGTCACGGCCGCCTGCGCGGCGGGGACGAGGCCGCCGCGTCCCGCGACGGCGTCGAGCAGGCGGCGCGTGACCTCGGGGGCCAGCACCCCCTCGCCGGCGGCGACACGACGGACCGCGTCCACGAGCTCGGCCGCACCGACGGACTTCAGCAGGAACCCCGCGGCCCCCGCGCGCACCATGCCGACGACGTACTCGTCGAGGTCGAACGTCGTCAGCGCGACGACCTCGGCCAGCCCCTCCGCGACGATCGTGGCGGTGGCGGCGACGCCGTCGGTGCCCGGCATCCGCACGTCCATGAGCACGACGTCCGGCCGCAGGGCGCGCGCCTGACGGACCGCGACGTCCCCGTCGCCGGCCTCGCCGACCACCTCCAGGACGCCCGACTGCTCCAGCATGAGCCGCAGCCCGGCGCGGACGGCGCCGTGGTCGTCCGCGAGCAGCACCCGGACCGGCGCGGTCACGACGGCACCTCGCCGGCTGCGGGCCCGGGGGCGGGGGCGGGGGCCGGGTCCAGCGGGAGCCGCGCCCGCACCACCCAGGCGCCCCCCTCGGCGCCCGCGGTGACGCCGCCGCCCAGCACCGCCGCCCGCTCGCGCATCGACGCCAGGCCGGACGAGGACGACGGCAGGTCGCGCGGCAGGTCGCGGCGCGCGCCGACCGGCGCGGGGACGGGGTTGCGGACCTCGAGGTGCAACGAGCCGCCGGACGTCCGGGCGGTCAGGACCGGGCGTCCGGACCCGTGCTTGTGCGCGTTCGTGACGGCCTCCTGGGCGATGCGGTAGGCGGTCTGGCCGACGGCGGCCGAGACGGCGGGCAGACCGGCGCCCGCGAGGTCGACGTCGAGCGACGCGACCTGGTCGAGGCCGGGCGGGGCGGGCAGGTCGTCCGCCCCCGCTCCGGCGCGCAGCACGAGGATCATGGCGCGCATCTCGGTGAGGGCGTCGAGGGCGCCGGCGCGGACGGCCCGGAGCGCCGTCCGGTCCCGCGCCGCGTCCGCGGGGCGGGCCAGCGCGGCCTCCGCGTGGATGGCCACCGCAGCCAGGTGGCCCGCGACGGCGTCGTGCAGGTCGCGCGCCATGCTCGCCCGCTCGTCCTGCACGGCCGTCGCGCGGTCGAGCGCCGCGATCCGGGCGGCGTCGTCGGCGTGCGCACGCGCCAGGTCCGCCCGCTCGCGCTCCAGGTCGGCGCGGCGCGCCTCCGACCGGGCCAGCTCCTCGGTGCGCCGCACGTCCCCGCCCCACCAGAACGGCGTGAGGAACATCGCGACCAGCACGAGGACGACCTGGACGACGTCCCGTGCGGCCAGGCCCGCGACGACGGCGGCGACGGCCCCGGCCAGCACCCCGGCGCCGACCACGCCCTGCGTGCACCGCCGCGCGCGGACCGACGCGTGCACGGCGACCGCGAACAGCGCGTCGAACAGCACGAGGTACATCCCGAGCCCGCCGCCGAGCAGGGCGTCGACCACGCTGAGCACGACGACCGCGACGAGCACGCCGACGGGCCGCCGCCGCTTCGACGCCAGCAGCAGCGTCGCCACGAGCAGCAGCGCCCCCTGCCACGCCCGGGGTGCCGGCACGTCGAGCACGGGGCTCGTCGGGCCGACGCCGCCGACGTCCAGCGCGAGCAGCGCCAGCCCGAGCGCGAGCAGCCCCAGCGCGTCCGCACGGTCGGTGGCGCCCGAGGCGCGCGCCGCCCACCACCGGCTCACGGCGAGCGCGGCGCGGCGACCCTGGGCGACGAGCACGGCTCCATGACAGCAGACCCGTGGCCGGGTGCTCTCCTCCGGAAGGAGGAGGCGTCCTCGTCGGGACGGACCGGTCCGCGCCCCGCCGGTCGGTCCGTCCGCCGGACGCGGGCGGCGGACGTGCTGCGCGACGGTGGCGCCATGACGCTGATCGAGTGGGTGCGCGACAACCCGGTGGCCGCCCTCGTGGTGGCCTGCGAGGTCGCCTTCTGGGTGTTCCTGGTCGCGGCGGTCCTCGCGCGGTACGTGCTCGGGCGGCGGCGCCTGTCGACCGTGCTGCTGCTGTGCGAGCCGGCGATCGAGGTGGTGCTGCTCGTCGCCACGGTCGGCGACCTGCTGCGCGGCAGCGAGCCCACGTGGACGCACGGCGTGGCGGCCCTCTACCTCGGGTACACGGTGGCGTTCGGGCGGTGGACGGTCGAGAAGGTCGACGGGTGGGTGGCGTACCGGTTCTTCGACGGGCCCCGTCCGCCGCGCCCGCCGGCGCGCGGCGTCGCACGGCTGCGCCACGAGTGGTGGCTGTGGTGCCGGGTGGTGCTCGCCTGGGCCGTGGCCTGCGGCCTGCTGGGCGTGCTCATGCTCGTCGCGACGGCTCCCGACCTGCGCGAGGTGCTGCTCGGGTGGGCCGGGCGGGCCACGGTCGTCATGGTCGCGTGGGGCGTCCTCGGGCCCCTGTGGCAGCTGGTCGCCGACGGCGGCGCCGGCGACCGCGAGCAGGAGGACGTCCCGTCCGCCGACGCGGCGCGGGACCGGACGCGGGCTTAGGGTCGAGGCCCACCCCCGCTCGACGACGAGGACGGTCGATGTCTGCACCCACCCCGGTCCGGTTCGGTGTCGTCGGCTCCGGCTGGCGTGCGGAGTTCTTCGTCCGGATGGCCCGCCTGATGCCCGAGCGGTTCACGTGCACGGGCGTCGTGACCCGCACCGCCGAGCGCGGCGCCCAGGTCGAGGCCGCGTGGGGCGTGCCCACGGTGCGCACCGTCACCGAGCTCGTCACCGGCGACCTGCCGGGCGCGGGTCGCTCGCCGGACCGCCCCGAGCTCGTCGTGACGGCGACGCCCTGGCCCGTGACGCCCGACGTGGTTCGCGAGCTCGTGGACGCGTCCGTGCCCGTGCTCGCCGAGACCCCGCCCGCGCCCGACGTCGAGGGCCTGCGCGACCTGTGGGCCGACGTCGGGTCGGCGGGGCTCGTGCAGGTCGCCGAGCACTCCCCGTCCATGCCCGCCCACCAGGCGCGGCGCGCGCTCGTCGCCGACGGCGTCATCGGCGAGCCGACCAGCGTGCAGGTCTCGTCCACGCACCTGTACCACGCGGTCGGCCTGGCCCGCCGGCTGCTCGGCGCCGGCCGCGGCCCCGCGACCGTCCACGCGCGCGCGTTCACCGCCCCGCTCGTCGACCCCGTGGGCCGTGACGCCCGCACGGGCGCGACCTCCCCGCAGCCGGCCCGCACGCTCCTCGCCACGATCGACCTCGGCGACGGTCGCCACGTCCTCTACGACTTCACCGACAACCAGTGGCACAACCCGCTGCGCGCCAACCGGGTCGTCGTGCGCGGCTCCCACGGCGAGATCGTCGACGACACCGTGACCCGCTGGGTCGACGAGCGCACCTGGCTGACGTCGCACCTGGTGCGCCGCCAGTCCGGGATCGAGCAGGACCTCGACGGGTTCGACCTCGAGCACCTGTCGTTCGACGGGCGCGTGCTCTACCGCAACCCCTTCGCCGGTGCGCGCCTGGCCGACGACGACCTCGCGGTCGCGCACCTGCTCGACGGCACGGGCGCGTGGGTCCGCGGCGACGCACCCGCCCCGTACCCGCTGGCCGACGGCTGCCAGGACCACCTGCTGGGCCTGGCCGTCGAGGAGTCCGCGCGCACCGGGGAGCCCGTGACGACCGTCGCGGAGGCGTGGGCGGACGCCTGACCTCGGGGCGCGCCCGCCCGTTCGAGATGCCGACCTCCGCCGTCCGCGCCATCGTCGGGGCATGACGCGATTCGGCTACACCCTGATGACCGAGCAGTCCGGGCCGCGCGAGCTGGTCCGCTACGCGCAGGCCGCCGACCGGCTGGGCTTCGACTTCGCCGTCTCCTCCGACCACTACTTCCCGTGGGTCGACGAGCAGGGCCACTCCTCGTACGCGTGGTCCCTGCTGGGCGCCGTCGCGCAGGCCACCGAGCGCCTCGACCTCATGACGTACGTGACCTGCCCGACCGTCCGCTACCACCCCGTCGTCGTCGCGCAGAAGGCCGCGACCCTCGGGCTGCTGTCCGACAACCGCTTCACGCTCGGCCTCGGCTCCGGCGAGAACCTCAACGAGCACGTCGTCGGCGAGCGCTGGCCCGCCGTCGGCGAGCGGCACGACATGCTCGAGGAGGCCGTCGAGATCATCCGCGCCCTCCTCGCCGGCGAGCGCCTGACCTGGCAGGGCGTGCACTTCCGCGTCGACTCCGCCAAGGTCTGGGACCTGCCCGAGGAGCGCGTCGAGATCGGCGTCGCCGTGTCCGGCACCCAGTCCGTCGCGCGCTTCGCCCCGCTCGTCGACCACCTCGTGGCCGTGCAGCCCGACGCCGAGCTCGTCGAGCAGTGGGACGAGGTCCGCAACGCCGCCGGCGTCGCCGGGGCCCGCTCGCGCAAGGTCGGCCAGATCCCCATCAGCTGGGACCCGGACCGCGAGCGCGCCGTCGCCCGCGCCCACGAGCAGTTCCGCTGGTTCGGCGGCGGCTGGCACGTCAACGCCGACCTGCCCACCACCGAGGCGTTCGACGCGGCCAGCCAGTTCGTCCGCCCCGAGGACGTCGCGGAGTCCATCCCCTGCGGCCCCGACCTGGACGGCATCGTCGAGGCCGTCAGCGCCTACTGGGAGGCGGGCTTCACCGACGTCGCGCTCGTGCAGGTCGGTGACGAGGGCCAGCAGCGCTTCCTCGACGAGGCCGCCGGCCCCCTGCTCGACAAGCTCCGCGCCGCCGCGCCGTCGGCCTGACCGCCGGGCCGGGGCACCGCCGATGACCGGGCCGACCGGTGCGCAGCTGCGGCGCTGGCGGCGCAACCTCGCCGACGAGCGCGCCGAGGCCGCCGTCTACCGCGACCTGGCCGCGCGCCGCACCGGCGAGGAGCGGGAGATCCTGCTCGCGCTCGCGGCGGCCGAGGCCCGGCACGAGGCGCACTGGCTCGAGCTGCTCGGCGACGACGTCGGCCGGCCGCTGCGTGCCGGGTGGCGCTCGCGCACGCTCGGGGCGTTCGCGCGCCGGTTCGGGTCGGTGTGGGTGCTGGCGCTCGCGCAGCGCGCCGAGGCCCGGTCGTCGTACGCGACGGACGCGGAGGCGACGCCCCGCATGGTCGCCGACGAGCAGATCCACGAGGAGGTCGTGCGCGGCCTGGCGATGCGCGGGCGGCAGCATATCTCGGGCACCTTCCGGGCCGCGGTGTTCGGCGCCAACGACGGGCTGGTCAGCAACCTCGCGCTGGTGCTGGGCATCGGCGCGTCGGGCGTCGCCACCGGCACCGTGCTGCTCACGGGCCTGGCGGGCCTGCTCGCGGGCGCCCTGTCGATGGGTGCGGGGGAGTACGTGTCGGTGCGCAGCCAGCGCGAGCTGCTCGAGGCGTCCCGCCCGGCGGCGGACGCGGCGGCGGCGCTCGCGCACCTCGACGTCGACGCGAACGAGCTCGCGCTCGTGTACCGGGCACGCGGCATGCCCGCCCCCGACGCGCAGGCCCGGGCGGACGTGGTGCTGACGTCGCTCGCGCAGTGGGAGGCGCAGCAGGGCGTCACGGGTGCCCTGCTGCGCACGTCGACCCCGCTGCCCGGGTCGACCCCGGCGCCGGTCCTCGACCCGGACGCCGCCGTGGCCCCCGTGGTCGACGAGCACGAGTCCGTCGGCACCGCGTGGGGCGCCGCCGGTGCGAGCTTCTGCTTCTTCGCCACGGGTGCCGCGATCCCCGTCGTCCCGTACCTGCTGGGTGCCGAGGGGCTGACCGCGGTGCTGTGGTCCGCGGGCCTCGTCGGCCTCGCGCTGCTCGCCACCGGCTCCGTGGTGGGCCTGCTCTCGGGCGCCTCGCCGGTCCGCCGCGCCTTGCGCCAGCTCGCCATCGGCTACGGCGCCGCCGCGGCCACCTACGCCCTCGGCCTCGCCTTCGGCACCGGCGCCGTCGGGTGACGAACCCGTCCGGCATGTGAGCCGGGACACAAGAGGTTGCGGCATCAGGTAAGCCTCACCTTATGCTGGCGCCGTGACTGCCACCGTCGTCGTCGAGGCCCCCACCACGCTGCCGTTCCGCATGTTCCACGTCCGCGTCGCGGCCATGCGTCAGCTGTGCCCCAGCGTCGTGCGGCTCACCTTCACCGGCGACGACCTGCACCTGTTCGCCGACAACGGCTTCGACCAGCGAATCAAGTTCTTCCTGCCGCTGGAGGACGCGCCCTACACGGACCTGCTGGGCCTCGGCTCGACCGCCGACTGGTACGGCCGCTACCGCGAGCTGCCCGACGACCGCCGCCACCCCATCCGCACGTACACCGCCCGCGGCGTCCGGCACGTGGTGCGCGAGCTCGACGTCGACGTCGTGCTGCACGGCGACACCGGCCCCGCCTCCGCGTGGGCGTCGGCCTGCCGCCTCGGCGACGACCTCGTGATCCTCGGCCCGAACGCCGAGTGGGACGGCCCGCACGGCGGTGTGGACTTCGTCCCCCCGGTCCGCACCGACCGCCTCCTCATCGCGGGCGACGAGACCGCCCTGCCGGCCATCTCCGGCATCGTCGAGCGCCTGCCCGCCGACGCCCGCGGCGAGGTCGTCATCGAGATGCCGTCGTCGCTCGACCGCATCGACCTGGGCGCCCCCGAGGGCGTCACGGTCCGCTGGTACGGCCGCGACGGCCGCCCCCACGGCGAGCTCCTCGTGCCCGCCGTCCAGGCCGCCTGCGCGCGCCTCCTGCCCGGCCAGGCCCCGGCGGTGGACGTCGACCTCGAGGACGTCGACGTCGACAACGGCCTGCTGTGGGAGGTCCCGGTGGACTACACCACCCACACCCCGCTGGCCGACGAGGCCCACCTGTACGCCTGGCTCGCCGGCGAGGCCGGGGTCATCAAGACCCTGCGCCGCCACCTCGTGCGCGACTGCGGCGTCGACCGCAAGGCCGTCGCGTTCATGGGCTACTGGCGTCAGGGTCGCTCCGAGGGCAGCTGACGCGTCCGGCCGTCATCCGACGGCCGGACGCGGCGGACGGCTCCGTCCGTCCACGGGGCGATGCCCCGACCTGCGGGTCGGTGCGACGGTGGCCTGTCGCCGGATCGTGCCGGCGCGCTGCCGCACCCGCGCCCGAGAGGTCCACCCCCGTGTTCCGTCAGGTCCCCGTCCTGCCCGTCGTCGTCCCCCTGGCCGTGCTGGTCGCCGCCGTGGTCCTCGTGCCGCTGGCCCGGCGCGGGCGGCTCACGGCACCGCGCGCCGCGGTCGCGCTGGCGCTGGGGGTGTACGCGGCGGGGATCGTGGCGAACACCGTCTTCCCGATCTTCCTGGACAAGCCGGTGCCCGAGGGCGACTGGATGCGCCACCTGGCCCTCGTGCCGCTGGCGGGGTACCAGCTGGGCGACGCGCTGACCAACGTCGCGGTGTTCGTGCCGCTGGGGATGCTGGTGCCGCTGCTGACCGCCCGCCCCTCGTGGCGGCGCACGGTGCTGGTCGCGACGTCCGTCAGCCTGGGCATCGAGGCCACCCAGTACGTCACCGCCCACGCGCTGGGCGGCGGGCACATCGCCGACGTGAACGACCTGGTGTTCAACGTCCTCGGCGGCGTGCTCGGGTACGGCGTGCTCGCGGCGCTCGTCCGGGTCCCCGGGGCCGCCGCGCTGGTCGACCGGTTCCGCTGGCCGGACGTGCCCCGACCGGCCGCCACCCCGGCACCGGCCGAGGTCGATCGCGCTCTGCGAGGGCTGGCCGGCTGACGAGGAGCGAAGGCGGCCGTCGTGCGGCGCATCAACCGTCCGTCGGGCGCGGGCGGCTCGCGATCGTGACGCGCACGGGGTCGCCGACGTCCTTGCCGAGCTGCTTGCGGACCTTGGCGCTCAGCGACACCATGTGCCCGCCCGTGCCGGTGACCATCGCGCCGACGTTCTCCAGGGTGACGTCGTCCACGGTCGCGTCGACGCGGACGGTCCTGCCGGTCCCGAAGAAGTCCGCGGACCCGGGGATCTCGACACAGCTCCAGGTCTCGCCCTTGACCTGCACACCGATGGTCGTCTCGAAGGTCATCTGCTCAGCAGCCATCCCTGCACGGTAGGCGAAGGGCGTCAACGACGCGGTGCTCGCGGGTCCGGCTCGGTCGTGGGCGTCGCACGGCTGCTGAGGTCCGCTCCTGCGTGGCAGGCGCTCGCGTCCGTCCAGGCCTGCGGGGTGCCGAGCCCGCAACCCGCAGATTGTGGAGCCCGCAACCCGCAGATTGTAGAGTCCACAGCCCGCAGATCGTGGAGCTCGGAGGCCGCAGGTCGTCGAACCTGTGCGGCCTGGGCCCCGGGTCGGGATGCCCCTACGATCGCGGGAACGGCCGGGTGGTCGGCGGCGACGGGGCCGGAGGTGGGCGTGACGAGCGGGCAGGACGCGCGGCCGCACGTGGTGGTGGTCGGGTCGGGGTTCGGCGGGTCGGTCGCGGCGCTGCGGCTGACGGAGAAGGGGTACCGGGTCACGGTCCTGGAGGCCGGGCGCCGGTTCACGGCGCAGACGCTGCCGCGTACGTCGTGGGACGTGCGGCGGTTCCTGTGGGCGCCGCGGCTGGGGTGCCGGGGGATCCAGCGGATCCACGTGCTGCCGGACGTCGTGGTGCTCGCCGGCGCGGGCGTCGGCGGCGGGTCGCTGGTGTACGCGAACACGCTGTACGAGCCGCAGGGCGACGCGTTCTTCACCGACCCGCAGTGGGCGGGCGTCACGGACTGGCGTGCGGAGCTCGCGCCGGCGTACGACCAGGCGCGGCGGATGCTCGGCGTCGTCGAGAACCCCACCACGACGCCCGCGGACGAGGTGGTGCTGGCCACGGCACGGGACCTCGGCGTCGAGGGGACGTACCGGCGGGCGCCGGTCGGCGTGGTGTTCGGGACGCCGGGGGAGCCGGTGCCGGACCCGTTCTTCGGCGGCGCGGGGCCGCAGCGGCGCGGGTGCACGCAGTGCGGGGAGTGCATGACCGGGTGCCGGCACGGCGCCAAGAACACCCTGGAGACCAACTACCTGTGGCTCGCCGAGCACGCCGGTGCGCGCATCGTCCCCGACACCACGGTCCGCACCCTGCGTCCGCGCGCCGACGGCCGCTGGGATGTCGGCACCGTGCCGACCCCGGGGCCGACGGGGCGGCGCGGGCCGGGCACCACGATCGTCGCCGACCAGGTCGTCGTCGCAGCCGGCGCGTGGGGCACGCAGGCGCTGCTGCACCGGCTCCGCGCCGACGGCACCCTGCCGCACCTGTCCGACCGGCTGGGGCACCTGACCCGCACCAACTCCGAGTCGCTCGGCGGTGCCGTCCGCCGGCTGCGGGGGTGGCGCCGCCACCCGTCCCTGCACCAGGGTGTCGCCATCACCTCGTCCGTCTGGCTCGACGAGCGCACGCACCTCGAGCCGGTGCGCTACGGGCGCGGGTCCAACCTCATGGGCCTGCTCGCCACCCTGCTGACCGAGGGCGGCGGCCGCGTGCCACGGCCGGTGCGCTGGGTGGGCCAGCTGCTGCGGCACCCGCTGCGGGCCGCGTCGGGCCTGGTGGGCATCGGGTCCTGGTCGGAGCGGGGCATGATCGGCCTGGTCATGCAGACCGGCGACGGGTCCCTCACGGTCCGCCCGCGCCGCACCCGGCTCGGCGGGTGGCGGCTCACCTCCGCCCCGGGCGAGGGGGAGCCGAGCCCCACCTGGATCCCGCAGGCCAACGCCGCCTACCGGCGGATGGCCGCGCACCTCGACGGCACCGCCATGAGCAGCCTCGGGGACGTCGTCGACGTCCCCATGACCGCGCACTTCCTCGGTGGCTGCGTCCTGGCCGCCACCCCCGACCGCGGCGTCGTCGACCCCTATCACCGCGTCTTCGGGTACCCGGGCCTGCACGTCATGGACGGCTCGACCGTCCCCGCCAACCCCGGCGTCAACCCGTCGCTGACCATCACCGCCCTCGCCGAGCGCGCCTGCGCCCAGTGGCCGAACGCGGGCGAGCCCGACCTGCGCCCCGCGCCCGGGGCCCCGTACCGCCGTGTCGAGCCGGTCGCGCCCCGGCACCCCGCCGTCCCGCGCACCGCCCCCGGCGCGCTGCGCCTCACGGTCGTCCGGCGCCCCGCCGACGAGCCGCCCCGCCACTGAGGTCCACCCCCGGGTGGACACCCGCTCCACCCGACGGGCGAGGCGCCCGGCGCCCGTGCGTCGCTACCGTCCGGCAGGTGACCGTGACCGCGCCGAGCGCCGAGCCCGTAGCAGCAGCCCCTCCCGTCCGTCGCCGCCGGGACGCCGTGCGCGACCGGCTCGTGGGCTTCGGCCGCCCGCCGCGGGTCGTCGGCCTCGACATCGCCCGCGGGCTCGCGGTCATCGGCATGATCGGCGCGCACGTCGGCGACGTGCCCGAGCTGGTCTGGTCCGACCCGAGCACCTGGGGCGGCGTCGTGCACGGACGCTCCTCGCTGCTGTTCGCCGTCGTCGCGGGCGTCTCGCTCGCGCTGCTCACCCGCGGCGTGCGCGACGCCGACGCCGACCGCGTCCGTACCGTCCGGCTCCAGCTCCTCGGCCGCGGCGCCGCGATCTTCGTCATCGGGCTGCTCGTCGAGCTCGTCTCCGGCCCGGTCGCGGTGATCCTCACCCTCTACGGCGTGCTGTTCGTCGCCGCGATCCCGCTCGTCCGCTGGTCGCAGCGGCGCCTGCTCCTCGTCGCCGCGGGCCTCGCGCTGCTCGGGCCCGTGACGCTCGCGCTCGTGCAGTCCGTCGCGCTCGGGTCCGGGCCCGGCACCGACCTCGTGCTCATGGGCGTCTACCCGGCCACCGTGTGGCTGGCGCTCATGATGCTCGGCATGGCCGTCGGCCGGCTCGACCTGCGGTCGCCGCGCGTCGCGGCCGGGCTCGTCGGCGTCGGGGTGGTCCTCGCGGTCGTCGGCTTCGGCGCCGGGTCCCTCGCCTCCGGTCTGACCGGCGGCGGCTCGTCCTCCTCCTCGTCGTCGTCGTGGTCCTCGTCGTCGTCCTCGACCACGACGGTCCCCGGCGACGACGTCGACCTCACCGGGCTCGAGTGCGAGGTGTGGGACGACGAGTGGGTGTCCTGCTACCCCGCCGGCGCGATGTCCGAGGAGGGCCTCGTCGACGAGGGCTCGCTCGGCGACGAGGTCGAGGACACCGGGCCGGACGTGCCCGCCCTCCTGGCGTCGGCCGCGACCCAGGCGCTGTCCGTGTCCCCGCACAGCGGCGGCACGCCCGAGGTCGTCGGGTCGGCCGGGTTCGCGCTCGCGGTGCTGGGCCTGTGCCTGCTCGTCGGGCGCCCGCTGCGCTGGGTGCTCCTGCCCGTCGCCGCGCTGGGCTCGATGCCCCTGACCGCGTACTCGCTGCACGTGGTGCTCGTCGCGACGCTCGGCGAGACGGCCGTGGCCCAGCACCCGAACCTGTACTGGCTGCTCATGGCCGGTGCGCTCGCCCTGGCCGCGAGCGTCTGGGCCGTGCTGGTGGGCCGGGGCCCGTTGGAGACCCTCACGGCCCGCGTGTCCGCCGCCGCGGCCGGCGTGACGCCGGCCCCGGCCCCGGCGCCCGAGGGAGCCCCGGGGCCGGGACCGACGGCCGCGCCGTAGGCACGTCCTGCGTCAGCGGCGCTCGCGGCGGTACAGCGCACGGGACCAGGTGTAGCCGAGCACTCCGATGGCGACGGTCCACGCCACCGCCTGCACGGCGGTCGAGGTGCCCGGAGCGGTGCCGGCGAGCAGCGCCCGGACGGTCTCGATGATCGGCGTGAACGGCTGGTGCTCGGCGAACCACCGCACGCCGGCCGGCATGGTCTCCACCGGCACGAACCCGCTGCCGAGGAAGGGCAGCGCCGTCAGCAGCATGGGTGTGTTCGACGCGGTCTCGACCGACGGCGCCGCCAGGCCGAGCGCGACGCAGAGCCAGCTCAGCGCGGCGGTGAGCACGAGCGTCAGGGCGACCAGGCCGACCCAGCCGAGCGGCGTGGGCGTGGGGCGGAACCCGAGCGCGACCGCCACGCCGAGCACCAGCACCGAGGCGACGAGCCCCTGCACGGCGGTGCCGAGCACGGGCCCGCCGAGCACGGAGCCCGGCGAGATCGCCATGGTCTTGAAGCGCGCCATGATCCCGCTGGTGGCGTCCATGGCGGCGGTGATGGCCACGCTCTGCGCCGCCCCCACGACCGCGAACAGCAGGATCGCGGGCGTGATGTAGTCCAGGTACGCGGCCCGCCCGTCCGCACCGGGGATGACGCCCGGCGCGACGCCGGCGCCGAACGCGCCGCCGAACACGAAGACGAACAGCAGCAGCAGGGCGATCGGCACGCCGACGGTGAACCCGGTCAGCCCGGGGTAGCGCACCGCGCGCAGCAGGTTGCGCCGCAGCATCGTCAGGGTGTCGGCCAGCGGCTGGGCGCCGGCGGTCGGGGCGGTCGTCAGCGTGGTCATCAGGCCACCTCCGTCGTGGTCGTCGTGGGCTCGGTCAGGCGCAGGAAGACGTCGTCGAGGGACCCGGCGTCGTGGGCGTGCTTCAGCTCCTCGGGGGTGCCCTCGGCGACGACCCGCCCGCCGTCGAGCACGGCGACGCGGTCGGCCAGGTGGTCGGCCTCCTCGAGGTACTGCGTGGTCAGCAGGATCGTCGTGCCGGCGGCCACCAGGGCCCGCACCTCGTCCCACAGCGCGCGGCGGCTGCGCGGGTCCAGGCCTGTGGTCGGCTCGTCGAGGAACACCACGGCCGGCTCGCCGACCAGCGTCATCGCCAGGTCGAGCTTGCGGCGCATGCCGCCGGACCACGTCGCGACCGGCCGGCGGGCGGCCTCGGCGAGCCCGAACCGGTCGAGCAGCGCGTCGGCGCGGGCGCGCCCCTCGTGGCGTCCGAGGTGGTGCAGGGACGCCATGAGCCGCAGGTTCTCCGCGCCCGTGAGCAGGTCGTCGACGGCCGACGCCTGCCCGGTCACGCCGATCGACGCGCGCACCGCCTCCGGTGCCGACGTCACGTCGTGCCCCGCGACGCGGGCGGTGCCGCCGTCGGCGGTCAGGAGCGTGGACAGGATGCCGACGGTGGTGGTCTTGCCGGCGCCGTTCGGGCCGAGCAACGCGGTGACGGTGCCGGTGCGGACGGCGAGGTCGACGCCGTCGAGCACGGTCTGGTCGCCGTAGGACTTGCGCAGGCCGCGGACGTCCACGGCGAGGTCGTCGGGCGTGGCCGGTGCGCGCGTGGCGGGCATGGACGGGCCGGATCTGGGCATGGCGGAGCTCCTCTCGGTGGTGGTGCTCGGGCGGCGCCGGGCGGGCGCGACGGTGCCGGTGCGGGACGCCCCCGGGCGGGGGCGGTGGAGGTCAGGGGCGGCGGACCACGACGTTGCCGTAGCCGGTGCTGGCACGGATCTCGGCCGTGGCCTCGTCCTCGACGGGACCCTCGGTGGGCAGCAGCTGGTTGCGCACGGTGCCGTGCTCGGAGGACACGTCGAGCCACGCGGCGGTGCCCTCGGGGACGCCCACGTCGATCGACCCGTACGACGTGGTCAGCGTGGCGCTCCCGGACGCGACGGCGCCGACGCCGATCCCCGCGTGCGCGGCCTTCGCGACGAGCGTGCCGTCGAGGCGGTCGACGGAGAGGTCGGCGTGCGCCCCGGCGACCGTCAGCGCGCCGGTGACGGAGCCGACCGTGACGGTGCCGTTGGCGGCGCGGATCGAGCCCTCGCCCGCGACCTCGGCGACCCGCACCGACCCCGCGCTCGCCCGCACGTCCAGCGCGCCGGTGACGCGGCCCAGCACGACCGAGCCGGCCGTGACCTTGAGCGTGACGTCGGCGGCCTCCTCGACGCGCGCGTCCCCGCCGTTGAGCGTGAGGGCGACGCAGCCGAACCGCCCCTCGGCGTGCAGCGAGCCCGCCTTGCCGCTGAGGTCGGAGCCCGTGGGCAGCTCGACGGTCACGATCGCGCCGCCCGCGGCGAACGGCAGCACGTACTGCTTCCACGCCGAGGGGTAGACGATGCTCAGCGTGCGACCGTCGTGCTCGACGCGCGTCTCCTGCGCGGCGCGCACGGCGCCCGCCTTCCTCGGGTCGGCGGGCAGGACGGTGACGACGACGTCGTCGCGCTCGCCGGCGACCACGTGCAGGTTGCCGAAGGGGACGTCGACGACGACGGCCAGGGGGGTGGGGGCGGGGAACGTGGGCATGACGGCTCCAGGGCATGGGCGGGACGTTGCGGTGGCGGCCGCCGGTGCGGCGGCGGTGGAGCGGTGGTGCTGCGGTGGTGCGCGGTCAGCGCACCCAGCCGGTGACGTGGTTCGTGCTGCGCTGCGGCACGCCGGGCCGGGTCGCGGCCGGGCCGGCGGACTGCTCGAGCGCCGCGGCGACCGCGCGGACGAGCCACGTGTTGACGGAGACGCCCTCGTGGGCGGCGGCCGTCTCGACCTGGGTCTTGAGGTGGTCGGGCAGGCGGAGCGTGGTGCGGGTCGTGGCGCCGTCCGCGTCGGTGGTGGTCGGGACCGGCGGGGGCGTCGGGCTCGGCACGGGGCCGGGTGACGGGTTGCCGGCGACGGGCCGGGGCCCGGGCGCGACGACGAACTCGGGCTCGCCGGCGCGCAGCCGCACGTCGACCGACCCGGGGGCGAGGTCGGCGGAGATCTCCCCGGCCGCGGCCGAGAGGGCGTCGAGCAGGACGAGGCGCACGGCGGCGTCGAGCGGTGCCGTCAGCCGCTGGGCGAGCTCGCGGGCGTCGTCGCCGCCGGCGTCGGCCGCGGTCGCCAGGCGGTGCTGCAGGTCGTCGACGTAGCGCGTGAGATCCATGACGCCATACTGACACCACAATGGTGTCATGACAAGAGGGTGTGGCACCACTCTGGCGACGTGGAGGTCTCAGGGGTGTCGTAGGCCGTCAAGCAGCAGGTCGACCAGCCGGCGCGCGTCGTAGCGCGGGTCGCCCTCGGCCCCGATGCACAGGTTCCCGACGCCGCGCAGGAGCTGGTAGGGGTCGGTGCCGGGTCGCGCCAGGCCGGCGCTCTCGGCCGCGTCGAGCAGCGCGCCGCAGGTCGGTACCAGCCGCTCCACCAGCAGGGCGTGGAGCGCGCCGGAGGTGGCGTCGTCCGTGCTGACCGCGGACGCCAGGCCGTGCTTCGTCACGAGGAAGTCCGTGAACCGGTGGACCCAGCGGCGCAGGTCGTCGAGCGGCGCCACGGCCGCGGCGGCGGCCGCCGCGCCGCTCGCGGCGAGCTCCTCGACCTGGTGCCGGTACACCGCGACCACGAGGTCCGCGCGGGTCGGGAAGTGGCGGTAGATCGTGCCGACACCCACGCCCGCACGGGCGGCGACGGCCCTGACGGGGGCGTTCACGCCGTCGGCGACGAAGACGTCCGCGGCGGCGGCGAGCAGGGCGGCGAGGCTGCGCTCGGCGTCGGCGCGTCGGGAGCGGGTGGTGCCGCTCATGGGTCCTCCGAGGTGGCTAAACGGAACAAGGTTCCGTATCGTCGTCCGGAACGTCGTTCCGTATCGCTGATCCTGGCAGACGAGACGACGTCCGGCCGCCTCGAGAGGACACCTGATGACCACCGCCACGACGCCCCGCACACCCGTCGTGTCCGTCAAGCCCGTGACGCTCGACGCCCTGCGGCGTCCCTACCCCCTGCAGGTACGGGTCACCGCCCCGCTCGTGGGCCACGACCTGCCCGTGGTCGTGCTCTCCCACGGCAACGGCTGGTCGCTCGACGGGTACGCGCCGCTCGCCGACCACTGGGCCGGAGAGGGGCTCGTCGTCGTCCAGCCCACCCACCTCGACTCGCGGTCCCTCGGCGCCTCGCCGCACGACCCCGGGTTCGGCGCGATCTGGCGGGCGCGGGTCGACGACGTCACCGCGGTCCTCGATCACCTCGACGTCCTCGTGGCGGCCGTCCCCGGGCTCGCCGGGCGGGTCGGCGCCGGCCGCGTCGCCGTCGCCGGCCACTCGTGGGGGGCGCAGACCGTCGGGATGCTGCTCGGCGCCCGCGTGCTCGACCCCGACGGCACCGCCGCCGAGGACCTGCGGGACCCCCGCGTGCAGGCCGGGGTCCTGCTCGCCGCCGCCGGCACAGGGGACTCGCTGACCCCGTTCGCCGCCGAGCACCTGCCGTTCATGCGTCCGTCCTACCCCCACCTGGCCACGCCGACGCTCGTCGTCGCCGGCGACCAGGACCGGTCCGCCCTGAGCACCCGCGGGCCGGACTGGTTCACCGACGCGTTCACGCTCAGCCCCGGGGCCACCGACCTGCTGACCCTCGTGGGGGGCGAGCACTCGCTCGGCGGGGTCGTCGGGCACGAGGTCGCGGAGACCACCGACGCCGACCCGGCCCGCGTCGCGGTGGTCCAGCGCATGACCGCCGCCTACCTGCGCACCCGCCTGGGTGCTGACCCCCGCGCCTGGGACGCCGCGGCCGCGGACCTGCGCGCCGACCCGCGTGCGGTCGCCCACCTGACCTCGCGGTGAACGACGGACGCCCGGCCCCTCCGGGTGGAGGTGGCCGGGCGTCCGTCGTCGGGCGGTCAGGCCCCGGGGGCCGGGACCGTGAGGCTCGCGCCCGGGATGGCCGAGAGCAGGTCGCGCGTGTACTGCTCGCGCGGGCGGTCGAACACCTCGTCGGTCGACGCGTGCTCGACGGCCTTGCCGTCGCGCATCACGACCACCGCGTCGGCGATCTGCCGCACCACCGCGAGGTCGTGCGTGATGAACAGGTACGCCAGCCCCAGGTCGCGCTGCAGGTCCCCGAGCAGGTCGAGGATCTGCGCCTGCACGAGCACGTCCAGGGCGGACACGGCCTCGTCCAGCACCACGACCTCGGGCTGCAGCGCCAGCGCGCGCGCGATGGCCACGCGCTGACGCTGCCCGCCGGACAGCTCGTTGGGGAACCGCCGCATCGTGCTGTGCGGCAGCGCCACCATGTCGAGCAGCTGGCGCACGCGCTTCTCCCGCGACCGGGGCGTGCCCACGCGGTGCACGCGCAGCGGCTCGGTCAGGGTGCGGAAGATCGAGTACTGCGGGTCGAGCGACCCGTAGGGGTTCTGGAACACCGGCTGGATGCGCCGGCGCAGGGCCAGCTGGTCGCGCCGGCCGGTCCGTGCGACGTCGACCCCGTCGAAGGTGACGGAGCCCGACGTCGGCTCCAGCAGCCCGAGCACCATGTTCGCCGCGGTCGACTTGCCGGACCCCGACTCCCCGACGAGGGCCAGCGTGCGGCCCTTGCCGAGCGTGAAGCTCACCCGGTCGACGGCCGTGAGGTCCTTCGCGCCCCGGCCGCGCATGGTGAAGACCTTCGTCAGGTCCTTCGCCACGACGATGTCGCCGCTGCCCGCCGCCGCACCGCTGCCCGCGTGGCGGGCCAGCAGCTCGTCGGCCGTGCGGCCGCGCTCGTGAGCGACCTGGATGCGCCGCGACGCGAGCGACGGCGCGGCGGCGATGAGCCGACGCGTGTACGGGTGCTGCGGCTCGGTGAGGATCTGCCGCGCGGGACCGGACTCGACGACCTGTCCGCGGTACATCACCACGACGTGCTCGGCACGCTCGGCCGCGAGGCCCAGGTCGTGCGTGATGAACAGGACGGCCGTGCCGAGCTCCTGCGTGAGCGTGTCGAGGTGGTCGAGGATCTGCCGCTGCACCGTGACGTCCAGCGCGGACGTCGGCTCGTCCGCGATGAGCAGCTGCGGGCGCGACGCCAGGCCGATCGCGATGAGCGCCCGCTGGCGCATGCCGCCGGAGAACTCGTGCGGGTACTGCTTCGCGCGGCGCGCCGCGTCGGGCAGGCCCGCCTCGGTGAGCAGCTCGGTGACCCGGCGCTGCCGGTCGGCGCGGCCGCCGCGGAACCCGTTGGCGCGCAGCGCCTCCTCGACCTGCGTGCCGACGCGCCACACGGGGTTGAGGTTGGACATCGGGTCCTGCGGGACGAGGCCGATCTGCGCACCGCGCAGCGCCTCGACCTCGGTGCGGCCGAGACCGACGAGCTCGCGACCGGCGAACCGGATCGAGCCGCCGGTGACCTTGCCGGTGCCGGGCAGCAGGTCGATGATCGCGTGCGCGGTCGTCGACTTGCCGGAGCCGGACTCGCCGACGATCGCGACCGACTGGCCCGGGTAGACCGTGAGGTCCGCGCCGCGGACGGCGTGCACGGGCCCGCCGGCGGTGCTGAACGACACCTCGAGCCCACGGACCTCGAGCAGCGGCTCGGGCTGACCGGGGTGGCGGGGGGCGGTGGCGCTCATCGGGTGCGTGCCTTCGGGTCGAGGGCGTCGCGCACGACGTCGCCCATCATGATGAAGCCGAGCACGGTCAGGGCGAGCGCGCCGGCGGGGTAGAGCAGGATCTGCGGGTCGGTCCGGATCGCACCCTGCCCCTGGGAGATGTCGCCGCCCCACGAGACGGTCGACGGCGGCAGCCCGATCCCGAGGAAGCTCAGCGTGGCCTCCGCGACGATGAACGTACCGAGCGCGACGGTCGCGTAGACGATGATCGGCGCAGCGGCGTTCGGCAGCACGTGCCGGAACAGGATCGCGGTCCGCCCCATGCCCAGCGAGCGGGCGGCGGTGACGAACTCGTTGTTCTTCACCGACATGACGGTGCCGCGGGCGATCCGCGCGATCGACGTCCACCCGAAGGCCGCCAGCACGATCGCGACGGTCAGGGCCGTGCGCTGCGTCGACAGGCTCATGATGACGATGGCCGCGAGGACCAGCGGGATCGCGAAGAAGATGTCGGTCAGGCGCGACAGCACGGTGTCGGCCCAGCCGCCGACGTAGCCGGCGACCGCCCCGAGGAGGGTCCCGACGACCACGACGATCGCGGTGGTGAGGACGCCGACGGTCACGGACGCGCGCGCGCCGTGGACGGTGCGGGAGTAGATGTCGCAGCCCTGCCGGTCGAAGCCGAACGGGTGCCCGGCGCGCGGCGCGGCGAGGGAGTCCGCCAGGGCGCACGTGCGCGGGTCGATCGCGCTGAACATCCCGGGGAACGACGCAACGAGCAGGACCAGCAGGATGAGCGTGGCGGAGACCCAGAAGAGGGGCTTGCGGCGCACGTCGTGCCAGGCGTCGGACCAGAAGCCCGACGGGGCGGCGGTCGTGGTCAGCGCGTCGACGGCGCCGAGGTCACGCTCGGCCGGGCGGGCGAAGTGCTCCTGCCCGGGCAGCGGGGTGGTGCGGGGGCGGGGGTTCTCAGGCATAACGGATCCTCGGGTCCAGCGCGGCGTACAGCAGGTCGACCAGCAGGTTGGCCGCGATGTACACGAGCACGAGCACGGTGGTGAGAGAGACGACTGTCGCGTTCTCGCCGCGGGTGATCGCCTCGTAGAGGGTGCCGCCGACGCCGCGGATGTTGAAGATGCCCTCGGTCACGATCGCGCCGCCCATGAGCGCGCCGATGTCGGCGCCGAGGAACGTCACGACGGGGATGAGCGAGTTGCGCAGCACGTGGCGGCCGGTGACCTGGGAGCGCGAGAGACCCTTGGCGCGCGCGGTCCGCACGAAGTCCGCGGACAGGTTCTCCTGCACGGACGTGCGGGTCAGGCGCAGCACGTACGCGAACGACGTCGCCGCCAGCACCATGGCCGGCATCAGCAGGCTGACGAAGTCGGGGTCGCGGCCCGCGGTGATGGGCAGCCAGCCGAGGTTGACGCCCACGACGATCTGCATGACGAAGCCGATGACGAACGTCGGCACGGCGATGACGAGCAGGCTCAGCACCAGCACCGTGGAGTCGAAGACCCCGCCCTTGCGCAGCCCGGCCCAGAGGCCGAACCCGATGCCGAAGACCGCCTCGATGACGAGGGCCATCAGCGCGAGCTGGAAGGTCACGGGCAGCGCCTGGGCGATGACCTCGGCGACCTCGCGCCCGCTGAACGTGACGCCGAAGTCGAGGGTGAAGATGCCCTTGAGGTAGAGCAGGTACTGCACGAGGAACGGCTCGTCGAGGTGGAACTCGGCGCGGATCTGCTCCTGCACGGACTCGGGCAGGCCGCGCTCGCCGCCCAGCGCGGCCACGGGGTCGCCGGGGCGCAGGAACACGAGGGCGTAGAGCAGGAGCGTCGCTCCGAGGAAGACCGGGATGACCTGCAGGAGTCTGCGGCCGATGTACCAACGCATGCCAGGGTGTCGCTTTCGTCGTCCAGTCCGGGTGCTGCGGCGATCGTGCGGTGTGGCGCCGCCGCGGACGCGGGTGCGGGCGGGTCCCCCTGTTGTGGGTTCCCGCCCGCGCCCGTGCCGTCGTGCGTCCGCCGGTGGGCGGGGCCGCGTCGGCCCCGCCCACCGGCGGTGAAGGTCACTCGGACTTGGTGATCTGGTACAGGATCGGGTCGGAGTCCCACCCGAACTGCACGTTGTCGACCGTGTCCGCCCAGCCGCCGGTGGCGTTGTTGTACCACAGCGGGATGCCCGGGAGGTTCTCGAAGAGGATCGTCTCGGCGTCCATGTAGAGCGCGACGGCCTCGGCCTGCGAGGGCGCACCCGCGGCGGCCTTGAGGGTGTCGTCGAACGCGGCGTTCGACCACTGGCCGTCGTTGGAGCCGGCCCCGGTGCCGTAGATCGGGCCGAGGAAGTTGCTCATCGCGGGGTAGTCCGCCTGCCAGCCCGACCGGAACAGGCCGGGGACGGTGCCGGAGTCACGGGCGTCGAGGAACTCGTCGAAGGTCGGGTACGGGAAGAACTCGCACTCGATCTCGAGGTTGGTGCGGATGCCGTTGCAGACCGCGTCGATCCAGGTCTGGTGGTCCGAGTCGGCGTTGGACGCGACCTGCAGCGTGTAGTCGCCGATCGGCGCGATGGCCTCGGCCTCGGCCCACAGCTCGGCGGCCTTGTCCGCGTCGAACTGGAGCACGTCGTTGCCCTTGATCTCCTCGTTCCAGCCGTCGATGACCGGCGACGTGTAGTCGGTCGCGGGGGTCCGCGAGCCGGCGAAGATCGTCGCGGTGATCTCGAGGCGGTTGATCGCGTGCGAGATCGCCTCGCGGCGCAGGAGGCCGGCCTCGCCCTGGAACTCGGGCAGCCACTCGGGCACCGTCAGGGTCTGGATGACCGCGGCCGGCTGGTTCGCCGACCGGCCGTCGAGCTCGCTCTCGAACGTGGCGAACGCCGAGGCGGGCACGTTCTTGATGACGTCGAGCTGGCCGCCCAGCAGGTCGTTGTACGCGGAGTCCTCGTCGGTGTAGGCGAGGAGCTCGACGCCACCGTTCTGCGGCACCCGGCTGCCGGCGTACTCCGGGTTGGGCGCGAGGGTGATGACCGAGTCGTTCTCCCACGACTCGAGCACGTACGGGCCGTTGCCGACGGGGGCCTCGCCGAAGGCGGCCGGGTCCTCGAAGAAGGACTCGGGCAGCGGGAAGAACGCGGAGTAGCCGAGGCGCAGCGGGAAGTCCGACTCGGGCTGGTTCAGCGTGACGACGAGGGTGCTCTCGTCCTGCACCGTCAGGCCGCCGGCCTCGATGAGGGAGGTGTTCTCGTCGTAGGAGAAGCCCTTGATGGGCTCGAAGAAGTACGAGAGGTTCTGGGCGTTGTCGAGCGCGGCCCCGTAGTCCCAGGCGCGGGCGAAGCTGTCCGCGGTGACGGCGGTGCCGTCGGAGAACGTCCAGCCGTCGGCGATCGTGATCGTCCAGGTGATGTTGTCCTCGGAGCTGATCGACTCCGCGACCTCGTTGTGCATGGCGCCCTCGGCGTCGTAGTACACGAGGCCGGCGAAGATGCTCTGGATGACCGACGACCCGTAGGTCTCGTTGGTCATCGTGGGGATCAGCGGGTTCTGGGGCTCGCCGTTGCTGACGGTGACGATCCCGGTGCTGGGCCCGGTGGTCGCCTCGTCGTCCGTGGCGGCGTCGGTTCCCGACGCGCACGCGGTGAGAGCGAGGGCGCCGGCGAGCCCGAGGGCTGTCAGCCGGGCGGAACGCCTGAACTTCATGTGTACCTCCGGTGCGAGGCGGCACGAGGGGGTGCGCCGCCGTCGGACGCGCACCCGCCCCGTCTCAGGGGCCGGTGCGGCGGGATCCGCGATGTGGACCGCCAGAGACTATGGCTGCGATCGCGCCGCGACTGGCCCGGAGTTACCGATTCGGGACGGACACTTAACAGGCCCGAAACCTGAGGACCGGTCTCGTTACACATGCTGTGCGGCTCCTCACACCGGGGCCGGACGCGGCAAGATACCCGACCGTCGGGCCGTGCGCGAGGCGCCGTCCGGGTGGTTCGTGCCGGCCGGGCAACGGCCCGGAAAGGGGTGACGTTCCCCCGCCGCCGGACCCCGGTGGCATGCTCGGCGCATGGCAGCGCAGCCCCGGTCCGACGTCCTCCCCGCCACGCGGCTGCCGGCGCGGCCGCTGCTGCCCGGGTACCACCCCGACCCGACGGTCTGCCGGGTCGGCAGCACCTACGTCCTCGCGTGCTCGAGCTTCGAGCACGCGCCCGGCGTCCCGCTCTTCCGGTCGACGGACCTCGTGACGTGGGAGCCCGTGGGGCACGCGCTGACGCGCCCCACGCAGCTGCGGCTCGACGGCGTGGGCCCCTCCGGCGGGATCTACGCCCCCACCCTGCGCCACCACGACGGCCGGTTCTGGCTCGTCACCACGAACGTCTCCGACGGCCCCGGCCACCTGCTGGTGACGGCCGACGACCCCGCCGGCCCGTGGTCCGAGCCCGTGCGGATCCCCGGCGCCGGCGGCATCGACCCCGACCTCGCCTGGGACGACGACGGCACCTGCTACCTCACGTGGTCCGACGCGGGCATCCGCCAGGCCGTGCTCGACCCCGCGACCGGTCGTCTGCTCACCGAGCCGCGCCTGCTGTGGTCCGGTGCCGGCGGCAAGGACGTCGAGGGCCCGCACCTGCACCGGGTCGACGGCCGCTGGTACCTGCTGGCGGCCGAGGGCGGCACCGCGCAGGGGCACGCGGTCGTGGTCGCCCGGGCCGACGCGCCCGACGGCCCGTACGAGGGCTGGGCCGGCAACCCCGTCCTGACCGCCCGCGGCACCGCGAGCCCCGTGCAGAGCACCGGCCACGCGGACCTCGTGCGCCGCCCCGACGGCACCTGGGCCATGGTCTTCCTCGGTGTCCGGCCCGCCGGCTCGTTCCCGGGCTGGCACGTGCTGGGACGCGAGACGTTCGCGGTCGACGTCGTGTGGGTCGACGGGTGGCCGCACCCGGCGACCCCCGTGCAGCCGGCGGCCGCGCCGCGGGTCGTGGTGGGGCTGGACGCCGAAGGTCCCGGGTCGTCCTGGGTCGGTGCGGGCGTCTTCCCCGCGGACGTGCTCCACCGGGCCGACGCCCGCTGGGTCGTCACCGGGCCGGGCCCGCGCACCTTCGTCGGCGTGCGGCAGGAGCGCACCGCGACGACCACCCGGGCCCGCGTCGACGCGTCCGCCGGCGCGGGCGGGCTCGAGCTGCGGATCGACCCGCGCCACGCGCTGACGCTCGAGGTCGACGGCGGCCGGGTGCGGGCGCTCGCCCGGGTCGGGTCGGTGACGTCGGTCCTCGGCGAGGCCCCGCACACCCCGGCCACCGTGCTCGAGATCGACGTCCACCCCTCGCCGGCACCCGTCCACAGCCGCGAGCACGGGCCCGACGAGGTCGTCGCCGCCGTCGACGGCCCCGAGGGGCGGGTCGTGCTGGGCACCCTGGACGGGCGGTACCTGTCGACGGAGGTGGCCGGCGGGTTCACCGGGCGGACCGTCGGGCTGGTGCGCGAGCGTGGTGAGCTCACGGTCCTGGCGTTCGAGCACGTGGGCCACGCGGAGCCCGACCCCGCGTAGACCGGTCGGCAGGTTCTGGTTATCCGGGCGCCCGCCGACCGTCTCCTGGTGCGTGGCCGTCGTGCGCGGCGGCCCGTGCGATCCTCGACGCCCACGCAGGAGGTCCGATCCCATGGCGTTCTCGACCGACACCGCGACGGTGCTGGCAGCCCGTGCCGGCGACCCCGACGCCGTCGACCGGCTCGTGGCCGGCAGCCTCCCGCTCGTCTACTCCATCGTCGGGCGGGCGCTGCGCGGGCACGCCGACGTCGACGACGTCGTGCAGGACACGATGCTGCGGGTGCTGCGCGGCATCGGCGAGCTGCGCGACCCCGCGGCGTACCGGTCGTGGCTCGCCGCGATCACCGTGCGCCAGGTGCGCGAGCGTTCGCGCGCCCGGGCGGCCGCGCCCCGCGGGCTGCCGGCCGAGGAGCCCGGCGACCCCGGTGCCGACTTCGCCGACGTGACGATCGCCCGCCTGGAGCTGACGGGGCAGCGGCGCGAGGTCGCGCAGGCCACGCGGTGGCTCGACGAGGAGAACCGCGAGCTGCTGTCGCTGTGGTGGCTCGAGGCCTCTGGGCACCTGACGCGCGACGAGGTCGTGCGCGCCACGGGCGCGTCCCGCGCGCACACGGCGGTGCGCGTGCAGCGCATGAAGGGTCGGCTCGACCAGGCGCGCACCGTGGTGCGGGCGCTCGCCGCCTCGCCGCGGTGCCCGGGCCTGGACGAGGTGACGGCCGGGTGGGACGGGCGTCCCGACGCGCTGTGGCGCAAGCGGGTGGCCCGCCACGTGCGCGGGTGCGCCGCCTGCGCGGACGCCGGGTCGGGGCTCGTCGCGGCCGAGCGGCTGCTCGGCGGGCTGGCGATGGTGCCGTGGCCCCAGGCGCTCGGCGCGACCGGTGCGCACGTCGCCGGGGCGGGTGCGGCGGCATCGACGGGTGCCTGGTCGACGGGCGCGGCGCCCTCCGGTGCCGGGCCGGCCGGTGCCGTGCCCTCCGCCGGTGCGGGTGCGTCGTCGTCCGGGCCGTCGGTGGCGACGGTGGCGAGCCTCGCGATCGGCAAGAAGACCCTGGTGGCCGTGCTCGCGGCGGCCCTGGTCACCGGCGGCGGCGCCGCGGTGGCGGTGCAGCGGGGCCAGGAGCGCCCGCCGCAGGTGGTCGCGTCGTCCGCGCCGACGCAGCGCCCGACGACCGCTCCGACGCCCCGGCGGACCCCGACGGCCGTCGTGGCCGCACCGACGCCCACCCCGTCCCCGACGCCCGCGCCGACCGTCACGCCCACCCCGACGCCGACCCCGTCGCCGACGCCCGAGCCCGCCCCGGTCGTGGCCGCGGCGGCGTCGGCGAAGAAGGGCGTCGCGACGTGGCAGTGGGACGGCGTCGCGGGCGCGCTGCTGGACGTCGGCGCCGGCTGGTTCTACAACTGGTCGCCGACCGACGACACCATGCCCGCGCCCGAGGGCGTCGAGTTCGTGCCGATGATCTGGGGCCGCGACCACGTCACGGACGCGACGCTCGCGCAGGCGGCCGCGGAGGGCGACGTGCTGCTGGGCTTCAACGAGCCCGACCTCGGCGAGCAGTCGGCGATGAGCGTCGAGGAGGCGCTGGAGGCGTGGCCGCGCCTGGAGGCGACGGGCCTGCGGCTGGGCAGCCCGGCCGTCGCGTGGGGCGCCGACACGCCCGGCGGCTGGCTCGACCGGTTCATGTCGGGTGCGCAGGAGCAGGGGCTGCGCGTCGACTTCGTGACGCTGCACTGGTACGGCTCGGACTTCTCGCCCGCGGCGGTCGACCAGCTCCTCGCGTACGTCGACGCGGTGCACGCCCGCTACGGGCTGCCGGTCTGGGTGACCGAGTACGGGCTGATCGACTTCGCCGGCGGCCCGGCGTACCCGACCGGGGACCAGCTCGCGGTGTTCATCGAGGGCACGACGGCGGGGTTCGAGCAGCGCACGCACGTGGAGCGCTACGCGTGGTTCGGGCTGCCCGCGGTCGACGACTCGGCCGCGTTCGGCCTCTACACGGACGCCTCGACGCCGACGCAGGCGGGCCGGGCCTACCGCGCCGCCGGCTGACCCCGCGCCGACCCTCGCCCCGGCCGAAGGGCGGGTGCCGTCCGCCACGGGTCGTGGCGGACGGCACCTGCCCTCGGGCGGCGATCAGGGTGCAGGGACCGGGACGGCTGTCGGGGCCGTCGGCGTCGGGGCGGGGCCCTCGACGGACAGGTGGGGCGTGATGCGGTCCGCCCACCGCGGGTACCACCAGGTGGTGCGGCCCATCAGGTGCATGAGGGCCGGCACGAGCGCCATCCGCACCACGAACGCGTCGACCAGCACCGCGATCGCGAGCCCCATCCCGATCGACGACACGATCCGCTCGGGCGTCAGGCCGAAGGACGCGAAGACGCTGAGCATGATCGCGGCGGCCGCCGCCACGACCCGGCCCGTCTCGGCCACGCCGACCCGCACGGCGCGGGCGTGGTCGCGGGTGTGCACCCACTCCTCGTGCATCCGGGAGACGAGGAAGACCTGGTAGTCCATGGACAGCCCGAACATCACGCCGACGACGATGACGGGGACGATGTACATCACCGGCGCGGCGGAGCCCACGCCGAGCAGCTCGCTGCCCCAGCCCCACTGGTAGATCGCGGTCACGGCGCCGAGGCCCACCGCCAGCGTCACGAGGTTGGTCACGGCGCCGACCAGCGGGACGAGGACGCTGCGGAACGCGACCACCAGCAGCACGAACCCGAGCAGGGCGACCAGGCCCAGGTACAGGGGGAGCCTGCCCATCAGGGCGGCCGACAGGTCGTGGCTCGTCGCCGCCTCCCCGCCCACGTGGACCTCGAGCGCCGTGCCCGCGGCCGCCGCGGGCACGAGGTCGTCGCGCAGGGCGAGCACCAGGTCCTCCGTCTCGACGGTCTGCGCGCTCGTCGCGGGGACCACGCCGGCCACGGCGACCGTCTGGCCGTCCTGCACGGGGGCGGCCCGCACGGCGGCGACGCCCGGCTCCTCGGCGACCTGCGCGACGAGCGCCTCGAACGCCCGGGCGGACGCCGCGTCGGGCGTCCGGGCGGCCAGCACGAGCGGTGCGTCGACGCCGGCCCCGAAGGCGGGGGTCATGAGGTCGGCGTAGGTGCGGCTCGGCGACCCGACGGGGTCGCTCGACGCGTCGGGGTCCCCGACCCGCAGCGACAGGGCGGGCACGGCGAGCGCGACGAGCAGCACGAGGGCACCGGCCACGACGCGGCGCGGGGCCCGCTGCAGGGCGACGGCCCAGCGGGCGGAGACGGGCGTGCGCCCGGGGCGGTGGTCGGTGGCGACCTCGCCGGCGGCGAGCGCGGCCCGCTGCCGGCGCGAGAGCACGCGGTCGCCGAGCACGCCCAGCAGCGCGGGCAGCAGGGTGACCGCGGCGGCCACGGTGAAGGCGACCGTCACGGCGGCGGCCTGGCCCATGCCGGTGAGCACGCCCAGCCCGACGACGGCCATGCCCAGCAGCGCCACGACCACGGTGAGGCCGGCGAAGACGACGGCCCGGCCCGACGTGGTGACGGCCCGGGTCACGGCCTCCTCGACGCCCGCACCGGCCAGCAGCGCCTTGCGGTGCCGGTTCACGATGAACAGGGCGTAGTCGATGCCGACGCCCAGGCCGACCAGGGCGGCCATGGTCAGCGACGTCGAGTCGAGGTCGACCACGTGGGACGCGAGGGTCACGACGAGCAGCGACGCGACGACCCCGACGACGCCGGTGAGGACGGGCAGGGTCGCGGCCCAGCCGGAGCGCAGCACGAGCAGCAGGATCACGAGGGCCGCGAGCAGCCCGATCACCTCGGTGCCGTGCGACGGCTCGGGCAGCTCGCTGAACCCCTGCCCGCCGACGGCGACGTCGAGGTCGGCGGGTGCCGCGGCCTCGACGACGTCGCGCACCTGCTGCACGTCCACGTCGTCGGTGACGGCGACGGTCGCGAACGCGGTGCGCTCGACGGCGTTCACCTGCGCGGCGCCCTCGGGCGTGTAGGGCGAGGTGACCGACTCCACGCCCGGGACCGCCGCGACCTGCGCGAGCAGCGTGGCGATCTCGTCCTGGACGCCCGGGGCGTCGACCGGACCGGTGGAGCGCCACACGACGGTGCCGTCGGTGGTGGACGAGGAGGCGCCGGCCTCCTCGAGGAGCGCGTACGCGCGGGCGGAGTCGGAGTCCGGCAGCGTCTGCGCGGTCCGGAAGGACGCGCCGAGGCTCAGGGTGGCGGCGGCGAGGCCGAGGATCGCGAGGACCCACCCGGCGAGGACGAGCCGGCGGTGCTGGTGGCACCAACGGGCGAGAGCGGACATGGCGGGGACCTTTCGCAGCAGGGATCGACCGCGACCAGGCTCCGTCGGCGGGGGGTGCCGCGTCGTCGGCCGGACGCAGCGACCTGCCTGCTGCGTCCGCAGCAGGGACCTCGCGCCGTGCGGACGACGACGGCGCCGCGGCGCCCGGCCACGCTGGGGCCGTCGTCGATGCCGAGGAGGCCGCCGTGAGCACGAGCCTGCAGATCACCACCCCGACGCGGGACGCCGTGGTGCACCCGCTGCACCCCGACCGCACGGGCACCCTGGCGGTGACCGCCGACGCGTGGGGCGTGGTGCACGCCCGGCGCTGGGTCGTGGCCCGCGCCCGGCTGCTCGGAGCCCCGCCCGCGACCCTGCTGCGGCTGCGCCTGCTCGCCGTGGTGCTGCTGCGCGACGCCGCCGGCGGGGCGCGGGAGGGGTCGGTGCTGCACGTGGGCCTCGACGTCCACGGCCGGACCGTGCGACTGACGGTCGAGGACCCGGCGAGCCGGGTGCTGCCCTCGCCGCGGGCGCTGCGGGCCCTGCGCCGTGCCGACGTGTGGGGCGTCGAGCGCGTCGGCGTGCCCGGGCGTCGCGTGTGGTGCGAGCTCGAGCCCGACGCCTGACCGGTCGGCGCCCCCGGGTCTCAGTCGAGCTCGGGGTAGCACCACCCTGCGAGGTGGGCCAGCGCCTTGGCGGGGTGCCGCTCGGCGCCCGTCGCGGGCGGCAGCGGCGACGCCGGGGCGGCCGTGCCCTGTGCGACCCGCCGCACGTGCGGGGTGCGGTCGAGGGAGTGCACCCACGCGTGCCAGCGCCCGTCGCGGCGCGGCTGCGCGCGCAGGTCCATGTCGGGCGCCACGGGGAACGCGTCGTGCACGCCGGCGAGCATCTCGACCTGCGCGTACGGCCGGCCGCCGGCGACGTCGGTGGCGGCCACGCGGCAGGTGACCCACCGGTCGCCCGTGACCCGCACGGCCCACACGTCGCCCACGGCGGGCGGGCCGTCGCCGACGGACCGCGGGACGGCGGCGGTGCGCCCCGTCCGGTCCAGGGCCCGCAGCCGGGCGGGCAGCGCACCGACGACGGTCGCGCCGCGTGCCGGCTCGGGCGTCGGGCGCGGGCCGTCGAGGTCCACGTCGCCCGTGGCGAACCCCGTGAAGACGTGCTCCAGCACGTCCTCGCGCAGCCCGTCGGAGGACGACCACCAGGCCAGCGGCGCCTGCACCTCGACGCGCACGCTCGGCCGCCGGTCGCGCTCGGCGTAGTCGGACCAGCGCACGGCCAGGCCGGGGTGCGCCGTCGGGGCGACCGCGCCGACCAGCGCGAGCTCCTCGAGCACCGCCCCGTAGGCGTGCGGCGCCGACGTGTCGAGCAGCCGGGCGCGGGTCAGTGCCGTGCGGGCCGCGGCGTACCGGGTGCCGGGCGGCAGGGCGCGCAGCACGGTGAGGACCGCGCGCAGCGTCCACCGGTCGTGCTCGGTGGGCTCGGGCCGGGGCAGGTCGGCGAGGCCGGCCAGGGCCAGGGCGTGCTCGGGCACGGCCCCGTCGATCGGCGCACCCCCGCCCAGGCGCAGCACGTGCTCGGCGGTCGCGGCCAGGGCGCCCTCCGCGGCGGCGCCGCACACCCGGCAGGGGCTGCCCGACGGGTACGGGTCGTACGCGTGCCCGGGCAGCGTCGTCGCCAGCAGGTGGCCGGTCAGCGCGCTGCGCCACGTCCACGGTGCCGACCACAGCCCGGCCGTCCACGCCGCCGCGGCGCCCGGCAGGTCCCAGGTGCGTCCCGCGTCGCGCAGCGCGGCGAGCGCGCTGTCGTGGGTGTACCGGTGGACGGCGTCGTGCGGGTGCCCCGCCGCGGCGAGCACGTCGGCGTCCGCGCGCGTCGCGTCGGTGACCTCGGGCAGCCGCAGCCCCGAGCCCGGGTCGTGCGCGGTGCGCCGCTCGACGCGCCGCCACCGGGCCATCACCTCGGTCGCGTCGGCCCGCGGGTCGCCGTCCACGGCGCGGCTCAGATGTTCTCGCGCACGACGCGCGCGGGGTTGCCCACCGCGACGACGTTCGCCGGCAGGTCGCGCACGACCACCGACCCGGCGCCGACGACCGTGTTGTCACCGATGGTGACGCCCGGGCACACGATCACGCCGCCGCCGAGCCACACGTTGTCGCCGAGGGTGATGGGCTGGGCCGCCTCGAGCTTGTCGCGCCGCGGCTGCGGGTCGACCGGGTGCGTCGGGGTCAGCAGCTGCACGTTCGGGCCGATCTGGCAGTCCGCGCCGATGGTGATGTCCGCGACGTCGAGGGCCGTGAGGTGGAAGTTGACGAACGTGCGGGCGCCGATGCGGATGCGTGAGCCGTAGTCGACGCGCAGCGGCGGGCGGACCACGACGTCGTCGCCGACCTCGCCGAGCAGCTCGACGAGCAGCGGGCGCGCCGCGGCCGGGTCGGCGACGAACGCCCGGTGGTACGCGTCCGACAGGCGCAGGGCCCGCTGGAAGTCCGCCTCGATCGCCGGGTCGTCCGCAACGTAGAGGTCGCCGGCGAGCATGCGCTCGTGGTTCGTGCGCGGGTCGCCCGCGAAGTAGTCGGCCATGGGAAGTGACGCTACCGACCGCCGCCCACCGTCGGGCGCGGGGGCCCGGTCACGGTCCGCGCATCTCCAGGCCGATCTGCACGGCGTCGACCTCGTCCAGCGCCCGGTCCAGGGCCGCGGACGAGTGCACGCCGAGGTCCCGCAGGCGCAGCAGCTCGGCGCGCTGGGCCTGCACGAGCTCGATCATCAGCTGGTGCACCTGCGCACGGACGGGCGCGGCGTCCTCGTCGTCCATGGCGGCGTCGACCGCGGCCAGCCCGGCCCGCGCGCGGTCGAGCACGCGCGGGTCGTACGGCTGCCCGTCGGGGCGGACCAGGGCGGGGTCCTGCAGGTGGGCGAGCGCGGCGTCCCGGACCTCGGCGCGCAGCGCGACCAGGGCGGCGGCGTCGTCCTGCGCCCGGTCGCCGAGCCCGAGCCGGCGCACCACCCACGGCAGGGTCGCGCCCTGCACGAGCAGCGTCCCGGCGGCGACGACGAACGCGACGAGCACCAGCAGGGAGCGCTGCGGCGTGTCCGACGGCAGCGACTGCGCGGCCGCGAGGGTCACGGCGCCGCGCATGCCCGCCCACACCAGGAGGGTGGCCTCGCGCGGGCCGAACGCCTCGGCGGTGAGGTAGTCGATGTCGGCGAGCCGGCGGCGCACGCGGCGGCCGACGGCCTCCACGCGCTCGGGGCTGGGTCCGCCGGCCGGTCCGTCGGGCGTCGACCGGCCCGGCCGCACGGGCACGTCGCCCGCGTCGAGACGCTCCTGGGCCTGCGTCAGCCAGTCGCGCAGCTGGGGGATCCGCCGCGCCCGCCGCGCCAGCTCCCACACCGACGCCCCGACGAACACGGCGCGCACGGCCACCACGACCGTCGCGGTCAGCACGCCGTAGCCGAGTGCGGTCCACAGGCTGCCGTGGGCCGCGCGGACGTCCTCGACGAGCCCGAACAGCTGCACGCCCATGAGCAGCAGCACCGTGCTCTCGAGGAGCAGCTCGAGCGTGCGCCACACGGCGCGCTCGGTCACGCGGTCCTGCGCGCTGAGCGCGGTGTGCGCCGCGCGGCCCGTCACGAGGCCTGCGGTCACGGCCGCGACCAGGCCCGACGCCCCGAGGTGCTCGGCGGGCAGGTACGCGACGAACGGCACGACGAACGAGATCGCGACGGTCGAGGTGGTCTGGGTGATGTGCGCGCGCGCCCACACGTGCAGACGCCCGACGACGTACCCGACGGCGACGGCCACGACGACCGCGAGCACGAAGTCCCCGCCGACCTCCAGCAGGCTCACGGTGCCGGCCGTGGCGACGACGGCCGAGCGCAGCAGCACCAGGGCGGAGGCGTCGTTGAGCAGCGACTCGCCCTCGAGCACCGTCACGACCCGCGGCGACACCCCGGCCTTGCGCACGACGGACGTCGCGACCGCGTCGGTGGGCGACACGACGGCGCCGATCGCGATGCCGGTGGCCAGGCCGATGCCGGGGACCACCGCGTCGAGCACGAACCCGACCGCCAGCGCCGAGGCCACGACGAGCAGCACGGAGAACGCCGAGACGGTGCGCACGTCGCGGCGCAGCTCCATCGTCGGGATGGTCGCGGCCGAGGAGTACAGCAGCGGCGGCAGGACCACCCCGAGCACGATCTCGGGCTCGACCTCGACCGCCGGGACGAACGGCAGGAAGCTCACGGCCGTGCCGAGCAGCAGGAGCAGCAGCGGCGCGGCCACGCCGACCCGCGGTGCGAACGACGTGACGGCGACGGTCGCGAGCACGGCCAGCACGCCGGCCACCAGCAGCTCCATGGTTGCCTCCCTCCCGGTGCCCCTGGCCGGTCGGGTGCCCGCCGGCCCGCGTCGAACCTACGCCGCGTGCCCGTGCGGACCGGTGCGGGCGCGCCTACGCTCGGTGCCTGCGGCGGCGTCGAGCACGGTGCGCCGCCCCACCCACCCGCACGTCCGGTCCCGGTCGTGCGGTCACGAGCACACCCGGAGGTCCCATGAAGGGCAAGGCAGCGTTCGTCGTCGGCGCGGGTGTCGGCTACCTGCTGGGCACGCCCGCGGGGCGTGAGCAGCTCGCGCGCGTCAAGGGCTGGGCCGCAGACGTGTGGGCCGACCCGCGTGTGCAGGGCTACGTCAGGGACGCCGAGGAGAAGGCGTCGCAGGTCGCGCGCACGCAGGGCGTCGCGCTCAAGGACAGGGCCGTGGCCGCCGCGCGGGCACGGTTCACGGACGGGACGACCACGTCCTGGCAGCAGCCGGACCCGGCCGACGCCGACCCCGCCGCCCGCATCTGAGCGGTCGGCCGCGCGCTCAGCCGATCGCGGCGAGCTCGTCGAACGCCCACGTCCACGTCCGCTCGGCCGTGCGGCGGCACCACGCGGCGGCGTCGGGCGCGTAGCCCCGCGGGGCGCCCTCGACGCGCAGCACGAGGGCGGTGTGCAGGCGGTACAGCAGCATCCGGGTGCGCGCGGCGTCGCTCGTCGTGTCGAGCGGGGCGACGCCCGCGTACCCGGCCAGGACGTCGGCGGACGGCGGGCCGAGGGTCCAGGGGTCGGCGCCGACGAGCTCGAGGAGCGGGTCGGCCCACAGGGCGCGCTCGGCGTCGATCACCCCGGTGAGGGCGCCCGTGGCGGGGTCGACGAACACGTTGCCGGGCCACAGGTCGCCGTGCACGAGGACGGGGCGCGTGACGGCGGCGAGCGCGTCGTGGTGCGCGGCGAGGGCCGCCCGCACGGCGTCCGCGGGCACGGGCACGTCCCACGCCTGCGCGTCGGCGAGGATCGCCCCGACGACGCGCCCGAACGCCTCGGGCCAGGTGGTCCCGTGCAGGCGGGTGCCCGGCGGGTCCGCCGGCCCACCGACGGCCTCGACGGCGCCGAGGTACCCGAACGCCGGCCCGTCGACCGCGTGCAGGTGGGCCATGACGGCGCCCAGCTCGCGTCGCAGCCGCGCCGTGCGGGCGTCGTCGGGCGCGAGCCCGGCCTCGGTCCAGGGCACGCCGGGCAGGTGCGCGGCCACCACGACGTCGCCCGGCAGGACTGTCCGCGTGAGGTCCGTGGCGAGCAGGGCGGGCGTGCGCACGCCCGGGTGCCCGGCGGCCAGCGCGTACACGCGGGCCTCGGTCCGCACGAGGTCGTGCTCGTAGGTCATGAGGCGGGTCGCGTCGGTGGGTGCGGTCTTCACCACGACGCGCGTGCCGTCGCCGAGGTGCGCGCGGTACGTGGTCGCGAACGTCCCGCCGGTCAGGCGCTCGGCGCGCACGAGCGTGCCGAGCGGGGCCAGGACGCGGCGCAGCGCGTCGCAGGTGCCGGGGTCGACGGCGGTGGCGGTGCTCACGACCGCCCAGGCTAGGGGGTGCGGGCGACGTCGTCGGCCGGTGCGGCGACCGACGAGCGGTGCAGCGTCGGCCACGCGGCCAGGGTCGTGACCAGCGCGAGGGCGCCCGCGGCCACGACGACGAGGAACCCGGCGTGGGCGCCGGCGGCGTCGATCCGCGCGCCGGCCACGGACGAGCCGATGGAGACGCCGACGCCCAGCCCGGTGCCGACCCAGGTCAGGCCCTCGGTGAGCCGCCCGGGCGGCACGATGTCCTGCACGAGCGCGTTGCCGTTGATCAGCGACGGGGCGATGGCGAAGCCGACGACGAACATCACGGCGGCCAGCACGGCGAGGGACTGGGCCAGCACGAACGCCCCGACCCCGACGGCGAGGGCGACCATGCCGAGGACGAACCGGCGGGGGAGCGGCGAGACCCAGTGCCGGGCGCCGTACAGCAGCCCCGAGATCAGCGACCCGAGGGCGAAGACGGCGAGGACGACGCCGGCGAGGCCGGGGGAGCCGGCCTCCTCGGCGAACGCCACCGTGGACACGTCGGTGGCCCCGAAGATGGCGCCCATCGCGACGAAGGCGACGACGAGCACGACCATCGCCGGGTGCCGCAGCACGGTGCCGCGGGCGCGGGGCTCGTGCGCCGGCGCGGGCGACGGCTCGGTGCCCCGCTGGGCGAGGAACGCCAGGCCGCCGACGAGCATGGCGGCGACGGGCACGGCCAGGCCGGCGGCGGGGTGCACGCCGGTGGCCAGCACGGTGGCCAGCACGGGGCCGACGACGAACACGAGCTCGTCGAGCGCCGACTCCAGCGAGAACGCGGTGTGCACCCGGCGGGGGTCGGCGCCGAGCAGCGCGCTCCAGCGGGCGCGCACGAGGGACCCGAACGAGCCGATGGTGGCGCCGGCGACGGCGGCCGGCACGTAGAGGACCCCCTCGGGGGCGCCCGTCACCGCGGCGGCCACGAGCGCGACGATGCCGGCGGCGGACGCGAGCAGCGCCGGGCGCATGACCCGGGCCTGCCCGAAGCGGTCGACGAGCCGGCCGAGCTGCGGCGAGCACACGGCCTGGGCGATCACGAAGGCGGCGGAGACCCGCCCGGCCATGGCGTAGGAGTCGTAGAGCGCGGCGACCAGCAGGACGATCCCGATGCCGACCATCGACATGGGCAGCCGGGCCAGGACGCCGGCGGCGGAGAACGCGAGCGCGCCGGGGCGCGCGAGGACGTCCCGATAGGGCTGGAGCACGGGCCCACTCTCGCACCGCGGCGACCAGGAAGCCGAGCCCGGTCGGGGTCGGCTTCCTCACAGGCTCTGTGACAGTTCTCCGATATCTGGTGTGACGCAGAACTCAACAGATTGTGACTTGGACATCCGTTCTGCCCACATGGTGGATGGTGTCGTGAAACACGTTGTTCACACGAAACGTCCGGTCCGTCGGGATCCTGACCAGGAGAAACGTCTGACCTGTCCCGTTTTGGGTGCTCGGCAAAACGGACGGAGCGTTCACGCAGAGTTCTCACGGCGGGCTTTACATCAGTGACTCGGGCAAGTCATGGTTGGTGCACCCCGACCGAGGGGTGCCGCACCCAGCGGCACCGGGGGGATGGCCGCGACGCGTGGCCCGGTGCACCAGCCGGGCGTGACGACGCAGGCATCAGACCGGTCGGGGTCCGGGGCCCGTGCGGGCCTCGACCGACGCCGGCTGCCGAGGCATCCCGCTGCGTCTCCCGCTGCATCGCCGACGGCGTCGATCAGTACTCCCCTGCCCGGCGAGCGCGAGGAGCGCCATGTTCATCTTCATCCTCCAACTGCGTCACATGTTCGAGGGCCAGAGCGAGATCTACCTGTTCGCGGTGTTCTCGGGCCTCGTGTGGGCGCTGTGGATCCTCAAGGTCGTCCTGTCGCGGCGGTACCGCCCCGCGACCGCCCCCTACGACGTCTCGACGAGCGTCGTCATCCCCGTCGTCGACGAGCCGCTCGACCTGTTCCGCGACGTCCTCCAGCGGATCGTCGACCAGGAGCCCGACGAGGTCATCGTCGTCATCAACGGCGCGCCCAACCCGGGCCTCGAGGCCGTCTGCGACGAGTTCGGCGGGCTCGTCCAGCGCGTCCACACCCCGATCCCCGGCAAGCGCAACGCCGTGAAGATCGGCACGCAGATGTCGCGCGGCGAGATCACCGTGCTCGTCGACTCGGACACGGTCTGGACCGACGGCACGCTGCCCGAGCTGGTCAAGCCGTTCGCCGACCCGAACGTCGGCGGCGTGACCACCCGGCAGCGGATCCTCGAGCCCGAGCGCTCCTGGATCACCCGCTGGGCGGACTGGCTGGAGAACACCCGCGCGCTGTACTCGATGCCCGCGCAGTCGTACCTGGGCCAGGTCGGCTGCCTGCCGGGCCGCACGATCGCCTTCCGGCGCCGCATCCTCGTGCAGGTCATGGACGCGTTCATGACGGAGAAGTTCCTCGGGGTCTTCCTCGAGGTCTCCGACGACCGGACCCTGACCAACCTCACGCTCAAGGCCGGCTACAAGACCGTCTACCAGTACTCGAGCCTCGTCTACACCGACGCCCCGCTGCAGGTGAAGAAGCTCTTCAAGCAGCAGCTGCGCTGGTCGCGCGGCAGCCAGTACAACACCCTGCGCATGCTGCCCTGGATGATCGGGCACGCGCCGGTGCTGGCCGTCTTCTTCCTCACCGACATCATCCTGCCGTTCCTGCTCTTCGGGACGCTCGCCGGCTGGGTCTACCGGGCCGTCTCCGGCACCGGGATCAACCTCTACCAGGCGATCCTCGAGACCACGACGGGCGTGCAGGGCATCGCCTGGGTCGTCGGGCTCATGGTCGTCTCGTCGGTGCTGTCCATGGCGATCCGGCAGATCCGGCACCTGCAGGAGAAGCCCTCGGACTTCTTCCGGCTGCCCGTGTTCATCATCGTCTCGACGCTGTTCCTCATGCCGATCCGCCTGCTGGGCTTCTTCCGCATGGCGCACGTCGCCGGCTGGGGCACCCGCGCCGGCGCGTACGTGGGCAGCAAGGACGACGCCGGCAACGGCGACCTCATCGCCGAGCTCGAGTCCATCGACCCGCACGCGCCCCGCGACCTCGTGGACCGCACGCCCCCGCGCGGCACCCCCGCCGTCGGCGGTGCGCGCCGTCCCGACGAGGACGACACCGACGCGCGGCTCGCCCTGCGCACCCGTACCCGCACCCGCACCGAGGTGGAGGAGCCGGTGGCCGCGCGCCCGCGGCGCAACCTCCAGGTGCTCGTGCCCTACCTGATCGGACTCACGATCTTCGCAGGAATGGCGGTCTTCTATGTCTGAGCGACGACTGACGCACTGGTGGACGATGACCGGGCGTCTCGGGTTCGCCGCACGCCTGGGGGCCCTCGTGGTCGCCGTCTCGCTGGGCCTGGTGACGGGCCTGGTCTGGATGTCGCCACGGTCCGCCGGGCCGGGCGCGACGATGACCGAGGCGGAGGCGCAGCTCGCGCAGGAGAACGCGGACCTGCGCGCGATCCTCGAGGACCGCGACGCCCAGATCTCCGACATCGAGTCCTGGCAGGAGAAGGCCGCGCGCGAGCGGGCCGAGGGCCAGGCCAGCGGCGCCGAGAAGGCGGCGGCGGAGAAGGCCGCGGCCGAGAAGCGCGGCAAGGAGAAGGCCGCGCAGGAGCGCGCGGCCGCCGCGGAGGAGGGCCGTCAGAAGGCCGCGGCCGAGCGGGCCGCCGCCGCCCAGCGCGGCCGGGCCAAGGCGGCGGCCGAGCGTGCCGCTGCCGATGCGCTCGGGCGTGCCGAGGGTGCGCAGGTGCGTGAGCAGCTCGCCCAGCAGCAGGCCGCCGCGGCCCGGGCGTCGCGCGACGCGCTGGCCGCGCAGAGGGCCGAGGAGGAGGCGCGCCTGCAGGCCGCCTACACCCGGGAGCAGCGGGCCAAGGAGGAGGCGGCGCGGCAGAAGGCCCAGGCCGACGCGCTGCGCAAGGAGCGGGACGCGGCGAAGAACCCGCCGAAGCCCACCGCACCGCGCCTGTCCGAGCTGCTCGCACCCGACCAGCGGTACTTCGGGCTCTACACGCTCCAGTCGCCGTTCAACTGGTCCGAGTACAACGACGTGGCGACGAAGGTCGGCGTCTCGCCGAACATGGCCGGCTACTTCCAGGGCTGGGACTCGGACTTCCGGGCCGACGCCGTCACCCGCTCGTGGGTGCAGGGCGACCTGCCCCTGCTCACGTGGGAGTCGCGTCCGATGCTCGCCGAGAACGACGTCGTCGACGAGCCCGAGTACTCGCTGCCGCGGATCATCGAGGGCGACCACGACGCGTACCTGCGCAAGTACGCCCGGGACGTCGCGAAGCTCAAGCTCCCCGTGGCGATCCGTCTCAACCACGAGATGAACAGCGGCTGGTACCCGTGGTCCGAGCAGACCAGCGACGGTGCACCCGTCAACGGCAACAACCGCGGCGACTACGTGAAGATGTGGCGCCACGTGCACGACATCTTCGAGGCCGAGGGCGCCAACGCGTACGTGATCTGGGTCTGGGCCCCGAACATCGTCAACCGGCTCCCCGCGGTCAACAAGCCCGTCGAGTACACGCGCAGCCTCTACCCCGGGGACGAGTACGTCGACTGGGTCGGCCTGTCGGGCTACTACCGGCCGCCGTTCGACAAGAACCAGCCGCCGACGTTCGACTTCACGTTCGACCGCACGCTGGACCAGCTGCGCTCCTTCACCGACAAGCCGATCCTGCTCGCGGAGGTCGGGGCGACGGAGATCAGCGGCAAGAAGCCGCAGTGGTTCGAGTCGATGTTCACGTCCCTGGCGGAGCCCAGGAACGCCGACATCATCGGGGTCGCGTACTTCCACCACGCGGTCACGTCCTACGTGCAGGGCGAGCGGACCACGAACGACTGGCGGATCACGTCACGGTCCGACTCGCTCGCGGCGTTCAGGGCCGGCATCGCGAACCCGGCTGCCGGGTTCGTCGCCGGGACGGTGATGGCGACCCTCGCGGCGCCGACCGCCGAGCCCTCGGAGCCCGCCGCCACCACGCCCGCCCCGGCGCCGGCCCCGTCCGGGCCGACCCCGGAGCCCGCACCGGTCACGCCGGAGGCCACCACCCCCGCCGCCCCGGACCCGACGCCCGCCGAGGAGCCGGCCCCGGTGCCGGCCCCCGACCCGGCGCCGACGACCCCGGAGCCCGCCACCGAGCCGGACGACGCGAGCGTCGTGACGCCCGCCCCCCTCGCCACCACCGCACCCTGAGGAGACCGACGATGACCACCAAGACGTCCCGCACCACGAAGGCCACCGACTCCCCGGAGCAGCCGCGCATCACCGTCCTCGGCACCGGGTACCTCGGCGCCACCCACGCGGTCGCCATGGCCGAGCTCGGCTTCGACGTCACCGGCGTCGACACCGACCCGCACAAGGTCGAGGCCCTCCAGGCCGGCAAGGTGCCGTTCTTCGAGCCCGGGCTCGACACCCTGCTGGAGAAGAACCTCGCCACCGGGCGCCTGCGCTTCACCACGGACGTCGCGTCCGCGGTCGCGCAGGGCGACGTGCACTTCGTGTGCGTCGGCACCCCGCAGCAGCGCACGTCGCACGCCGCGGACCTGCGCTTCGTCGAGGCTGCGACCACCGCGATCGCCCGCCACCTGACCAAGGACGCCGTGATCGTCGGCAAGTCGACCGTCCCCGTCGGCACCGCGGCCCGTCTGCGCGGCCTCGTCGCCGACCAGGCCCCTGCCGGCCTGGACGTCGAGCTCATCTGGAACCCGGAGTTCCTGCGCGAGGGCAAGGCGGTCGAGGACACGCTGCACCCCGACCGCATCGTCCTGGGCGGCGCGTCCGAGCGGGCCGAGCGCGTGCTGCGCCGCGTCTACGCCGGCCCCATCGCCGAGGGCACGCCCGTCGTCGTCACGGACCTGCCCACGGCCGAGCTCGTCAAGGTCAGCGCCAACGCGTTCCTCGCCACCAAGATCTCGTTCATCAACGCGATCGCCGGCGTGTGCGAGGCCGCCGGGGCCGACGTCACGGTGCTCGCCGACGCGCTCGGGCACGACAAGCGCATCGGCCGGCAGTTCCTCGACGCGGGCCTCGGCTTCGGCGGCGGGTGCCTGCCCAAGGACATCCGGGCGCTCATGCACCGGGCCAACGAGCTCGGCGCCTACCGGGCGTCCGGCCTGCTGCAGCAGGTCGACGAGATCAACATGGGCCAGCGCGAGCGGGTCGTCGACATGACCCTCGAGGCCTGCGAGGGCTCGGTGCTCAACAAGCGTGTCGGCGTCCTCGGGGCCGCGTTCAAGCCGCTCACGGACGACGTGCGCGACTCGCCGGCGCTGAACGTCGCGGCCGCCCTGCACCTGCGCGGCGCCCAGGTCACGGTCTTCGACCCGGAGGCCGGCGACACCGCCCGCCGCCTGTTCCCGACGCTCGCGTACGCGACGAGCGCCGAGGAGGCCGTCGAGGGTGCCGACGTCGTGCTCGTCCTGACCGAGTGGGACGAGTTCGTCGAGGCCGACCCGGAGCGTCTCGCCGCGCTCACCCAGGTCCCGCGCGTGATCGACGCGCGCGGCAAGCTCCCCGTCGACCGCTGGCGTTCGGCGGGGTGGCAGTTCACGGGGCTGGGCCGCCTGGCGGCCTGACCGCACACCCCGTGGACGGCGCCCGGACCCCGTGAGGGGCCGGGTGCTGTCGTCCTCCCGCAGGTGGTGCCGTTCCCGGGCAGGGGGGCCAGCCGGCGGGAGGTCGGCCCGGCGGCGGCACCCTCGGGTGCCGCCGCCGGTGCGCGTCAGGCGCCCAGGGCCTGCGAGACCACCTGCTTGGCGGCCTCCTGCACCTGGGCGAGGTGCTCCGCGGAGACGAACGACTCGGCGTAGATCTTGTAGACGTCCTCCGTGCCCGACGGGCGCGCCGCGAACCACGCGTTCTCGGTCGTGACCTTGAGGCCGCCGATCGAGGCGTCGTTGCCCGGCGCCCGCGTGAGCCGGGCCGTGATGGTCTCCCCGGCGAGCTCGGTCGCGGTGACCTGCTCCGGCGAGAGCGCCGCCAGCGTGGCCTTCTGCTCGCGCGTCGCGGGGGCGTCGACGCGGGCGTAGTGCGACGCGCCGAACCGGTCCACGAGCTCGGCGTGGTGCTGCGACGGGCTCTTGCCCGTGGTCGCGAGGATCTCCGACGCCAGCAGCGCCGGCAGGATCCCGTCCTTGTCCGTGGTCCACACCGTGCCGTCGGTGCGCAGGAACGACGCCCCCGCGGACTCCTCGCCGCCGAACCCGACCGTGCCGTCGACCAGCCCGGGCACGAACCACTTGAAGCCGACCGGCACCTCGAGCAGACGCCGTCCCAGCGATCCCGCGACCCGGTCGATCAGCGACGACGAGACCAGCGTCTTGCCGATCGCGGCGTCCGCCGGCCAGCCGGGGCGCGCCCCGGAGAACAGGTAGGAGATCGCGACCGCGAGGTAGTGGTTCGGGTTCATCAGGCCCGCGTCCGGCGTGACGATGCCGTGCCGGTCGGAGTCCGCGTCGTTGCCCGTCGCGATGTCGAAGGGGGCCGAGCCGTCCGCGCCCGGGCGCATCCGCTCCAGCAGCGACGCCATCGCGTACGGCGACGAGCAGTCCATGCGGATCTTGCCGTCCCAGTCCAGCGTCATGAACGACCAGCGCGGGTCCACGTGCGGGTTCACGACCGTCAGGTCGAGGCCGTACCGCTCGCCGATCGCACCCCAGTACTCCACCGCCGCCCCGCCCAGCGGGTCGGCGCCGATCCGCACCCCCGCCGTGCGGATCGCCTCGAGGTCCACGACGTTGGCGAGGTCGTCCACGTAGGACGACAGGTAGTCGTGCTTGCGGGTCGTCGGCGCGGCCAGCGCGCGGGCCAGCGGCACCCGGGGCACCTGGCGCCACCCGGAGCGCAGGATCTCGTTCGCCCGGTCCGCGATCCACCCGGTCGCCTCGGAGCCCGCGGGGCCGCCGTGCGGCGGGTTGTACTTGAACCCGCCGTCGCGCGGCGGGTTGTGCGACGGGGTCACGACGATCCCGTCGGCGAGCCCCGGGCCGCGGGTGCGCACGCCCTCGGACGTGCCGGCGCCGTTGTGCCGCAGGATCGCGAGCGACACCGCGGGCGTCGGGGTCCACGAGTCGCGGGCGTCGACGTGCACCTCGACCTCGGCGGCCGCGAGCACCTCCAGCGCCGTGGCCCACGCGGGCTCCGACAGCGCGTGCGTGTCACGGCCGATGAACAGGGGGCCGTCGGTGCCCTGCCCGCGGCGGTACTCCACGATGGCCGCGGTGATCGCGACGATGTGCGCCTCGTTGAAGGCGCCGTCGAGGGCCGACCCGCGGTGGCCCGACGTGCCGAACACGACGCGCTGGGCGGGGTCGTCGAGGTCGGGCTGGCGGTCGGCGTAGGCGCTGAGCAGCGCGTCGAGGTCGACGAGGTCGGAGGGCTGGGCGAGGGTTCCGGCGCGCGGGTCCATGGCTCGATCCTCGCCCACCCGGGGCCCTGCGCGCACCCGTTCGCGCGCGTCGTCCGTGCCGCGCCTCGGTCCTCGTCCTGAGCCCGGCCGGCCCGGGCTCTCAGGAGGTGCGTTCGCGGGCGAGGGGGTCGCGGCGGACGAAGCCGTGGGGCACGCGCACCTGCATCGCACCGGCGTCGACCCGCACGACCAGCGGGTGGTCCGGGCCGACCACGTCCGTGAGCTCGCCGTCGACGTCGAGGCGCAGGGTGCGGTCCGTCAGGACCCGCACCGTCGTGCCGGTGACGAACCGCTTGTGGTGCATCGGCCGCCACGGCGTCGTCGCGTGCAGGGCCGCGGCGCTGACGACCGACGCGCGCCCGGCGCCGCCCAGCGCGTACGCAACGAGGAGCCGGTCGTCGATGCCCGCGTCCACGGCGATCGGGGTGCCGGCGTGCACGCGCCCGTTCGCGACGTTCAGCTGGTGCGTGCGCACCGTCCACGTGCGGTCGTCCGCGGTGATCTGCGCCTCGAACGGCTGGTGCGTGAGCAGGGCCCGGGCGGCCGTGGCCGCGTACGCGGTGCGCCCCAGGTGCCGCTTGAGCAGGTGCGGGGTGCGCCCCGCGACCTCCGACGACAGCCCGACGCTGACGAGGTTCGCGAACCAGTCGTCGCCGGCCCGCGCCAGGTCGACCGGCACCGTGCGCCCGTGCGCGATGACGTCGAGGGCCGCGTCCAGGCGCAGCGGCAGGCCCAGGCTGCGACCGGTGTTGTTCGTCGTGCCCAGCGGCAGGTAGCCCAGCACCGTCGACCGCCCCGCGAGGTGGTCGACGACGGCGGCCAGCGTGCCGTCGCCCGAGCCCACCACGAGCAGCGACGGGGAGTCGGCCAGCACCCGGGGGAGCAGTTCGGGCAGCTCGGCGCCCGGGTCGTGCACGACGTGCACGGCGCTGACCTCGACCCCGCGGCGCTCGAGCGCCGGCGCCACCCGGTGGTGCAGCGCGGCCCCCCGGCGCGAGCGTGCGTTGACCACGACGACGGCCGGCCCGACGGGTGCGGTCGGGCCCGGTGCGTCGACGGTGCGCCGGGTGGCGGCGGTCATCGGGTCCTCCTGCGGGTGTCGGCCGACGGGGCCAGGGTCGGCTGTCGCGTGCACATGATGGGCCACCCGGCGCCGGGTGCCTACCCCCGTCCGGCGGCGCCCCGATCCTCCCGCCCCCACCTGTACCCACCCGCTGCCCGACCTGTGTGCCCACCCGCTGCCCACTCGATGCCCCGGTGGGGGACAAGTGGGTGGTCGTGGGGGAGACGTGGGTGGGGATCGGGTCGGTAGCCTGGGGGCGTGGCTGCTCACGACCTCTTCGTCCTCCGTCCGTTCGAGGGCCTGCCCGGTGAGCCCGACTGGGTCGCGCTGCGCGAGCTCGTCCCGGCTGCGACGGCGACCGCCCGCACGACCGCCGAGCACGGCTCCCGCGACGTCGTCGTGACGACCGTCCTGCCCAACGGCTGGCCGGCCCTGCACCGCGCCGACGGCACCGTGCTGGTCGCGCTGCAGACCGGCACGAGCTCGGGCGACGCGAGCCGCGACGTCGCGACCGCGCTGCTGCTCGCGCTCGACGCCGAGCCGGGCACCGCGATCGAGCACACCGGTCTGCCGACCCCCGGGCCCCGCCTGCAGGACGTCCTCGACCTCGACGTGCCGTTCGAGGTCACCGTCCAGGAGTCCTTCTCGTACTGGCTCGACCCGTCCACCGAGGTGACGCCGGAGCTGCGCGCGGCGATCGAGGAGGCCGACGCCGGCATCATCGACACGCGCCGCCTCGCCGCCGTGGGCTCGGCCTACTGGTGCCGCATGGGCGCGCGCGAGTACGTGCGCTGGGCGCAGGGCGAGGACGAGCAGGTCGTGCTCGACGGTCTCGCCCGCCTGCACGGCCGCCGCGAGTCCGGCTTCGACGGCGCCAAGTTCATCGGGTACTTCCGCGCCGCCGGCATCGTCGTGCCGGTGTGGGAGCTGGCGCGCGGCTCCGAGGCCGAGGACGTCGAGGGCCCCCTCGCGCAGTTCGCGCCCGCGCTCGCGGCTGCCATGGCGGACACCGCGCCGCTCGACGCGAACGCCCGCCGCGCCCGCGCGGGCCTCGTCGCCCGCCAGGTCACGCTGCGCTGATCCCGTCGTCGGCCCGCCCCGGGGCGCCCACCGGCGCACCGGGGCGGGCCGACGCGCGTCCGGGCCTGCAGCATCGTTAGGGTGGAGCCGTGACGCGCCAGGGCAGCAGCACGGCCGACGAGGCCGCCGGGACGGTCGAGCCTGCGCGGACCGCCGCACGCGGGCGTCAGCGACGCAGGGTCGCGGTGATCATCCCCGCCAAGGACGAGTCCCGTCGGATCGCGGCGACGGTCCGCTCGGCGCGGGCCATCCCCTCGGTCGACCTCGTGCTCGTCGTCGACGACGGGTCCGAGGACAACACGCAGCACGTCGCCCGCGAGGCCGGCGCCGTGGTGGTGCGGCACTCGCACAACCGGGGCAAGGCCGCGGCGATGGAGACGGGCGCCGCCGTCGTGGCGATGCGGGACGCGCCCGAGCGCCCGCCGCGCACGCTGCTGTTCATCGACGGCGACCTCGCCGAGACGGCCGTGAACACGGCGCCGCTGGTGCCGCCCGTGCTCGAGGGCCTCGCGGACATCACGATCGCGACCCTCCCGCCGCAGCCCGGTGCCGGCGGCCGCGGGCTCGTCGTGGGCGCGGCCCGGCGGGCCATCGTCTCGATGACCGGCTGGACGCCCGTGCAGCCGCTGTCGGGCATGCGCTGCCTGACGCGGGAGGCGTTCGAGGCCGCCACGCCGCTCGCGCACGGCTGGGGCGTCGAGGTCGGCATGACGATCGACCTGCTGCGTCAGGGCTTCCGCGTGCTGGAGGTGCCGTGCGAGCTGAAGCACCGGCCGTCCGGCAGCGACCTCAAGGGCCAGCTGCACCGTGCCGCGCAGTACCGCGACGTGCAGATCGCGGTCAACGCGCGTCGGGCACGGGCTGCGGCGGGGGCTGTGCGGCAGAGCCTGGCACCGGGGGAGCGTCGCCCGGGTCGTTGAGCCCGTCCGGGTCGTCGCGCCGCCACTGCGCCGCGGCGGCGACCAGGCACGGCACGGCGACGGCGATGCCCGTCGCCGGAACGACGATCCCGGAGTCGTTGATGAGGAACCCCACCGTGAGCGCGACGCCCGTCGCCGCGACGGCCGCCCGCAGCAGCGGGTAGGCGCGCTGGAGGCCGGCCAGCGGCGAGCCGTCGCCGAGCAGCCGCCCGCCGCGCGCCCGCGGACCGGCCAGCACCAGCCAGGTCAGCGCGACGCCCGTGACGACGAGCAGCAGGTACCGCCACGACGTGAGGATCCGCAGGTTGGCGGAGATCTTGCGCCACACCACGTCCCAGAGGCCGCCGTCGAGCACGGTCGCGAAGAACCGGCCCAGGTGCGTGCGGTCCGCGGGCGGGCGCAGCCAGTCGAGCACCGCGAACCCGAGCACCACGGCCACGCTGATCGCGGCGACGGCGAGCACGACCCGCCACGAGACGCGCCGCCCGCTGACGGCGATCGCGAGCATGGCGAACGCCACGAGGATCGCGGGCGGCCCGCCGAAGTCCGCGCCGAACTGCGGCGCCCCGTCCGCGACGACGAGCACGACGCCGATCGCCACGACCGACGCCAGCGCGGCCCGCCGGCGCCCGGCCCGCAGCAGCATGTCCGCGACGACCACCGCGAACAGCACGCCCGCGGCGGTGATCAGCGCGAACGCCTGGTTGCTCATGCCGTAGAACCGGGCCGCCATGATGCGGTGCGCACCCATGGGCGAGTCGACCACCAGGTGCGAGCCGGTGAACGCGTCCAGCACGAGGACCACGACGGTGACCCCGGCGACCACGCCCGCCGGCCCGAGCACGTGCCGCCGCCACGGGCCGGCCAGCGCGAGCACGGTCACGGCGGCCGTGAAGGCCAGCACCGTGGCCCAGAACGCCGCAGCGGGACGGTCTGCCCGCCACCAGGGCACGAGGCCGGCGAGGAACGAGGCGACCGGGGCGCTGCCCAGCGCGAGCGCCGCGACCTTCAGCACGCGCAGCACCGAGCTCAGGGGGCGGCGGTCGCCGCGGCCCCGGCGGGTCAGCGCGATCGCCGCCGCCACGAACAGCGCGGCCTGTGCGAGCACGAGCTGGGCGGAGAAGCCGCCGGAGACGCGGGTGATCGCGGACGCCTGCTCCTGGATGTCGACGAGCTCGGCCATGCGCGCGCCCCCCGTCGCGGGGCCGGCGGTCGGGCGGATCTCGGCACCCGGCAGCGCGGGGGCGTCGACGCCGAGGAGCGCCAGCAGGGTGGGCGTCACGTCGACGGTCTGCACGACGCCGGCCTGGCGGGTCGACCCCGACGTCAGGAGGGCAGCCGCGTACGGGTCGCCGTCCGCGCGGGGCCCGGTGAACGCCGCGAGCTGGAGCGCGACGCGGCCCGAGTCGGCGAGCGAGACCAGCAGGACCGTCGCGTTCTCGCCGCGCAGGGCGGACAGCACCGCGTCGACGTCCTGGTCGATCGTCACCGCCTGCTGCGCCCGCGTGGGCTCGACGATGGACTCCGACCCGGGCAGCGACTCACCGTCGGTGAGGTCGCCGCCCAGCAGGTCCCCGCCGGTCGCGCCGTCGCCGTCGTCGGACGGGTCGGGCTCGGGTGCCGACGCGCGCGGCGCGGTCGCGTGCCCGGGGTCGCGGATCTGCCCGGCGTCGACGACGACCAGGTCGGCCTCCGCGTCGCGCACGGCCTCCCGCAGCTGCGTCGGCGTCGAGGGGGAGCGCAGGTGGTCCCCGACCGGAACACCGTCGGACCCCGCGAGCGCGAGCGCCGCACCGGGGCCGATCCCCAGCGCCGCGGTACCCGACTCGGCCAGCACGTCGCCCAGCAGCCCCGGCTCCGCACCGTAGGACTGCCCGGCGGCGGACGTGAGGTAGTCGTCCCACCCGGGCACCTGGCCGGACTCGCCCGGCTCGCGCAGCGCCCGGCACGTGCCGTCGTCGGCGGGCATGTCGGACGACCGGTTGCCCGCCGAGACGGCGAGCCAGCCGTCTGCGGGGCACGAGCGCGTCGTCACGGACCGGGCCGCGACCGCACCCACCGCGCCGTCGTGCGCGAGCTCCCACAGCGCGGGCGTCGTCAGCGAGCCGACGTCGTCCCACCGCAGCCCTGCGACGCCGACCAGCACGACCGGCCCCGGCGCGCCGGCCGCCTCGTCGCGCGGCGCGGCGGACGCGGCGGGGGCGGTGACGAGCCCGAGCGTCGCGGTCAGCGCGGCCGACGCGGCGAGCAGGGCAGCGCTCAGCGCGCGCAGGGATCGGGGCACCGGCCCAGCCTACGTGCGGGCACTAGGCTCGTCGGGGCCGCGCGGGCCGGTGCCCCGGAGCCCTCACGGGCTCTGCACAGCACCTCCGGCCGTCGGCCGCGACACCCCGCCCCGCGGGTGCGACGACGGAGGGAGAGCGCCGTGCCGGTGCTGCGCTACGCGTACCTGGGGCCCGCGGGCACCTTCACCGAGGAGGCCCTCCGGCAGGTCGCGGGGCCCGAGGACGCGCACTACCTGCCGCAGACCGACGTGGGCTCGGCGCTCGCCGCGGTGCGCTCCGGGGACGCCGACCGTGCCGTCGTCGCGATCGAGTCGACCGCCGAGGGCGGCGTCACCGCCACCCTGGACGCCCTCGCGACCGGCACCCCCTTGGTGCTGCTGCGCGAGATGCTCGTGCCGGTGCAGTTCACGCTCGTCGCAGCCCCCGGCACGGCGCTCGCGGACGTCCGCCGCGTCAGCGCCCACCCGCACGCCTGGGTGCAGTGCCGCCGCTGGCTCGCCGCGACCCTGCCCGGCGCGGTGCACGTGCCCGCCACGAGCAACACCGCCCCGGCCGCGATGCTCGCCGACACCCTCACCGCCGGCGGTCCGGACGCCGCCGCGTCGCTTGCTTTCGACGCCGCCCTGGTGCCGCCCGCGGCCGTGCGCACGTACGGCCTGGCGCCCCTTGCCGAGCACGTCGCGGACAACCCCTCCGCGCAGACCCGCTTCGTCGTCGTCGGCCACCCCGGCGAGGTCCCGCCCCCCACGGGCACCGACAAGACGACGCTCGTCGTGCACCTGCCCGACAACGAGGCCGGTGCCCTGCTGGCCATGCTCGAGCAGTTCGCCGCGCGCGGCGTGAACCTCTCTCGCATCGAATCCCGTCCCATCGGCGACGCCCTCGGCCGGTACTCGTTCTCCATCGACGCCGAGGGTCACATCACCGACGAGCGCATGGGCGAGGCGATCATGGGCCTGCGCCGCCGCTGCCCCTACGTCCGGTTCCTCGGCTCCTACCCCCGCGCCGACGCCGTCGCCCCGACCGTGCACCTGGGCACCGCCGACGAGGACTTCGTCGCCGCCCGCGACTGGCTCCGCCGCGTCCGCACGGGCGAGGCGACCTGAGAGTCCACGCCGTCGGCTCCAGGCCGGACGCGGCGGCACGGCCCGCTCGACGACGGAAGGACGGACCGTGGGCGATCTGATCGGTGCGTTCGCGCGACTCGACGAGGCGCGTGCACGGCACCGCCTTGTGCCCGCGCCCCCGGGGCTCCCTGAGAAGCAGGTCGTCGACCTGCTCTCAAGCGCGGGCGTCCACCCTCACGCGCATCTCGTCGCCTGGTACGCCCGCTACGGGCCCACGGTCCACGGACCCCTGGTGCCGGGGGTGTTCGTCGAGGACCTTCGTGCCGAGATCGAGGAGTACGCCTGTCTGTGCGAGATCGTCGAGGATCACGACCGAGATGTCGTCGCGCACGCGCAGACGGTGGACTGGTTCCCCCTCGGGAGGGAGCAGAGCTCGCTGACGGTGATGTGGGCGCGTGAGTGCAGCGGCGACCCCGCGCTCGCCGCGCAGAACGAGCTGGCGGCGCTCGAGCCCACGCCGCACGGCGACCCGGTCACCCTCCCAGAGCTCCTGATGGCCTGGGTCACCCGTCTGGACCTCGGGTACTACACCCCATCCGAGAACGGCACCATCCCCTGGTTCGACTACCGGATGACGGAGATCGACGGTCGTCGCCGCTACGACCATGTCCTGAGCGACGACATCCGCCGCAGGACGGGTCTGTAGCACCTGACGTCGTCAGCTCCCGCACGAGCAGCTGCGGAGCCCTCCACACCGGGACGGGCAGCGCGGCATCGACATCGGGTCCTCGGGGGAGACATACGGTCCGTCGCACGGCCGACGGCGGCGGTGCGGAGGGCATCCTGGGAGATGTGCACCCGTCGACCTGGGGCCGGGCGCTGCTCCTGGTCCGGAAGGAGAATCTGATCGAGACGCGTCCGCATCCGCACACGTCTGGCCGGGATCGCGCATGGCGGCCCGGGTCGGGTGTGGCGTGCGATGGCGCCGCATCGCTGTGCTCCGGGTCCCCGTGAACGACGCTGACTGGTTCACGCTCGTGCTGTCGCTCGTGCTGTCTGCCTGGGCATTCGAGTTCATCGTGAGCGGCGCTGTCCGAGGGGTGACGAACATCCCCAGCGACGAGTCGTTTCGACGGCTGTCGCGCGGTGCGTGGTGGCTCGCCCCGCTGTTCCTGAGTGCTGCGGGCGCGTGCGCTGCCTCCGCCTCTCTCGGGCGCCCCGTGGTCGCGATCACGCTTGCGGCGGCTGCGGTCGCCGAGGCAGCGCTGTGCTGGCGTTGGCGACCGTCTCAGGCGGATCGGTTCTGGACTCCGGTGTGGATGGCGAGACTGCGATCTGCTGTGCGCATCCAGATCAGGGACTCGGCCGCGTGGAGGCGGAACTCGCTCGGTCTCGTCATCGGCTCGATCGTCATCGCGCTCTGCGCGATCGTCCTTCGCGGTTGAACCGACGTCTCGTCGACGATCACCCCGCCGAGCTGCGCCCTCACCGCCGCGGCACCCGCCTCGGGCCGATGCCGAGGGCCACGTCACCGGCGAGCGCGGGGATGACGCGCCCGGAGGGGCGGCGGCGCTCGCCCTGTTCGGCGGGCCCACCTGCGGAGGGGCACCCCGACCCCGGTCGGGCATCCGGCCGCCGTCATGCGCTAGCGTCCACGGGTCTTCGTTGCACGGGAGCCCGCACCAGCGGGCTGAGAGGACGGCTCGGGGCCGTCGACCGTCGAACCTGTCCGGGTCATGCCGGCGTAGGGAGCACCATGCCTCAGCCACGTCCTGCCGTGTCCGCACCCGCCGAGGCGGTCGCCGTACCCGATCCGGCGCGCGCCGCCGTGCGGGGCGGGGTCCTCGGCAACTACGTCGACCAGTTCGACATCTTCCTGCCGGTGATCGCGCTGGCGCCGGTGACCGCGACGCTCTACGGCCCGGGCGATGCGGTCGCGCACGCGGGCCTCGTGCTGGTGGCCACGCTGCTGGCCCGACCGGTGGGTGCGGCGGTGCTCGGGTCGTGGGCCGACCGGGCGGGGCGGACCGTGGTCGCGCGCACCAGCCTGGCCGGGCTCGCGGTCGCGACGCTGCTGGTGGCGCTCGTGCCCGCGGCGCTGCTGGGTCCGACGGCCACGCTCGCGGTGATCGTCGCGCTGCGCGTCGTCTGCGGGTTCTTCGTCGGCGGCGGGTACACCGCGGGGGTCCCGCTGGCGATCGAGTGGACCGCGCCGCCGCGGCGGGGCCTGGTCAGCGGCGCGATCATGGCGATGTCGCCCGCCGCCAACGCGACCATCGCCGTGCTCGTGCTCGGGCTGCTCACGGTGCTCGGCGAGGACGGGTACGCCGCCTGGGGGTGGCGGGTGCCGTTCGTCGTCGGCGCGGGGCTGGCCCTCGTCGCGCTCGCCCACTACTCCCGGCACGTGCGGGACGCACCCGCCGCCGGGCCCGCGCGGGCCGATGCCGACGAGGCGCCCGGGACCGTCGCCCGGGGGCCGCTCGCGGAGGTGCTCGTCGGCGCCCAGCGGCACCGGCTGCGCCGCCTGTTCGTCATGATGACCGGCCTGTGGCTGTTCACCGCCATGGCCGTCGCGGTGCTCACCGCCCAGCTCGGCGTCGTCCGCGAGCTCGCCCCCGTGCACGTGACCGCCGTGATGCTCGCCGGCACCGCCGCGTCCGCCGTCACGATGCTCGCCTGCGGGCACCTGTCCACGCGCGTCGGGCGGCGCCGGTTCTTCCTCGGGTTCGGGGCCGCGTCCGCGGTGCTCGCTCCCGCCGCGTACCTCGCCGCCCTCGGCCCGGCGACGGGGGCCGGGCTCGTGCTCGCGGTCGTCGCGCTGCAGGTCGTCACCGTGTCCGTGTACGGGCCGGTCGGCGCCTGGCTGGTCGAGCAGTTCCCGCCCGGCGTGCGCTCCAGCGGGTACGGCACGGCGTACAGCCTGTCGATCGTGCTGCCGTCGCTCTACCCGTTCTACCTGCCGCCCCTGCAGGACGCGGCCGGCCCTGTGGTCCCCGTGGCGGCGCTCCTCGCGCTCGCGGGCGTCCTCGTGCTGGTCGGCGCCGCGCTCGCCCCGCCCGTGGTCGAGCGGGCCTGACCTCGCCGAGCCGGTGCGGGGTGGCGGCTGTCGCCCACCCGTCGCCGACTCGTCTGCCAATTTATTGGCAGATCTGCTCACTTTCTGGCAGATGAGAGGGGGGCGGATGGATCTGAACGACCCGATCACGACGGTCGTACCGACGCTCGAAGGGCGAGTGCTCCAGGTGCTGGCCAGGACCGACCTTCCGTTGAGCGGGTCTCGGGTGGCGTCACTCATACCGTCCGCTTCCAACGCCGGGGTCCGAGTCGCGCTAGGACGTCTGGTCGACGGCGGCATCGTGATGACGGAAGCCGCACCGCCTGCCGTTCTCTACGTCGCCAACCGACGGCACCTGCTGTGGGATGCCGTCGAGCGCCTTGTCCGGGCCACCGACGGCGCGGTCGGCGCCTTGGCGGCGAGATTGGCTGCCGTCGTTCGAGACGTGCTCGGCGAGCCAGAGGCCTCCGCCACCACCCTGGCTCTCTTCGGGTCGACGGCGCGCGGTGACAACCGTCCAGGGTCGGACATCGATCTTCTCCTCGTGCACAGCGATGCTGTCGGGGCGACGGAGCAGGCTGACCGTCTCGTCTCCTCTCTCATTGAGGAAGCGCAAGCGGCGACCGGCAACGAGACCAACGTCTATGCGGCCTCGCGAGGTCGGATCGACCGCCTCATCGAGGAACGTGACCCGATGGTGGAGTCTTGGGTGGCAGATGCTCGCCCGCTGTTCGGACCCGACGTCCTGCGTCGTCTGAGGGGAGGGTCGTGGCCCGCGTCGTGAAGATGACCGTCACCGACGTGCGTGAGCGGGCGGGCACCGCGCGCGAGCACCTGCAGGTCGCGCTCGAGCGTCTGGAGATGTGCGTGGCGAACCCTGATCGTTCCTCCGAGGCCCAGGTAGCCGTCTCGGCAGCGATCGCGGCGGCGGACGCTCTCTGCGGACATGCGCTGCGTGAGCGCGGGCCGACCAGGACCATCAGACGGCGTCAGCCATGCTCAGCAGGGTCCAGCCTGACGGATCGCGGCTCGCGGCCCGGCTGCGGCGGCTCCTGAGCGACAAGTCCGTGCTGCAGTACGGGACGTACTGCACGCGGGCGACGGCGGAGAGAGCGACCCATGACGCCCGACTCCTTGTGGACGCCCTGGACCAGCGAGGGTTGTGACGGTCACTCCGGGGCGGGCCGTCGACCGTGCTGGAGGTCAGCCCGCGACGCGCATGATGAGGGCGCCGGGGTCGACGCGGGCGCTGATCGCGGTGGCGCGGCCCACGATGTCGCCGTCGACCTGCACGTGCTCGCCGCCCGGCACGGCGATCCGCACGTTCCGCGCGCGGGCGTGGTCGATGCGGCCGATCTTGTTCGGCAGCTCGTTGCGCACGCCGACGCCCTGGAGCACGACCTCGCCGAAGAGCTGCGCCCAGCCGGCGATCCCGCCGCGGGTGTCGATGGCCGCGATGTCGAGGACGCCGTCGTCGAGCACCGCGTCGGGCAGCAGGGTGATGCCGCCCGGCAGGCGCCCGCAGTTGCCCACGAGCAGCGACCGCACGCGCACGGTCTGGGTGGGCTGGTCGTCCAGGCGCAGGCGCACCTTGAGGCGTCGCCCGTGCAGGTGCCGCACGCCGGCGACGAAGTACGCGATCCAGCCGACCTTGGCCTTGAGCTGCTCGTCGGCGTCCGCGACCATCGCGGCGTCGAAGCCGAGCCCGGCGATGACGAGGAAGATGTGGTCGCGCGGCGCGTCGGTGTCGGCGGGCAGGTCGTCCGCGGCCTCGGCGACGTCGTCGTCCATCTGCGACTCCCACCGCAGCACGCGCAGCCAGCCGACGTCGATGGGCTTGTCGACCCCGTCGATGGCGAGGTGCATCGCGGCGATGGGGTCGTTCAGGGGGATGTCGAGGTTGCGGGCGAGCAGGTTGCCCGTGCCGAGCGGCATGAGGCCCATCGGCACGCCCGTGCCGGCCAGGGCCTCGGCGACCGCGCGGACCGTGCCGTCGCCGCCGACCGCCACGACGATGTCCGCGCCGGCCTCGACGGCCTGCCGCGCCTGCCCGACGCCAGGGTCCTCGACGGTCGTCTCGAGCCACATCGGCTCGGGCAGGTACCGCTCCGACGCGGCCTTGTAGACGGCGGAGCGCAGCGCGGCCACGTCGGGCTTCGACGGGTTCGCCACGAACGCGACGAGGCGCCGTTCGCCCTCCCGCTCCGCGGGCGCCTCGGCGTCCTCGGTGCGCGCGTGGCCCGGGTGCAGGCGCGCGAGCAGCGACAGCTGCTGGCGGTACACCCACAGCCCCAGGCCGAGCGCGGCGAGCGCCAGGACGCCGGCGAGGACAGCGACCCATTCGACCCATGACATGGCGTGAACGTACCCCTGGGGCACCGTCGCCGCAGGTCGGCGCGGGACGCGGCGGCGCGCCACGCCGCGGCACGGCGTGCGCGGGCGGTGCGCCCCGGCGGAGGTCGGTAGGGTCGGGGGGTGATCGATCTGCGGCTCCTGCGGGAGGACCCCGACGTCGTGCGCGCCAGCCAGGTGGCCCGCGGCGAGTCCCCGCACCTCGTCGACGAGGTGCTCGACGCCGACGCGCGCCGGCGCTCCGCGCTGACGGAGTTCGAGTCGCTGCGGGCCGAGCAGAAGTCCCACGGCAAGCTCGTCGCCCGCGCGCAGGGCGAGGAGAAGCAGGCGCTGCTCGCGCACACCAAGGCGCTGGCCGAGCGCGTCAAGGCCCTCCAGGCCGACGCGGCCGCCGCCGAGGAGCGCGCCACCGAGCTGGCGCGCCGCATCGGCAACGTCGTCGAGGACGGCGTGCCGGCCGGCGGCGAGGACGACTACGTGGTGCTGGAGCACGTCGGCACCCCGCGCGACCTGGCCGCCGAGTACGGCCCCGACTTCGTCGTCAAGGACCACCTCGACCTCGGCGAGGGGCTGCGCGCGATCGACACCGAGCGGGGCGCGAAGGTCTCCGGCGCCCGCTTCTACTTCCTCACCGGCGTCGGCGCGCGCCTCGAGCTCGCGCTGCTCAACGCCGCGATGGACCTGGCGATGCGGCACGGGTTCTCGCCGACCATCACCCCGACGCTGGTCAAGCCCGAGGTCATGGCCGGCACCGGGTTCCTCGGCGCGCACGCCGACGAGGTGTACCGCCTGGAGGCCGACGACCTGTACCTCGTCGGCACGAGCGAGGTCGCGCTGGCCGGGTTCCACGGCGGGGAGATCCTCGACCTGGCCGACGGACCGCTGCGGTACGCGGGCTGGAGCGCGTGCTACCGGCGCGAGGCCGGCTCGTACGGCAAGGACACCCGCGGGATCATCCGGGTGCACCAGTTCCACAAGGTCGAGGCGTTCGTGTGGACGCGCCCCGAGGACGCGGCGGCCGAGCACCGGCGCATCCTCGACTTCGAGAAGGAGATGCTCGCGCTCGTCGACCTGCCGTACCGCGTGATCGACGTGGCGGCGGGCGACCTGGGCTCGAGCGCGTCCCGCAAGTTCGACTGCGAGGCGTGGCTGCCCAGCCAGCAGCGCTGGATGGAGGTCACGTCGACCTCCAACTGCACGACCTTCCAGGCCCGCCGGCTGGGCGTGCGCGAGCGCACCGAGGACGGCACCCGCACGGTCGCCACGCTCAACGGCACGCTCGCCACGACGCGCTGGATCGTCGCGATCCTCGAGAACCACCAGCAGGCCGACGGGTCGGTGCGGGTGCCCGAGGGGCTGCGCCCGTACCTCGGCGGCCTCGAGGTGCTCGAGCCGGTGGTCGGACGATGAGCCGCACCCGCCTCGTCGCGCTCGACGTCGACGGCACGCTCATGAGCCACGCGGGCGTCATCTCGCCGCAGGTCCGTGCCGCCGTCACCGCGCTCGTCGAGGCGGGCGTGCACGTGGTGCTCGCGACGGGCCGCTCGGCGCACTCGGCCACCGAGGTCGCGCGGGACCTGGGCCTGACCAGCGGGCCCGTGGTGTGCTCGAACGGCGCGGTCGTCGCCCGCCTCGACGTCGAGCACCCCGACGGCTACGTCGTCGAGCGGGCGGTGACGTTCGACCCGGGCCCGGCGCTGCGGACCATCGCGCTGGAGCTGCCCGACGCGCTGTTCGCCGTCGAGGACGTCGGCCGGGGGTTCCTCATCTCGGCGCCGTTCCCCGAGGGGGAGATCAGCGGCGAGCACACCCTCGTGCCGTTCGAGCAGCTTACGGCCGCCCCGGCCACGCGCGTGGTCATCCGGGCGCCGGGCAGCACGCCCGAGGAGTTCCACGCCCTCGTCGAGCGCGTCGGCCTGCACGAGGTCTCCTACGCCGTCGGCTGGAGCGCGTGGCTGGACCTGACCCCGGGCGGGGTGTCCAAGGCGTCCGCGCTGGAGGAGGTCCGGCGCGAGCTGGGTGTCGAGCCGTTCGAGACCCTCGCGGTCGGCGACGGCGACAACGACCTGGAGATGCTGCGCTGGGCGGCGTGCGGGGTGGCGATGGGGCACGCGAGCGAGAAGGTGCGCGCCGCGGCCGACGAGGTCACCGGCACCATCGACGACGACGGCGCGCTCGAGATCCTGCACCGCGTCCTGCGCTGACGGCCCGGCGCCGCACCGACGCGCGCCGACGCCGCCCCGTCCCGCGGCGCGCGTCCCACCGTCGCTGCTGCGGGCGATCGCGCGCGCCGTGATTCCGGACCGGTTTTCACCCTCTGACCTGACCTGACGTCATCTCGGCCGCTGTGACCGCGCACGGAAAGCGCCTTCTGCGCCCGGACGTCCAGATGTGACCAGTTCGTGACCGCAGAACGCCTGTCTGGCCTTGCAGGCGTTGCGGAAAGACAGTTGCATCGACCGTGGCGCCGCCGGTGGCAGCGCTCGCACGGCACCACCACATGGCACCACGACGACGTGGAGGACACATGAACCGCATCACCCGCAGGCGCGGGACGGCCCTGGTGGCATCCGTCGCCGGCCTGGGCCTGCTGATCACCGCATGCTCGGGTGGCGACACGCCCGGCGACGACGACACGGCGGCCGGGGGAGACACCGACTGCGCCGCCTTCGAGCAGTACGGCGACCTGTCCGGCACCACGGTCTCGGTCTACACCTCGATCGTCGCGCCCGAGGACCAGCCCCACATCGACTCCTACGTCCCGTTCGAGGAGTGCACCGGGGCGACCGTCGCCTACGAGGGGTCGAAGGAGTTCGAGGCGCAGCTGCTGGTGCGCCTCGAGGCCGGCAACCCCCCGGACATCGCGTACATCCCGCAGCCCGGCCTGCTGCAGACCATCGTCGGGGACTTCCCCGACGCGGTCGCGCCCGCCTCGGAGGGCACCGTCGCCAACGTCGACGAGTACTACGCCGAGTCCTGGAAGGGCTACGGCACGGTCGACGGCACGTTCTACGCGGCCCCGCTGGGCGCGAACGTGAAGTCGTTCGTCTGGTACTCCCCGGCGGTGTTCGAGGAGAACGGCTACGAGGTGCCGACCACCTGGGACGAGCTCATCGAGCTGTCCGACCAGATCGTGGCCGACCACGCCGCCGAGGGCAAGAAGCCCTGGTGCGCGGGCATCGGCTCCGGCGACGCGACCGGCTGGCCCGCCACCGACTGGCTGGAGGACCTGGTCCTGCGCACCGCCGGCGGCGACGTCTACGACCAGTGGGTCAACCACGAGATCCCGTTCAACGACCCGCAGATCGCCGAGGCGCTCGGTGAGGTCGGCTCGATCCTCAAGAACGACGAGTACGTGAACGGCGGGCTCGGCGACGTGTCCTCCATCGCGTCGACCACGTTCCAGGACGGCGGCCTGCCCATCCTCACCAACGGGCTGTGCTTCATGCACCGTCAGGCCTCGTTCTACGCGGCCAACTGGCCCGAGGGCACGGACGTCTCGTCCGACGGTGACGTCTTCGCCTTCTACCTGCCCGGCCCGGACGCCGAGACGCGCCCGCTGCTCGGCGGCGGCGAGTTCGTCGCGGCGTTCGACGACCGTCCCGAGGTCGCCGCGTTCCAGGCGTACCTGACCAGCCCGGAGTGGAGCAACGCCAAGGCGATCGCCACCCCGAGCGGCGGCTGGGTGTCCGCCAACAGCGGCCTCGACCCGGCCAACCTCACGTCCGAGATCGACCAGCTCTCCGCCGAGCTGCTGGCCGACACCGAGCAGGAGTTCCGGTTCGACGCCTCCGACCTCATGCCCGCCGCCGTCGGCGCCGGTGCGTTCTGGACGGAGATGACGGCCTGGATCGCGAACGACAAGTCCGACGACGCCGTCCTCGACTCCATCGAGGCCGCGTGGCCGTGAGCGCGCCCGTGACGGCCTGACCCGCCGCCACGACGCAGGGGGCCCGTCCGGTTGCCGGGCGGGCCCCCGCGCGTACTCTCGGAGCACGTCGCGACCGAGGTGACCTGCACGTTCGGACCCGCACTGTCAGCCCCTCGCCGGCACCGTCGCCGGCGCACCACCACCGGAGGGTGCCGTGGAACGGCTCGCCATCCTGCCCGACTTCCTGCTCACCGCCCGGACGCCGGGCGAGAAGTTCTTCCTCATGCTCGTGGCGATCGCGCTGTTCGTGGTCGTCATGGGCCTGGTCCTGCTCCTCGTCGAGCGCGCCAAGCGTCTGCCGTCCTGGGCGGTGGCCGCGGCGTTCCTGCTGCCGACCGTCGCGATGATCCTGTTCGGACTCGTGTGGCCCGCGATCGACACGATCCGCGCCTCGTTCTACGACCGCAACGGGCAGAACTTCGTCGGCGCCGACAACTACGTCCAGGCGTTCACCCAGAACGAGTTCCAGATCGTGCTGCGCAACACGGCCGTGTGGGTCGTGGTCGTGCCGATCGTGGCCACGTTCATCGGGCTCGTGTACGCCGTGCTCGTCGACCGCACCCGGTTCGAGAAGTTCGCCAAGACGCTCGTCTTCCTGCCGATGGCCATCTCCATGGTGGGCGCGTCGATCATCTGGCGGTTCGTGTACGAGTACCGGCCGGTGCTGGAGAACGTCCCCGCGGAGTTCCAGCCCGCGCAGATCGGCCTGATGAACCAGCTGCTCGTGTGGCTGGGCCTCGAGCCGCAGCAGTTCCTGCTCAGCCCGCCGCTGAACTCGTTCTTCCTCATCGTCGTCATGATCTGGATCCAGGCCGGGTTCGCGATGACCGTGCTGTCGGCCGCCATCAAGGCGATCCCCGACGACATCGTCGAGGCCGCCCGGCTCGACGGGCTCGGCGGCCTGCGGATGTTCCGGTTCATCACCGTGCCGAGCATCCGGCCCGCGCTCGTGGTGGTCGTCACGACCATCGCGATGGGCACGCTCAAGGTCTTCGACATCGTCCGCACCATGACCGGCGGCAACTTCGAGACGTCCGTGGTCGCCAACGAGTTCTACCGGCAGAGCTTCGTGCAGCGGAACACGGGCATGGGGGCCGCGCTGGCGGTCATCCTCTTCGTGCTCGTCATCCCGATCGTCGCGTACAACGTGCGCCAGCTGCGCCGGGCGGAGGAGATCCGATGAGCGCCGTCAGCACCGAGCCGACCGTCGAGACGGGTGGGAAGCGCCGGATCAGCCGCCTCGAGCGCCGCGCGATCGCCGCCCAGGGCAAGATCAGCTCGCCCTGGGCGTCCTTCGCCGCCATCGTCATCGCCGTCCTGTGGACGATCCCGACCTTCGGGCTGCTCATCACCTCGTTCCGCCCCGAGGCCGACATCGTCGGGTCCGGGTGGTGGACGTGGTTCGCCGACCCGAACGTCACGCTCGACAACTACGACACCGTGCTCAACGGCTCGTCGACGGCGTTCTCGACGTACTTCGTCAACAGCATCGTCATCACGCTGCCCGCCGTGGTCATCCCGATCTCGATCGCCCTGCTCGCGGCCTACGCCTTCGCGTGGATCCCGTTCCGGGGCCGGGGCCTGCTGTTCATCGCCGTGTTCACGCTGCAGATCGTGCCGATCCAGGTCACGCTCATCCCGCTGCTGCGCACCTACGTCAGCCTCGGCATCGACGGCACGTTCTGGACCGTGTGGCTCTCGCACTCGATCTTCGCGCTGCCGCTGGCGATCTTCCTGCTGCACAACTTCATGAAGGACATCCCGGCCTCGCTCGTGGAGGCCGCACGGGTGGACGGCGCCGGGCACGTCCGGATCTTCTTCTCCGTGATGTTCCCGCTCCTGGTGCCGGCGATCGCGTCGTTCGGGATCTTCCAGTTCCTGTGGGTGTGGAACGACCTGCTCGTCGGCCTGACCTTCGGCAACAGCCAGAACGTGGCGCCGCTGACGGTCCGCGTCGCCGAGCTCGCCGGCACCCGCGGCACGGAGTGGCACCTGCTCAGCTCCGGCGCGTTCATCGCCCTCGTCGTGCCGCTCGTCGTGTTCCTCGCCCTCCAGCGCTACTTCGTGCGCGGGCTGCTCGCGGGGTCCGTCAAGGGCTGAGCCCATGCGCCCGCCCGGCTCGGAGCCCCGGGCGGGCGGCGCACCGCCGGGGGTGGGGTCGAGGGGGCCCCACCCCCGGCGGTGCGTCCGGGCCCGTGCCGGCGGTGCGCGGCCCGGGCGGGGCAGCCCCTAGCCTGGGCCGGTGCCCGCCCCCCTGCTGTTCGTCCTGTCCGGGCTGACGCAGTACGTGGGTGCCGCCCTGGCGGTCGGCCTGTTCGCGGTCCTGCCCGCCGCCACCGTCGCGTGGCTGCGGATCGCGGTGTCCGCGCTCGTCCTCGTCGCGTGGCTGCGCCCCTGGCGGGTGCCCGCGCTGCGCGACCGCCGCCACCTCGCCGTCACCGCCGGGTTCGGCGTCGTGCTCGCGACCATGAACGTGGCGTTCTACGTCGCGATCGAGCACCTGCCCCTCGGCACCGCCGTCGCGCTGGAGTTCGCCGGGCCCGTGGCCGTCGCCGCCGTGACCGGCCGGGGCTGGCGCGACCGCGTCGCCATCGCCGTCGCGGCCGTCGGCGTGGTGCTGCTCGCCGGCGTCAGCCTCGACACGGGCCCCGGCGCCGTGACCGGGCTGGTCGCGATCGGCGTCTCGGCGCTGTGCTGGGCCGGGTACATCCTGCTGGGCCGCCGGGTCGCGCGGTCCGGCGCCCCCGGCGCCAGCGGGCTGGCGGTCGCGATGACCGTGGGCGCGCTCGTGTTCGCGCCGTTCCTCGCCGGCACCGCCGCACCGGTCCTGCAGGACGCCCGGCTCGCGCTGCTCGTCGTCGCGATCGCCGTGTGCTCGTCCGTCGTGCCGTACGCGCTGGAGCAGGTGGTGCTGCGCCGGGTCAGCGCGGCCACCTTCGCGGTGCTGCTCGCGCTGCTGCCCGCCACCGCCGCGGTGGTCGGCGCGCTCACGCTGCAGCAGTGGCCGCACGGGATCGAGGTCGTCGGCCTGGTGCTCGTCTCGGGCGCGATCGCCCTGGCCGCGGGCACCTCGGCGGGCGCGGCCGCGGGGACGGACGACGGGCCCGACGGTGCGCCCGACGTGCTCCCCCCGCCCGGTACGCCCTGACCGCCGCCGAGGCGGGCGTCGGAGCGGGGCGGCTACAGGTACTGGCCGGTCGACGGCCGCAGGTCGTCCGGGGCCTCGCCCTGGTGCCGCCCCGGCATGCCCGGCACGCCGTGCCCGTCGGGCAGGTGGCCGGGCGGCAGCGCGCGCCGCATCTGCGTCAGCTGCGCCTGCGCGGCCATCTGCTGCGCCACCAGCGCCGTCTGGATCCCGTGGAACAGCCCCTCGAGCCAGCCCACGAGCTGCGCCTGCGCGACCCGCAGCTCCGCGTCCGACGGACTCGCGTCCTGGGAGAACGGCAGCGCGATGCGGTGCAGCTCGGCGACGAGCTCGGGGGACAGGCCGTCCTCCAGCTCGTGCAGCGACCGAGCGTGGATCTCCGCCAGCCGCACGCGCGCGGCGTCGTCCAGCGGTGCGCTGCGCACCTCCTCCAGCAGCTGCTTGATCATCGTGCCGATCCGCATCACCTTGGCGGGCTGCTCGACCATCGAGGCGACGTCCTCGTCCCGCGCGGCGGGCTCCTGCGTCGCGGCGTCCGGGGCGGGGACCACCACCACGCCGGGCTCGTGGGCGCCGGGCCCGGGGTCGTGCGTCGTGCCGGGGTGCCGGTCATCCGGCTGAGCGGTCTCGTCCACGCGGGCATTGTGCCCCGGGCGCCGCGCCGCCGCAGGGCCGCACGGGTGCACGACCGGCCGCGGCGCCCGCAGGTCCCGCCCCGGCCGCCGCCGCGGGACTAGGGTGGCGCCATGGCGTGGCTGAGCACACCGGCGCACCTTCGTTGGCTCGAGGCCGAGTCCGACCGGCTGTGGGAGTTCGGCCGCGCGTCGCGGCTCCCCGGCGGCGGGTTCGCGCGGCTCTCCGAGACGGGGCAGCCCGAGGACGGGCCCGTCGAGCTGTGGATCACGTGCCGCATGACGCACGTGTACGCGCTCGCCCACCTCGCCGGCCGGCCCGGGTCCGCGGCCCTCGTCGACCACGGCGTCGCGGCGCTCGCCGGGCTGTTCCGCGACGCCGAGCACGGCGGCTGGTACGCCGAGGTCGAGCGCGACGGCACCCCGCGCGACACCGACAAGGCCGCCTACCCGCACGCGTTCGTCGTGCTGGCCTCGTCGAGCGCCGCCGCCGCTGGCCGCCCCGGTGCGCGCGAGCTGCTCGACGCCGCCCTGGCCGTGCAGGAGCTGCGGTTCTGGGACGACGACGCGGGCATGGTCGTCGAGCAGTGGGACCGCACGTTCACCACGCTCGACCCCTACCGCGGCGTCAACGCCAACATGCACACGGTCGAGGCGTACCTCGCGGCGGCCGACGTCACGGGCGACCGCCGGTGGCTCGACCGGGCCGTGCGGATCCTCACCCGCGTGGTGCACGGCTTCGCCGCCGGCAACTCCTGGCGCCTGCCCGAGCACTTCGACGCCACGTGGACCGCGGACCTGGAGTACAACGCCGACGTCCCCGCGCATCCCTTCCGCCCCTACGGCGCGACGATCGGCCACTGGTTCGAGTGGGCGCGCCTGACCCTGCACGCCCGCGCGGCGCTCGCCGCCCGCGGCGACGAGCCGCCCGCCTGGATGCTCGACGACGCGGTCGGCCTGTTCGACGCCGGGGTCCGCGAGGGGTGGGACGTCGACGGCGCCCCCGGGTTCGTCTACACGGTGGACTGGCAGGGCCGGCCCGTGGTGCGCGAGCGCATGCACTGGGTCGCCGCCGAGGCCGTCGCCGCCGCGGCCACGCTGCACGCCGCGACGGGCGAGGCCCGGTTCGACGACCTCTACACCGACTGGTGGGAGTACGTCGGCGAGCACCTGCTCGACCGTGACGGCGGCTCGTGGTGGCACGAGCTCGGCACCGACAACACGGTGTCGCGCACGGTCTGGGCCGGCAAAGCCGACCTCTACCACGCCGTGCAGGCCACGCTCGTGCCGCGCCTGCCGCTGACGCCCGTGATCGCCCCGGCGCTCGCCGCAGGTCTGCTGGGCTGAGCCCGCGCCCGGCGGGGCCTCGCGCCGTACGAGGCTGCCAGGTCGGCGGGACGTCAGGTCGTCAGCAGGAGCTTGCCGAGCACGCCGCCGCCCTCCAGCAGGCGGTGCGCGTCGGCGGCCCGCTCCAGCGGCAGGCGCTCGTGCACGACCGGGCGCACCCGCCCGTCGAGCACCGCGGGCCACGCCTGCTCGCGCACCTCGGCCATGATCGCGGCCTTCTGCGCGGCCGGCCGGTCGCGCAGCGTCGTCGCGAGCACCGACCCCCGCCGGGACATCAGCGCGGGCAGGTCCAGCTCGCCTCGGCGGCCCTGCTGCAGCCCGATGACGACCAGCCGCCCGCCCTCGGCGAGCATCCGCACGTTCTCGCCCAGCGCACCGGCACCCAGGACGTCGAGCACCACGTCCACGCCCCGCCCGTCCGTCGCGGCGAGCACGTCCTCGCGCACCCGTCCGGCGCGGTGGTCGACCACGACGTCGGCGCCGAGCGCCCGGACGGCGGCGCACCGCTGCGGGCCGCCCGCCGTCGCCAGCACCCGCACGCCCAGCGTCCGGGCCAGCTGCACGGCGACCGTGCCCACGCCCCCGGACCCGCCGTGCACCAGCAGGGTCTCGCCCGGGGCCAGGCGGGCCGCACGGGCGTTGGACCAGAAGGTGGCGAGCGCCTCCGGGAGGGCGGCCGCGTCCACCAGCGGCAGGTCGGCGTCCGGCGGCAGCCGCAGCGCGAGCGCCGCCGGCACGGCCACGCGGGTCGCGTACCCGCCGCCGGCCAGCAGCACGGCGGCCCGGTCGCCCACGCGCCAGCCGTCGTCGACGTCGTCGCCCACCTCGACGACGACGCCCGACGCCTCCAGGCCCGGCCACACCGGCGCACCGGGGGGAGGGGGGTAGTGTCCTGCGCGTTGCAGCAGGTCCGCGCGGTTCACACCGGCGGCGGCGACGTCCAGCAGGAGGTCGCCGCGGCCGACGACCGGGTCGGGCACGTCCGCGACGCGCAGCTGCTCGGGGCCTCCGGGGCTGGTCACGACGACGGCACGCACCCGCACGACGCTAGTCGCCGCGCGGGGGTCCGTCGCGCGCACCTGCGAAGACGCAGGCGCAGAACTGGACGAGAAGGACAGTTCGTCCCGTATCGGATCGGGTGACGTCCGTGGCAAACTCTGCCGCGGGCTAATGGTCCGCCGTCCAGGAACCGATGAGACGCCAGACGGGAGTCACCACCGGTGTGGCTCACGCGTCGGACGCGGACGGCAACCGCATCACACGTCCGCGGTCGGGCGGAACGAAAGGACTGACATGCTGCGACGGCTCGGCATCCGCGCCAAGGTCTTGGCGGTCCTCGCCGTGCCCATGCTGGTCGTCTTCGGGATGGGTGGCTACATCTCCCTCACCGCGTGGCAGAACCTCCAGTACGCACGAGCGAGCCACCAGGTCATCCGGGCCATCGAGGCCCTGGCACCCCTCACGGACGCCTTCCAGCAGGAGCGCACGCTCTCGCTCACCTACGCGGACGAGGCGGCAGTCGCCGACGCCCGCGAGGTGACGGACGCGGCCCTGGACGACGCCGCCGCGATCACCGCGGACATCGACCTGGACCAGTTCCCGGACAACGTGGTCGCCGACTTCCAGCAGGCCCAGGAGGCCTACCAGGAGGCGCTGCCCACGGTCCGCACCCGCGTCGACGACAACTCGCAGCGGGCGGTCATCAAGAACGGCTTCCAGCAGATCGTCAACCTGCAGACGGCCTCGCTCCAGTCCCTCGCGAACGCCCTCGAGGACCGCGACCTGGCCGCGCACGTCACGGCGACGCTGACGCTGAACCAGCTGGTCGACGCGATCATCAACGAGTACGTCACCGGTGTGGAGCTGAAGGGCGCCGTGGCCTCGAGCCCCGCCCTGGCCCGTACGTTCACCAACCAGTCCACGCAGACCGAGCTGGCGCGCGGCGAGGCCCAGGTGGCCGTGGAGACGCTCGGCGTCCCCGACCTCGCGGTCGGCAGCGACTACCCCACGCCGACCCTGCGCTCGGCCCGTCAGATCTTCTCCCAGGGCAACCAGGCCGCCATCTCCACCAACATCCAGTCCGAGACGTGGACGTCGGAGACGGTCAACCAGCTCGACGCCCTGCGGGCCGTCAGCACCGGCGTCAACGAGGCGGCCAACACCGAGGCCGCCGAGATCGAGAGCGCCGCCCAGGAGCAGACGGTGTTCACCGTCCTCGTCGCTCTCGCCGCCGCGATCCTGTCCTTCGTCCTGGCCACCAGCGTCGGCCGCTCGATCGTCGTCCCGCTGCGCCGCCTCACCAGCGCCGCCGGCGAGGTGCGCGAGCAGCTGCCCCGCCTGGTCGAGCAGGTCGCCGTCCCCGGCGAGGGCCCGGACATCCAGCTCCCGCAGATCCCCGTCCGCTCCCAGGACGAGGTCGGCCGCCTGGCCCAGGCCTTCAACTCGGTGAACGCGACGACCATCCAGGTCGCCCAGGAGCAGGCCGCGCTGCGTGGCTCCATCGCCGAGATGTTCGTCAACGTCGCCCGCCGCGACCAGGTCCTCCTGAACCGGCAGCTGTCGTTCATCGACTCCCTCGAGCGCGCCGAGGAGGACCCCGGCACGCTGGCGAACCTCTTCCGCCTCGACCACCTCGCGACCCGGATGCGTCGTAACGCCGAGTCCCTCCTGGTGCTCGCCGGCATCGACTCCGGTCGTCGTCTGCGCGACGCCATGCCGCTCTCGGACGTCATCCGTACCGCCTCCTCCGAGATCGAGCAGTACGACCGCGTCGAGCTCGACCTGCAGGTCGACCCGCACATGCTCGGCTTCAACGCCCTGTCCGCGGCCCACCTGCTCGCCGAGATCCTCGAGAACGCGACGGTCTTCTCCGAGCCGGAGACGCCCGTCGTGGTCTCCACCGGCGTGACCGGCGGCAGCGTCGTCGTGACGATCGCCGACCAGGGCCTCGGCATGGCCGACAACGAGATCGAGGCGGCGAACCACAAGATCGCGTCGGTCTCCGCCTCGGACGCCCTGGGCGCCCAGCGCCTCGGCCTCTTCGTGGTCGGCCGGCTCGCCCAGCGCCTCGGCGCGGAGGTCACCCTCCGCAAGCGCGCCGGCGGTACCGGCACGGAGGCGGTCGTCCGCTTCCCGAGCACGCTGTTCTCGGCCAACGAGGTCAACCAGCTCGCGCCGACGTCGCCGGCCCCCTCGGCCGTGACGCCCGCGGTCCAGACGCCCTACGGCGCCGTCGAGGCACCCGAGGTGCGCGAGGTCGACCTGGCCGGCCTGACCGACGGCGAGACCCAGCTGGGCCTGCCGCGCCGCCGCCGCGGAGACGACACGGGCTTCTCTCCCGCCGTCCCCGAGCAGCCCACCCGTCAGCCCGTCGGCCCCGCGCCGACGCAGGGCGGTGCGGCGCTCCCGTCGCGGTCGCGCAAGACGTTCGACGAGGACAACATCGTCCTGCCCGAGGCCCAGGCCACCAACCTGTCGCCCGACCTCGGCGTGGACACCGGCGAGTGGTCGCCCGCACAGGTCGTGCGCCAGACCGCCACCGGTCTGCCGAGCCGGACCCGGTCGGCGACGCCCGCCTGGGCAGCCGAGCCCGAGCCCGAGGCGCCGAAGGTCGCGCCCCCGGCCGACCCGGCCGCGCGTGCCGGCCTGTTCTCCGGCTTCCGTGGGCGCGCAGGCGCCCCGGCCGAGACGGGCACGTCGATGTCCGTGCCCGGCCTCGTCCCCGACGAGGAGCCGCAGTCCAACGGGTGGCCCGTGCCCTCGCGGCGCGAGCCCGCCGCGTCCGCCCCGGCCCAGCCCGAGGCGCCCGCGCCGCAGCAGTGGGAGCAGCCGGCCGAGCCGGCCGCCCAGGCCTGGGGCCCGACGTACGCCGACGCGCCCGCCGCCGAGCCGCAGCACGCCCCGGCCCCGTCCTGGGAGCAGCCCGCCGCCCCCGCGTGGCAGCAGCAGGCCGAGACCCCCTCGTGGGACCAGCCCGCCGCGGCGCCGTCGTGGGAGCAGCAGGAGCCCGCTGCGCAGTCCTGGCAGCAGGCGCCGGCGCAGCCCGCCGAGCCCGAGACGGACGAGGAGACGTGGGCCCCGCAGCCCGTCCCCGCGCAGTCGTGGGCCGAGCAGCCGGCCGAGCAGACCTGGGCCCCGTCGTGGTCCGAGGAGCCCGCGGCACCCGCCCAGGACACGCCCGCGCCGACGTTCACCGCGTACAGCGGCTACTCCGGCTGGGCCGCGACCTCCGAGCAGCCCGTGGTCAGCTACACGGCGCCCTACGTGCCGTTCGAGCACTCGCTCGACGAGGCCCGGTCCTGGCACACCGGTTCGATGCCGGTCGTCCCGGACCCCGCGGCCGGTGCGCAGCCCGCGCACCACGGCCACGCGGCCGAGCCTGCGCACAACGGCTACGCGGCCGAGCCTGCGCACAACGGCTACGCGGAGCCCGCCGCCCCGGCCTACGAGGACCAGGGCTGGGCGCCCGAGCAGCCCGTCGCCGAGCAGCCGGCCCCGGCCGAGCAGTGGCAGGCGCCGGTCTGGCAGGCCGACGAGCAGCCCGCCGCCCCGGCGTGGGCGCCCGAGCAGCCTGCTGCCCCGCAGCAGGAGGCCGCCGCCCCCGCGTGGGAGCCGACCCCGGCACCCGCAGCGGCACCCAGCTGGTCGCAGCCCGCCCCGCAGCAGGCCGCCCCGGCCTGGTCGCCGGCACCGGTCGAGCAGCCGACGCAGATGTTCACGCCCGTCGAGGCCGCCGACGCGGTCACGTCCACCACGGGCGAGGCGCCCGCGTGGGCCCCGACCGGCGAGTCCTACGGCGACGACTCCCCGAAGCGGGGACGATGGGGCCAGATGTTCACGCGGCGCAAGGAGGACGGCACGCCGTACTCCGACCCGACGCCCGCGGTCACGGACAGCCCTGCGTGGTCCGCACCGACGACCCCGGAGCCGGCCCCGGCCGAGCGCTCCTGGGGCGCGCCGACCTGGTCGCCCCCGGCGGCCACGCCCGCGCCGGCGAGCACCGGCTCGTGGAGCCCGCCCGAGTGGTCGGGGCCGCGACAGCCGGCCTCCGCCCCGCAGGCGGTCGCCCCCCAGCCGTCGGTCGCACCGCGCATCGGCACCCTGGACGACGAGGTGGCGGCCATGCTGGCGCTGCGGTCGGACATCCAGGAGCAAGCTCTCTCCGAGCTCAGCCAGCTCTCGGCCTACCGGCCGAGCGCACTCGGCGGCAGCGCGGAGCAGTTGACCCGGCGTGTTCCCAGCGCCGTCCCGGCCGCACCGCCCCTCTCCGAGGAGCAGCCGGTCGAGCGTGATGCCGAGCAGCTGCGTTCGCGGCTCTCGAGCTTCCAGTCCGGAACGTCGCGCGGACGCCGCGCGGCGACCAACGGCCAGGAAGGTGGCCCGTCGTGACCCTCGCCAACCCCGTTCCCGACGGTGTCCGCACCGCCGGGGTGTCCCAGCCCGCAGTCGGCCCTGACTGCACCATGAAGGAGGAAGTGTGACCGCGCTCAGCACCGAGGCAGCCAACTTCGGCTGGCTCCTGGACAACTTCGTCCGGACCGTGCCCGGCACTCGCCACACGCTCGTGGTGTCGGCCGACGGTCTGCTCATGGCCATGTCCGAGCAGCTCGACCGCACCAGCGGCGACACGCTCGGGGCCATCGTGTCCGGGATGTCGAGCCTGACCCGTGGCGCTGCGCGCCAGCTCCGTGCGGGGGAGGTGCGCCAGGCGATCGTGGAGATGGACAGCTTGTTCCTCTTCACCATGAGCGTCTCGAACGGCTCCGTCCTCGCCGTCGTGGCGGACTCCAGCTGCGACGTCGGCCTGATCGGCTACGAGATGGCGATGCTCGTCTCGCGGACCGAGGCCACCCTGACCCCGCAGCTCATCTCCGAGATGCGCGGCCAGCTCCCTGTCGACGGCGCCACGCGCGCCCCGGTGGCCTGAGGCCAGGTCCTCGCACATGAGCGAGCACATCGAGTACGAGGCCCGCACGGTCCGGCCCTACGCCGTGACCGGCGGCCGCGTGCGTTCTGCACGGTCCGACCTGCCCCTGGAGGCACTGGTCGAGGTCATGCCGGGCGCCGTGGCGGGTACCGGCCTCCCGCCCGAGAAGCGGGCCATCATCCAGCACGCCTCCGCCGGCTACATCTCCGTGGCCGAGCTCAGTGCGCTGCTGCACCTGCCGATCGGTGTGGTACGGATCCTCGTGTCCGACCTCACCGACGCCAACTACGTGCGCGTGCACACCTCTCAGCCGGTCGAGGTCAACACCGGTGAGTCCCCCGCCCTGTCCCTGAGCGTGCTGGAGAGTGTTCTCAATGGCATTTCCGCCCTCTGACGCCGCCGTCGCCGCTCCGGCGGGGAACGCCGGCGCAGTCGCCCCCACAGTCGTCAAGATCGTCGTCGCCGGTGGCTTCGCCGTCGGCAAGACGACCTTCATCGGGTCGATCTCCGACATCGAGCCCATGAACACCGAGGCCGCGATGACCGAGCACTCGGTCGGCGTCGACGACGCCGGTGGCCAGACCGAGCGCAAGAACACGACCACGGTCGCCATGGACTTCGGCCGCATCGCGCTGCCGGGCCAGCTGTGGCTGTACCTGTTCGGCACGCCCGGCCAGGACCGCTTCCTCTTCATGTGGGACGACCTGGTGCGCGGCGCGATCGGCGCCGTCGTCCTGGTCGACACGGACCGCCTGGACCAGTGCTTCCCGGCCGTCGACTACTTCGAGTCGCGCGGCATCCCGTTCGTCGTCGGCGTGAACTGCTTCGACGGCATCGCCAAGCACCAGCTCGAGGACGTGCGCGAGGCGCTCGCGATCCCCGCGCACGTACCGGTGCTCTACACGGACGCGCGTTCGCGCGCGGCGACCAAGCAGGCGCTCATCGCGCTCGTGCAGCTCGCCATGGAGCGTCTGCGCTCGCGCTGACGTCCCGCTCCGCCTCGACGGCCGCCTCCCCGCACGGGGAGGCGGCCGTCGGCGCGTCCGGACCGCCGTCGTCTAGGGTCACCCCGTGTCCCTCGACCTCGCCCGGGCCCACCTGGCGCGCTTCGGCCGTGCCGACGACGTGATCGTGACCGAGCGCTCGAGCGCGACGGTCGAGCTGGCGGCGCAGGCGCTGGGGGTCGAGCCGGCGCGCATCGCCAAGACCCTGAGCTTCCGGGGCCCGGAGCCCGGGACCGCCCTGCTCGTCGTGGTCGCCGGCGACGCGCGTGTCGACAACGCGGCGTTCCGGGCGGCGTTCGGCGTCAAGGCCCGGATGCTCGGCGGCGACGAGGTCGAGGAGCTCACGGGGCACGCACCCGGCGGGGTGTGCCCGTTCGGCAACCCGCCGTCCGCGACGGTGCGGCTCGACACGTCGCTGCAGCGGTTCGCGAGCGTGTTCCCCGCGTGCGGCGACGCGGCGTCGGCGATCGAGCTGACGTGCGACGAGCTCGCGCACGTCACGGGCGACCCGGGCTGGGTGACGGTCTCGCGGCTGCCCTGACCGCGCGGGCGTCGCGGCGGGGTCGGGCGGCGCGGCGGGGTGCCGGGCAGATCACCTGGCCGCGCAGGCGCCAGACGAGCGCGACGGCGGTCAGGGTGATCGCGAGGGCCGCGAGGTACGGCTGGGCGGGTGCGAACCACGTGAGGGCGCCCGAGTAGCCGATCGCGAGGAGGGCGATCTTGTTGCACACCGGGCAGCCGACGGCGAACCAGGTGAGGAGGCCGCCGACCATGCCCAGGCGTCCGGCGGTGCCGACGGGCTCGTCGTCGGACGGGTCGGGCGTGGACGTCGGGCGCACGTAGGTCGCGGCGAGCATGCCGGTGAGCGCGGAGGCGACGAGCCAGACGGGGTAGTTCCAGGCGAGGGTGGCGATCTCCCGGCTGAACACGGGGTTGGGGACGAGGACGGTGGACAGGCCGACGACGAGTGCGGCGACGGTGCCGGCGAGGACGGCGGCGCGGACCTGCCGGGGCGTCCAGGCGCGGAGCGCGCGGGAGGCGGCGACGGCGGTGCGGGCGGGCTCGCGCGCGGGGAGCGTGCCGGGTGTCAGCAGGGTCACCATGGCGAGGAGCATACCCCGGGGGGTATGCTCCTCGCAGTCGACCACCCGGGAGGGGCCATGTCCACCGTCGAGCTGACGTCCGAGACCTTCACCGCCACGGTCCAGCAGGACGGCATCGTCCTCGTCGACTGGTGGGCGTCCTGGTGCGGCCCGTGCCGCATGTTCGCGCCCGTCTTCGAGGCCGCGTCGCAGGCGCACCCCGACGTGGTGTTCGCCAAGGTCGACACCGAGGCAGAGCAGGCCCTCGCCGGCGCCGCCGGCATCTCGTCGATCCCGACGCTCATGATCTTCCGGGACGGCGTCCCGCTGTTCTCCCAGCCTGGCGCGCTGCCGGCGTCCGCGCTCGAGGACCTCGTGCAGCAGGCCCGTGCGCTCGACATGGACGAGGTCCGCCGCCAGGTCGCCGCGACCGCCGCCCACTGACCGTGGACGTCCTCGCGCCGACGGCCCCCGCGGCCCGGCGCGCGCCGTCGCCCCGGCGCGTCGTGGTCGGGGTCGCACTGGCTCCCGTGCTGCTCGTGCTGCTGGTGGCCGCGGGCGGAGGCCTTGCCGAGCCGGGCGTGGCGTGGGCGGTGGTCGTCGCCCTGACGGCCGTGGCCGGTGCCGTGCTGCTCGCCGGGTACGTACCCGTGCGCGGTCAGCGCGCCGCCGACGTGCTCGGCTGCGGCCCCTGCGACGCGGTGTCCGGGCTGAGCGTCGTCGGTGCCGCGGCGCTCCTGGCGGCCGCACCGCAGCAGGTGACCATGGCGCTCGCCGCGCTGGCGGTCGTCGGCGTCGGGCTCCTGCGCCGTCGGGGCGCGGCCGAGCGGGCCTGCCCCCGCCCCTGACGTCCCGCGCCGCCCGCCAGTGGCCTGGTGGCGGGCGGCGGAGGGCCGTCAGGGCGCTGCGGCGCAGACGACCCCGACGCACTGCGGCTCGAGACCGTTGCCCCCGGCGGCGTTGCCCCCGAGGTCGACGGCCCCGGGCGCGTGGACGCCCCAGCCGGCGTTCGCGGTCGCGGTGCTGCCGCCCAGGCTCAGGCCGGCGCCCCAGGCCGAGACGACGCCGTCACCGCCGTCGTGGAACGTGCTCCCCACGATCCGCGCCGACGCCGCCTGCCCGGCCGGGGGAGCGAAGAGGACCACGGACTCGTCCGTGTGGTCGGCCAGGTGCACGCGCTCGACGACGAGCGTCCCGCCCTCGGCCTGGATCCCTCGGCTGCCCCCGGTGATCGAGACGTCCGTGACGACCGTCGACCCGGATCCCGCGTTGAGCCGGACCGCGGTCGTGCTGTCCCGGATCTCCGACCTGCGCACGTCGGCGGACCCGCCCGACCACGTCTCGACGGCGGCGGCGTTGCCGAGGAAGGCGGTGGATCGGACGACTGCCGAGCCGCCCTCGCTGACGTTCACGGCGCCGTCGTTGGAGCGCAGCACCGACCGCGTGATCGTCGCCCGACCACCCCGGAGGACGACCGCCGAGCTGTTGTCCCGCAGGGTCGAGCGATGCAGCACCAGTGCCCCGCCGTCGATCCACAGCGGGGCGTTGACCAGGGAGAACGTCGAACGGTCGACGTCCACCGTCGTGGCGGACCCGTCCTCGTGCGCGACGGTGCGGACCCCGTAGATGCCGTCGCGCACGACCACCCGGTCGAGGTGGACCGTGCCGCCGAGCGGGCCCGGCGCCGCGACGTCCGGGGCCCCGTCGTACACGTGGTCGGCGACGGCGGCGCCCCAGAACGTGATCACGCCGTCGGTGATCGTCACGTCGCCGCCCGCCGGCACCACGACGCCCGTCTGCCGCAGGCTCCCGCCCCGCAGCACGTGGCCGTCGAGGTCGAGCGTGACGCCTGGGCCCAGACGGAGCCCGACCCCGTCGGCGCAGGTCAGGTCGGCGGTGAGGACCGTGTCGACCGTGAGCGTGTCGCCGCAGGCTGGGCCGGCGGGTGCTGCGTGGGCGGGCCCCGCCCCGAGCGCCGCGACCGCGACCAGGGCGAGGCCGGGCAGGGCCGTGGTGATGCGCATGGTGGTCTCCGGGGTGGGGCGGGGTGGGCCGGTGCGCCTGCGGGGCAGCAGGCGCACCGGTGAGCCTCAGGGCGCGGTCGGTGCGCAGACCACCCCGACGCACTGGGGCTCGTTGCCGTTGCCGGACGCGGAGTTCAGCCCGAGGTCGTCCGCGCCGGGGGCGTGGATGCCCCACCGGTCGTTGCCGGTCGCTGAGTTGTCGCCGATCTGTGCGCCCTCCCACTGCGAGAGCAGGCCGTCGCCGCCGTCGACGAAGGTGTTGCCGACGATCGAGGTGACCCGCTCCCACGGGGCGTCGGGCCAGCTGTCCGGCTCGACGGACACGCCGACGTCGTTCTTCCGGAACGTCGAGCCGGTGATCGCCATCTCGTCGCCGTGCGCGGCCACGCCCGTGCCGTTCGACGCGAACGTCGTGTCCTGCACCCGCAGGTACGACCCGCCGGGCCCGTGGTCGATGGCCGTGCCGTTGCGGCTCAGCTCCGACCGCTCGACGGTGACGAAGTCCATGAACCCCGTGCGGATCCCGACGTCGTTGCCGAGGAACGCGGTCGACACCAGGTCGATCCCCGCCTCGCCGCCGCTGTCGAACCCGGTGCCGTTGTCGCGTACCACCGAGCGCTCCAGCCGCACACCGCCGGTGTTCGCGTAGAGGGCGACGTCGTTGTCCCGCAGCGTGGTGCGCGTGAACGTGCCGTACCCGCCGACCGTCGAGAACCCGGTGCCGTTGCCCCGCAGCGTCGACCGGTCGACCGCGAAGGTCTTGAAGCTGTCGTAGAGCCGACCGGTGCCGTCGACGCCGGTGCCGTTGCCCCGCACCACGACGCCGACGACGTGGACGGTGCCGTCGAGCTCGAGGTCGTCACCCGTCTCCGGGTCGGTGCCCGTGAGGTCGTCGGCCGTCACCCCGGTGCCCCACCCGGTCACGACGCCGTTGGTGACCGTCACGTCCCCGGTGGGCGGCCCGACGACCCCGCGCCCGGTGTCGTGCCCGGTGAGCACCTTGCCGCCGAGGTCGAGCGTGACGCCCGGCGCCAGCGTGAGCCCGTCGCCGGACGTGCAGGTGAGGTTGCGGGTGAGCACGGTGTCGACGGTCAGGTGCTCCCCGCACGCAGGACCGGGCGGTGCGGCCTGCGCCGGGCCGGCGACGAGCGTCGCACCGACGGCCAGGACGAGCGCGGGCAGGGCGGTGGAAGTGCGCATGGCTTTGTCCCCCTGGGTGCGCGTCGCCCCCTGCGACGCTGCGGTGCCAGTGTGACCACGTCCGCGCCAGGGTGGTAAGTCCCGGATCGCACGGTTCGCCCGGGTGAAACGCGCTCAGCCCGCCGGGGTGCACACGACGCCGACGCACTGCGGCTCGGTGCCGTTGCCGCTCGCGGTGTTGCCGCCGAGGTCCTGCGCGCCGGGTGCGTGGATGCCGCGGCCCGTGTTGCCCGTGGCCGTGTTGCCGCCGACCTTCATGCCCGCGAACTGCGAGACGAGGCCGTCGCCGCCGTCCGCGAACGTGCTGCCGGTGACCTCGGCGGTGCGGTCGAAGGGCGCCTCGGGCCAGGAGTCCTCGGCGGAGCGGACGGCCACGCCGTTCTTCCGGAACGTGGAGCGCCGCACCTCGAACGGGCTGCCGTGCACGTCGACCGCTACGTCGTTGCCGGTCAGCGTGGTGTCGTGGACCATGGTGTAGGCGGCGTCGCCGGCGATGTCGAGCGCGACGTCGTGGCCGCGGACCTCGGACCGGGTGATCTCGACGGAGTCCATGAACCACGCCTGGAAGCCGATGCGGTTGTCGAGCACGGCCGTCGACGTGACGCTGATCCCGGACTCGCCGCCGCCGGAGAAGGCGTAGTCGTTGTCGCGCAGGACCGACCGGCTCACCGCGACCCCGCCGGTGTTGGCGTAGAGCGCGATGCCGTTGTCGCGCAGCGTCGTGCGGTGGAACGACCCGTACCCGCCGGTGGTCGCGAAGCCCGTGACGTTGCCGCGCAGGGTCGAGCGGTCGACGGCGAAGATCTTCCTCTGCCCGTAGAGCCGCCCGGTGCCGTCGATCCCCGTGCCGTTGTCGCGCAGCACGACGCGGTCCGCGTGCACGGTCCCGCCGAGCTCGACCCAGTCGCCCGTCTCCGGGTCGTACCCGGGGTCGTCCGCCGTCAGGCCGGTGCGCCACCCGGCGATGACGCCGTTGGTCACGGTGACGTCGCCGGTGGGCGGGCCGACCACGCCGCTGCCGCCGTCGTGCCCGGCGAGTACCTTGCCGCCGAGGTCGAGGGTCACGCCGGGGGCGAGCCACAGCCCGTCGCCGGACGGGCAGGTGAGGTTGCGGGTCAGGACGGTGTCCTGCGTGAGGGTGTCCCCGCACGCGGGCCCCGGCGCGGCGTGCGCGGGGCCCGCGGCGAGTGTCGCGCCGACGGCCAGGACGAGTGCGGGCAGGGCGGTGGAAGTGCGCATGGCGATGTCCCCCTGGGTGCGCGCCGCCCCCTGCGGCGTCGCGTCGCCAGTGTGGTCCGGCCCGCGCGGGGCGGAAAGTCCCCGATGCCCCGGTTCGCCCGGGTGAAAACGTCCCGTCAGCCGCCCGGGGTGCAGGAGACCCCGACGCACTGCGGTTCGGTCCCGTTCCCTGAGGCGGTGTTGCCGCCGAGGTCGATGGCACCGGGGGCGTGGATCCCGTGGCGTGCGTTGCCCGTCGCCGTGCTCCCGCCCACGCGGACGCCGGGGACCTCGGCGACCAGCCCGTCGCCCCCGTCCGAGAAGGTCGAGCCCACGACCTCGACGGGATCTGCCACGCCGCCGGAACCGCCGTCCGTGACCGTGACGGCGACGTCGTTCTCGTGGAAGGTCGATCCCTCCACGCGCAACGAGTCGGAGGCGTGCACCGCGACCTCGTTGCGGGTCAGGGTGGTTGCGGTCAGCTCGACCGAGGCGCCCCGCCCCGCAAGGTCGAGCGCGAGGTCGTGGCCCCGCACGTCCGAGCTGTCGATGGTGATGACGTCGCCATCGGCGGGGGACAGCCCTTTCGTGTTGAAGAGGAGCGCCGTCGACGTGAGCGTGAGCGTGGTCTCGCCGGTGCTCCAGTAGCCGACGGTGTTGCCCCGCACGACGGACCGGTCCAGGGCGATGGTCGCCTGCCGGCCGAAGACGCCGTAGCGGCTGTCGCGGACCGTCGACCGGTCGAACCTCGCCGAACTGCCGAACGCCATGAGCCCGAAGACGTTGTTCCGGAGGGTCGAGCGGACGATGTCGACGTGCTTGTGCTCGGACCTGTAGAGGCGTCCTGAGGCCCAGACGGCGATGCGGGCCCCGCGGATGACGACCCCGTCCAGCAGCACCGTCCCGCTCAGCTCCGGCCAGGCGCCGGTCTCGTCCTGTCCGGGGTCCCAGCCCGTCACCCCGGTGCCCCAGCCGGCGATGACGCCGTTGACGATCGCGACGTCGCCCGTGGACGGGGCGACGACGCCGCTGCCGCCGTCGTGCCCGGCGAGCACCTTGCCGCCGAGGTCGAGGGTGACGCCGGGTTCGAGCCACAGCCCGTCGCCGGACGGGCAGGTGAGGTTGCGGGTCAGGACGGTGTCCTGCGTGAGCGTGTCCCCGCACGCGGGCCCCGGTGCGGCCTGCGCGGGGCCCGCGGCGAGCGTCGCGCCGACGGCCAGGACGAGTGCAGGCAGGGTGGTGGAAGTGCGCATGGCGGTGTCCCCCTGGGTGCGCGCCGCCCCCTGCGACGTCGCCCTGCCAGGGTAGGCGCGCCAGGACGGGGACGCCTGGGCGAGGCGGGCCCGGTCAGCCGCCGGGCGTGCAGGAGACCCCGACGCACTGCGGCTCGGTCCCGTTGCCCGACGCGGTGTTGCCGCCGAGGTCGGTCGCACCGGGGGCGTGGATGCCGCGCCCGGAGTTGCCCGACGCGCCGTTGCCGCCCACCCGCAGACCGTCCTGGGCGGAGACCAGCCCGTCCCCGCCGTCGGTGAACGTGCTGTCGACGACCTCGCTCATCTGCTGCCACGGCCCCGCCCAGGTGCCGGCCGCGACCCGGTACCCGGTGCCGTTCTCGCGGAACGTCACCCGCCGCACGAGCGCCAGGTTGCCCGTCTGGTCGATGCCGACGTCGTTGCGCGCGAACGTCGTGTCCTGCACGCGCGCGGTGCCGTCGGAGGCCGCGAGGAAGAGCCCGCGCCCGTTGTGCAGCATCTCCGAGTGGCTGACGAAGAGGTCGTCCGCGTAGCTGGTGTAGACGCCGAACCGGTTGCCGACGAGGGAGGAGGACGTGATCTCCAGGCGGGTCTGCTCGGTGGCGGCGCCGGTGCCGTTGTCGCGCACGACGGACCGGCTCAGCGTCACCCGGGACTCGCCCGCCTGGATCCCGACGGCGTGGCGCTGCACGGTGCTGCGGCGGGTGTCGACCGTGCCGTGGTGGACGAGGATGCCCGTGCCGTTGCCGTCGCCACGGATGGTCGAGCGGTCGACGACGACCCGCTTGTGCTGCCCGTCGACGCGCCCGCGCGCCCGGATCCCGTAGGTCGTGTCCTCGACGACCACCCGGTCGACGTAGAGCGTGCCGCCGAGCCCCTCCGGCGACGGCGAGCCGGGGTCCTCGTGGGCGGTGATGCCCCGGTGCCACCCGCGGACGACGCCGTTGGTGACCGTGACGACACCCTGCGCGGGCGCGACGACGCCCGAGCCGGCGGACCGGCCGTGACCGGTGAGCGCGTGGCCGCCGAGGTCGAGCGTGACCCCCGGCGCCAGGACGAGCCCGTCACCCTCGGCGCAGGTCAGGTCGGCGGCGAGCACGGTGTCCTGCGTGAGCGTGTCGCCGCACGACGGTGCCGGCCCGGCGGCGTGGGCCGGTCCGGCGACGAGCGTCGCGCAGACGCCGGCGACGAGGACGGCGGCTGCGGTGGTGGTGGTGGTGGTGCGCATGGTTCCCCCTGGGTGCGGCGTCGCCCCCTGCGGCGCTGCGCGGCCAGTGTGGGCACGTCCGCGCGGCCCCCGCCAGCCGGCGACGTCACGTCCGGCGCGCTGCCGTGCGCCCGCGCCGGGCCGGGCAGCGGGTGCTCTGCTAGGGTCCCGCGAGCCAGGAGGGCTGGCTGAGCGGCCGAAAGCGACGGTCTTGAAAACCGTTAGTGCGGTGACCCCGTACTCAAGGGTTCGAATCCCTTGCCCTCCGCCACACCCCGTGATCACGCCGTCGCGGCGCGCAGGAAGTCGTCGACGACGTCGAGGGTCGCCGGTGCCCAGAACCCGCCCGTGCCGTGGCCGGCGCCGGCCAGCCGGTAGAGGGTCACGCGGTGGCCGGCGTCGCGCAGGGCGTCGTGCAGCAGAACGCTGTGCTCGAACGGCACGACGTCGTCGGCGTCGCCGTGCAGGATCAGCAGCGGCGGCAGCGTGACCTCGGACGCGGGGCGCACGTGGGTCATGGGCGTGGCGGCCGCCGCGCGGTCGGGGTTCTCCCGGACGTCGACGCCGCCCAGCAGCAGGCCCTCGGGGCTGTCGGGGGCGGTGTGCGCGGTGCTCGTCGGGTCGGGGTCGAGGTGGGCGATGTCCGTGGGGCCGGACAGGTCGACGACGGCGCGCAGGCCGAGCGGCTCGGCGGTCGGCTCGTCGCAGTACGCCGGGTCGCCGTCGGTGAGCACGGCCATCACGGCGGTGTGCCCGCCGGACGAGTCGCCGGCCAGCACCATCCGCGCGGGGTCGACGCGGTAGGTCGCGGCGTGCTCGCGCAGAAACGCCACGGCCGTCCGGGCGTCGGCGACCTGGGCGGGGAAGGGCGCCACGACGGAGGGCCGGTGCTCGACCACCGCGACGACGTACCCGCGCCGGGCGAGCTCGCCGAGCTCGAGCAGCGTGCGTCCGAGCATCTGCTCGCGCCAGCCGGAGCCCTGCACGTACACGACCGTGGGGAACGTGGCGGGGGAGTCCTCGTCCTCGAGCGGCGGCCACAGCACCTGCAGGTGCAGGGTGCGGCCGGACCTCTCGGCGTAGGGCACGCCGAGGTGGACGACGCCGCGCGCGTGCGGGGCGGTGCCGTCGAGGGTCGGGAGCTGCGCTGCTGCCATGGGCCGATCCTGCCGGGTCCGCCCGGGGCGTGGCGGCGGTTCAGCCGCGCGGCGTGCCCTCCGGCCCGGTGGGGTGCACGGCGTCGTCGTCGGCGTCGAGGTACTCCACGACCACGAACTGGGCGCGCCCGCGCGGCACGACGACGGAGTCCCACACGCCGGGCAGCTCGGTCCACACCAGCGGGGTGCCGGCCGCCGCCGGTGCTGCCCACCGCAGGGGGTGGCCGAGCAGGATCTCCGGGGCCCCGTCGGTCTCCCCGGCGTCGGAGCCGCGGTGCAGGCCCTTGAGGTGCGTACCGTCGTCGAGCGCCACCCACAGCCAGGTGCGCGCGCCCGCGGGGACCTCGGTCGTGGTCGCGCGCCGCATCGCGTGGATGCCGGTCAGGCGCTGCCGGGTGCTGGTCGGGGCGTCGTCCTGGCCCGGCCGGGACGTGCGCCGGTGCGCCGTGGCGGCCACGACCTGGTCGGCGCCGACGGCCAGACCGCAGGCGAGGCCGACGACGAGCAGCACGAAGACCGCGACCTGCCGGTAGTGCTCGCCCCCGTACGACGGCTCGGTCAGCCAGCGCCCGACGTCGGGCAGCCACGGGACGACCTCCGCCAGGGCGCCGACGACGACGAGCGAGGCGCCGGTGAGCACGAGGCTGGCCAGCGCGATCCCCGCGGTCTCCCGGAAGGCGGTCTCGCGCCGGGCGGGGTGCCGCCGCTCGCGGCGTGCCCGGTAGACCAGCCCGGGGGTGACCAGGCCGAGCAGCGCGACCAGACCACCCCAGGACTCGGGCATCAGGCGCCGCCGCCCCCGCCGTAGCCCATCGGGTCCACGGTCCCGTCGTGCTGCGCGTCCTTCGCGGCGACCTGGACGGCCTCGTCCAGGTCGTCGAACGACTTCTTCCTGTCCGGCATGGCCGACCCCCCGGTGCGCGACGTCCTGGACGTCCGCATGCTCCTCCGGGTGCCGGTGCGGTGTCCAGGCCCCGTCAGAACGGGTGCAGGAGGCGCCGGACGAACTGGCGGGTCCGCTCCTCGACGGGCTCGCGGAGCACCTGGTCGGGCGGGCCCTGCTCCAGCACCCGGCCCTGGTCGACGAACACCACGGTGTCGGCGACCTCGCGGGCGAACTGCAGCTCGTGGGTGACGATCACCATCGTCCAGCCCTCGCGCGCGAGCTCGAGGATGAGGCCGAGGACCTCGCCGACGAGCTCGGGGTCGAGCGCGGACGTCGGCTCGTCGAAGAGCAGCAGGTCGGGGTGCAGGGCCAGGGCGCGGACGATCCCGACGCGCTGCTGCTGCCCGCCGGAGAGCTGGGCGGGGTAGGCGTCGCGCTTGTCGGCCAGCCCGACGCGCGCGAGCAGGGACTCGGCCTCGGCGACGGCCTGCGCGGCGGGCCGCTTCTGCACGACGACGGGGCCCTCGGTGACGTTCTGCAGCACGGTCCGGTGCGGGAAGAGGTTGTGCTGCTGGAACACCATCCCGGACCGGTCGCGCAGCGCGTGCACGGCGCGGCGCGGCGGGCGGGTCGCGAAGTCGACGCGGGGGCCGCCGGACATCGCGACGACGCCGGAGTCGGGGGTCTCCAGGCCGTTGAGGCAGCGCAGCAGCGTCGTCTTGCCGGACCCCGACGCGCCGATCACGGCCACGACGTCGCCGCGGTGCACGGTCAGGTCGACGCCGTCGAGCACCTGCGTGGTGCCGAAGGCCTTGCGCACGCCCGTGACGGTGAGCAGCGGCTCGGACGTCGTCGGGGCGTCCTCGGTCGGGCGGTCCTCAGGTCGCGACATGACGCTCCAGCCTCGTCTCGAGCCGGCCCTGGACCGCGGACAGCGCCAGGCAGATCACCCAGTACAGGGCCGCGGCCTGCACGTACAGGGCCATGAACTCCTGGCTGAACGCGGCGATCTGCTGGGCCTCGCGGAACAGCTCGGTCACCAGGATGAGCGAGGCGAGCGAGGTGTCCTTGACCAGGGAGATGAACGTGTTGGACAGCGGCGGCACCGACACCCGGGCGGCCTGCGGGAGGATGACGCGCACCAGCGCGGTGCGGTGCGACATGCCGACGACGTACGCGGCCTCCCACTGCCCGCGGGGCACCGAGAGGATCGCGGCGCGCACGATCTCCGCGGCGTACCCGCCGACGTTGATCGAGAACGCGATGACGGCGCTCGGCCACGGGTCGATGAGCAGGCCGATCGACGGCAGCCCGTAGAAGATCACGAAGAGCTGCACCAGCAGCGGCGTGCCCCGGACCACGGACACGTACGCGCGCGCGAGCCACGACACGGCCCGCCGCCGCGACAGCCGCATGAGCGCCACGGCCACCGCGATCACCATCCCGCCCGCGAACGACACGAGCGCGAGCGGGATGGTGCCGCGGACGGCGCCGTCGATCATCGGGAGCAGCGACGACGCCGCCAGCCCCCAGTCCGGTGCCTCCACGGTCGGCTACTCCTGGGTGACGTCGGCGCCGAAGTACGTCTGCGAGATCTCCGCCAGCGTGCCGTCCTCGGCGAGCGTGGCCAGGGCCTCGTCGACCGCGTCGGCCAGCTCCTGGGACCCGGCCGCGAACGCGAACGCCTGGCGCGACACGTCCTCGGTCTCGGCGGCCACCTTCAGGCCGTCGCCGCCGGTCTGCGTCTCGTGGTCGAGGAACGTCAGCTCGTCGTTGATCGTCGCGGCGACCCGGCCCTGCTGCACGAGGGCGACGGCCTGCGCCCAGCCCTCCACGGCCTCGACGTTCGCCCCGGACTCCTCCGCCAGCGTGTACCAGTTGCTGGTCAGCGACTGCGCGGTGGTCTTGCCCTCCAGGTCCGCGAACGACGTGATCGACGTGTCGTCCTCCGGCACCACGACGACGCCGCGGCTGAAGGTGTACGGCGCGGAGAACGTGTATGCCTCCTCGCGCTCGGGCGTGATGGAGACCTGGTTGGCGATCGCGTCGAAGCGGCCCGACTCCAGGCCCGCGAAGATCGCGTCCCACTGGGTCTCCTCGAACTGTGCCTCGACGCCGAGCTCGGCGGCCACGGCGCGCGCGATCTCCACGTCGAAGCCGGTCAGCTCGCCCGAGCCGTCCTCGTGGTACGAGAACGGGCGGTAGGTGCCCTCGGTGCCGAAGACGATCACGCCGGCCTCCTGCACGGAGGTCAGGGAGTCGTCCTGCCCGCCCGAGGTGGCGGTCGGGGCGGCCTCGTCGGTGGTCGAGCACGCGGCCAGGCCCAGGCCGAGGGCGGTGACGGCGAGGATGCTGGGGATCAGACGGCGACGCATGGGAGTCCTTCGCTGGGTGGTGCGGGAGTCTGCCACGGGTGGTGGCGGGGGGCTCGTCGAGGGACGAGGGGCCGGACGGGCGCGTCAGGGGACGCGGGGTCGGGCGGGGCCGGCGCGGGAGCGCTCAGCGACGACAGCAGCGGCGACACGCGACGGTGGTCGCGTGGTGCACGGGCGCGCTGGTCATGGCCCGATGCCAGCACGTCTCGCGCCCGGTTCCCGCATCCGTCTCACGATGCGGGACGTCGCGTGGCGGGTGGCAGGCTGGGCGCGTGCCGTCGTACCGCGTGACCGCCGCGATCGGCCTCCTGCGACCCGGCACCGCCGCCCCCGACGTGCTCCCCGCCGCCGTCGACGCCGCCCGCCCCGGCGCGACCGTCGAGTCCTTCGACCTCGGCGTCGTCCGCGGCCAGGCCCGCGTCACCGTCCGCTTCGAGGTCCCCGGCGACGGTCAGGCCCGCAAGGTCGCCTGGGCCGTGCTCAGCCGCCTCGACGAGCTCGCCGAGACCACCGACGGCAGCCTCACCCGCCGCTACGGCAACCGTTGGCTGCCCACCCGGGCGCCCCGGCACTGACCGACCGGTCGGTCAGCGACCGTCCACGGCCCCGTCGACGTAGAGCCACGCACCGCGCTCCCGGACGAACCGGCTCACCTCGTGCAACGACCCCGGCCCGTCCGGGTGCCGGTAGAACGCGCGGAACTCCACCACGCCGTGGTCGTCCGTCGGCCCGCCCGCCCGCGTCATCACCACGTCGAGCCGGTACCAGCGCAGGTCCGGGTCGGGCGTCAGGTCCGCCGGCCGCGTCGACGGGTGCCACGTGCGGCCCAGGTAGTCCGCGTCACCCACCGCGAACGCGCTGTAGCGCGAGCGCATGAGCTGCTCCGCCGTGCCCGCCGCCACCCGCCCCGCGTGCAGCGGCCCGCAGCACTCCGCGTACGGCAGACCGCTCAGGCAGGGGCAGCGGCTCGGGTCCATGCCCCGATCATGCCCGCGCGCCGGGGCGCCGCGCCGCCCGTGCTCGGGCACGCTGGGGCGATGGGTGCCTGGGAGGACGCCGTCGACGACCTGTACGGCGGCCCGCTCGGCGACTTCGTGGCCCGCCGCGACGCCGCCGCCCGCGCCGCGCGCACCGCCGGCGACCGCGACCTCGCCGCCCGCGTCGCCGCCCTGCGCAAGCCCACCGTCGCCGCCTGGGCCGTCAACCTCCTCGTCCGCGACGACCCCTCCCTCGCCGACCAGGTCCGCGCCGTCGGCGAGGGACTGCGCGAGGCCGAGCGCACCCTCGACGGCCCCGCGCTGCGCGAGCTCACCACCCAGCGCCGCAAGCTCGTCGCCGGCCTCGCCCAGCAGGCCCGCCGGCTCGCCTCCGCCGCCGGGCAGAAGGTCTCCGACGCCGCCGCGCAGGAGGTCGAGCGCACCCTCACCGCCGCGCTCCTCGACCCCGCCGCCGCGCAGGCCGTCACCTCCGGCGCCCTGACCCACGCCCAGGAGCACGTCGGCTTCGGCGCGACCCCCGACACCCCGGACCCCGACGGTGCGGCTCGCGCCGGCTCAGCGAGCCAGGCTGGTGCCGACGCCGCACCCGGGCGCCGAGCCGTCACCGACGACGCCACGGCACCCGACCGCGCCGCCACGCCCGCCGCCGTCCCCGCTGGGCGACCCGCCACGCCACGCACCGACGACGCCACCGCCCGCCGCGCCGAGCAGGAGCGCGTCCGCGCCGAGCGCGACCGGGAACGCGCCGAGCGCGAGCGCGCACGCGCCGCCGAGGCCCTCGCCGCCGCCGAGGACACCCTCGCGCAGGCCCGCACCCGGCACGACGACGCCGCCCGCGCCGACCAGGACGCCCGCCGCGACCTCGAGGACGCGCAGCGCGCCTCGGAGGAGGCCTACCGCGCCGAGGAGGAGCTGGTCCGTGCGCTCGCGGACGTCCGCCGCCGCCTGGCCGAGGCCCGCTCCGCGCTGCCCCGCGCCGACGAGCGCCTCGTCGCCGCCCAGCAGCACGCCCGCCAGCAGGAGAAGGCGGTCCGCGCCGCGCAGCGCACCCTGGACCGCGCCGCCTCCGCCGCGGACCGCGCCCGCGCCCGCGCCTACGGCGCCGAGGGTGTCTGACCCCTGCCGGCCGTGCGGTCCGGGCGCTCGGGCCCGCGTACCTACGGGGCGGGCGTCTCGAAGCCGGTCGGGCGGATCGTGCGGGCGGGGACACCGGCGACCACCGTGTCCGCGGGGACGTCCCTCGTGACGACCGCACCGGCCCCGACGATCGCCCCGTCGCCGATCGTCACCCCGGGGACGATCGTGACGGCGGCGCCGATCCACACGCTCCTGCCGATCACGACGGGCGCGGGGAGCAGGTCGGCCCGACGGGCGGGGTCGACCGCGTGGTCGAGGGTCGCGATCGTGGTGCCGTGCCCGACCAGGGTCCCCTCGCCGATCGTGATGCCGCCGGTGTCCTGGAACCGGCACCCCTGGTTGATGAAGACGTCGCGACCGAGCACGAGGTTCTTGCCGAACTCGCAGTGGAACGGCGGGAACAGGGTGACGGAGTCGTCGACGGGCCTTCCGGTCAGGAGCGACAGCAGGTCGCGGACCTCGTCGGGCGGGTGGTACCGGGCGTTGAGCTCGGCCGTGATGCGCAGCGCGTCTTGGGCGGTCGCGTGGACGAAGGCCATCGCGTCCGAGCCCTTCGCGATGACGTCTCCGCGGCGTGCGTGGGCCAGGAAGTCGGACAGGTCCATCAGCGGCACCCCGTCGGGAGGTCCTCGCGACGCAGCCACCCGACCCGCCGGTCGCCGTCAGGGCAGGTCGGCCCGGTCGGCCTGGTCGGCCCGGCCGACGCGGTCGCTGCGGGCTGCCTCCTCAGGGGGCCGCGGGTCTCCTGCTCGGTCTGCATGCTCCGACGTTACGACGGCCCGGCCCGGGCAAGGGGGGCCCTGCCAGGGCCTCCCTTGCCTGCCCGCACGCACCGAGGCGTGGTTCGGCCGTCGACGGACGAGGCCTCACGCCCCGACGGGCAGGGGGCGGTCGGCGCGGACGGCGGTGAAGGCCTCGTGGGCGATCTCGACGGTGCGGTCGACGTCGGCCTCGGTGAGGGCGGCGTTGACGAAGTGGTTGTGGTGGGAGGTGAGGAAGACGCCGCGGCGGACCATCTGCGCGATCCACGCCTGGTGCAGGCCGAGGGAGTCGTCGTCGGCGAGGCGCAGGTAGAACAGGGCGGGCTCGCCGGACGCGACGAGGGTGAAGCCGTGCTCGCGGGCGGCGCCGACGAGGCCGTCGGTGAGGCGGGTGCCGAGGGTGCGGAAGCGGGTGGTGGCGTCGGTGTCGCGCAGCTTGGTGATGGTGGCGATCCCGGCGGCGAAGGGCACGGCGCTCATCCAGTACGAGCCCGTGTACGTCAGGGACGAGACGGCGTCCTTGAGCGAGTCCTTGCCGCACAGCGCGGACACGTTGTACCCGTTGGCGAGGGCCTTGCAGAAGCAGATGAGGTCGGCCTCGAACCCGTAGAAGTGGTCGGAGCCGGCGATGTCGAGGCGCCAGCCGGCGCGCACGTCGTCGACGACGAGGACGACGCCGTGCTCGTCGCACAGGCGCCGCACGCCCTGCCAGAACCCGGGGTCGGGGAGCACGTTGTCGACGAAGTTGCCGTGCATGTAGGGCTGGGCGACGAGGCCGGCGATCTGCCCGCGGTGCTCGGAGAACAGGCGGCGCAGCGCGGCCAGGTCGTTCCACGGCGCGTGCAGCACGTGCGCGACGTCCTCCTCGAGCACCCCGGGGTAGTCGAGCTTCTGCGCCCAGGGCGCGACCCCGTGGTAGTACCCGCCGAACAGCACGATCTTCTTGCGACGGGTCGCGGCGCGCGCCGTCATCACCGCGAGGGTGGTGGTGTCGCCGCCGTTCTTCGCGAAGAACGCCCAGTCGGCGCTGGCCACGGTGTCGACGAGCAGCTCGGCGAAGTCGACCATGACGGTCGACGGGATGGTCACGACGTCCTCGAGCCTGGCCTGGGCCTGCGCGGCGGCGTCGACGTCGGGGTCGTGGTACCCGAGGACGTTGGGGCCGTAGCCGCACATGTAGTCGATGAACTCGTTGCCGTCGACGTCCCAGAACCGCGAGCCCGCGGCGCGCGCCGAGAACAGCGGGAACGCCTCGCGGGGCACGTACACGCCCTCCGAGGGGCCCTGGTGGCCGTAGATGCCGGACGGGATGACGCGGGTGGCGCGGGCGAACGCGGCCCGGCTCTTCTCGTACGTGTAGGGCGTGGTCATGGCGGCGCTCACTCTCCGAGGTAGTGGCCGGCGCGGTCGAGGATCCGCGAGACGTTGTCGACGAGGGGGATGTAGCCGCGCATCGCGAGCGAGCCGTCGCAGATGCACGCCATGGCCGACGACCGGCCGGTGAGCACGTCGCCCGCGACGCCGAGGTCCGCGAACCGCAGCGCGGCCCGCGGCGGGCCGGTCGGCGACGGGTCGACGACGAGGTGGTGGTCGCGGGCCACGAGCCGGTAGCGCAGCTCGTCGCCGACCTCGAGGTCCACGGCGCCGTCGGCCATGTGCGCGGCGGAGTACCGGCCGGAGCGGTCCTCGTTGCCGACCACGGCGATCGCGGCGACGGCGACCGTCAGCGTCAGCAGGGTCGACGCGCGGGCGAACGCGGGGTCGGCGAGGTCGTCGGGCGTCGGGCGCAGGTACCGGGCGAGGAGCGCGCTCATCGGCACGAACACGCGGGTGAGGAAGCCCAGGCCGGCGGGCCCGCCGACCGGCACGGGCTGCGCGGTGCCGGCGACGACGCCGTTGAGGTGCTCCGGGGAGACGGTCAGCAGCGTGACGCGGCGGGCTCGACGGGCCTGCGCGGCGGCGTCGGGGCCGGGCGCGACGCCGCCGGACCGGAAGGTGAGCGTCAGGCTCGGGCCGCCGCGGGCGACGACGCGCAGCACGACGGGCGCGCGCAGGCCCGCCAGCAGGGCCTGCGCGTCGGGGGCGAGGTCGACGAGCGCGGGGATCGCGCCGAGCACGGCGTGCGCGTTGACGTGCGCGCTCACGCGGGGGTCGAGGTCAGTGAGCACGGTCGTCTCCTTCGGGCGTCGGGTCGGCCAGCCCGGCGAGCAGGTCGGCGTGCAGGGCTGCGGCGCGGCGGGCCGCGGCGTCGTCGCGGTCGGCCAGCCACGTGGTGGTCAGCCCGTCGAGGGTGACGACGAGCATCCGGGCGGCGTCGGCGGGCGGCACCCGCCACGTGCACCCGGTCACGGCGGCGGCGTGCGCGAGCGTGTCCGTGGCGACCCCGTAGTAGGTGACGTACTGCGGCACGGGGGCGGCGTCGCCGCGGCGCAGGCTGTGCACGAACAGGTCGAGCAGCGCGGTCTCGCGCGCGGGGTCCGCGGCCAGCAGGTCGAGGTAGCCCTCGAACCCGGTGCGCAGCAGGTGCGCGAGGGCGTCGCGGCCGGTCGCCCCGGGCGGCACGTGCGCGTGCTGCACCGCGATCCGCTCGGTGTCGGTGACGTGCGCGATGACGGCGTCGAGCAGCGCCTCGCGGGTGCCGAACGCGTAGTGCAGCTGGCCCAGCGGGATCCCGGCCTCGGTGGTCACGGCACGGGTCGAGGCCTGGGCGACCCCGTCGCGGGCGATCACCCGCACCGCGGCCTCGACCAGCTGGGCGCGCCGCTCCTCGACGCTCCGGCGCGCGGTCACCGGGCCTGCTCGCCCGTGCCCGCCGCGACGGTCACGGGTGCCTCGCGGCGTTCCGTGGCGCCGGTCAGCCGGGCCGTCACCGTGAGCACGAGCCGCCGCGGCAGCCGGGGTGTGAGCACCGACGTGACGCGGTTGCGCCACCCGACGACCGCCGTCGGCAGCGGGCCGCGGCCACGGGCGGCGCGCATCGCGACGTCGACGACCTGCTCGACCGTGACGACCTGCCCGACCTTGAACCGCTCGGTGCCCGCGACCTGGAAGAACTCGGTGTCCGCCGGGCCCGGGCACAGGCACACCACCGTGAGGGCGCTGCCGCGCGTCTCCGCCCAGACCGCCTCCGTCAGCGACGTCACGTACGCCTTGGTCGCGGCGTAGACGGCCAGGCCCGGCACCGGCTGGAACGACGCGGTGCTCGAGACGTTGACGAGCAGGCCCGCGGGCGAGGCGAGCAGCGACGGCAGCAGCAGGCGCGTCAGCACGGTCAGCGCGCGGACGTTGACGTCGACCTCCTCCGCGATGCGCGCGGGATCCTCGTCGACGAGGTTCTCCGCGGTGCCGAACCCGGCGGCGTTGACGAGCACGTCGGGGCCCAGGTCCGCGACCGCCGCGGCGACCCGGGCCGGCCCGGCGGGGTCCGCGAGGTCGACGGCGACGACGTGCGCGGCCACCCCGTGCGCGGTGCGCAGCTCGTCGGCGAGGGCCTCCAGCCGGTCCGCGCGGCGGGCGACGAGCACGACGTCGTGGTCGCGGGCGGCCAGCGCCCGGGCGATCCCGGCGCCGAGGCCCGAGCTGGCGCCGGTGACGACGGCGGTGCGGCGTGCGGTCACGGTTCCTCCCCGTCCGACGATCTTGGTCGATCGACCAAGTGGGCACACGCTCCCGCACCGCACGGCCCCGCGGCAAGGGGCGCCGCAAGAGTTCACCGGTCGGAAACGCGCGACGTGACGCGTCTCGCACCCCGCCGGGCCCGGGCTGGGGCCGACGTCCTGCCGTCGGGCCGCACGCAGCGCCATGATGGGCCCGTGCCCAGGACACCGGACGACGACGAGCTCGAGCTCATCCGACGCTCGGGCACGGTGCTGCGCGTCGGACGGCTGAGCCTGTCCGCCGGCACCGGCTCCTACCGCGTCAAGGCCTCCATGGCCCGCGTGGCCCGCGCGCTCGGCATCGACCGCCACGAGGCGCACGTGACCCTCACGGAGATCACCACCACCTCGCACCGGGGCCGCTCGTTCCGCACCGAGGTCACCGAGTCCCGCACCGTCGGCGTCAACACCGACCGCCTCGCCGAGCTCGAGCTGCTCGCCCAGCGCGTCGAGGCGCAGGCACCCGTCACGGTCGAGCAGGTCGGCGCCGAGATCGACCGCATCGCCAGCAAGCCGCCCCTGTACCCGGTGGTGCTCAACGGCCTGTGGGCGGCCATCGCGTGCGCGGCGTTCGCGTTCCTCAACAACGGCGGGCCCATCGAGGTGCTCGGCGCCTTCGTCGGCGCCGGCCTCGGCCAGGCCCTGCGCCGCACGCTGCTGCACCGCGGGCTCAACCAGTTCGGCGTCACCATGCTCGCCGCGACCCTGTCCGCCACCGCGTACCTCGGCTTCGTCCAGGTGCTCCACGCCGTCGGCGCCACCGGCGGCGTCCACGAGACCGGGTACGTCGCCGCGGCCCTGTTCCTCGTCCCCGGCTTCCCGCTCGTCACCGGCGCCCTCGACCTCGCCCGCCTCGACTTCTCCGCCGGCGTCGCGCGCCTGACCTGGGCCGTCATGATCTTCGTGTCCGCGGCCTTCGCCGTCTGGGCCGTCTCGATCGTCGTCGGCCTGCGCCCCGACCCGCCGATGCCGATCGAGATCGCCCCCGGCCTGCTGCTGGCCCTGCGGCTGCTCGCGTCGTTCGTCGGCGTGCTCGGCTTCGCCCTGATGTTCAACAGCCCGTGGCGCATGGCCCTCGTCGCCGCCGGCGTCGCCGCCGTGCCGAACGTGCTGCGGATCGTCGCCGTGGCCGACCTGGCCTGGCCCCCGCAGGCGTCCGCCGCCGTCGCCGCGTTCCTCGTCGGTCTGCTCGCCGCGTGGATCGCGCCCCGGCTGAACATCCCGCGGATCACCGTCTACGTCCCCGCCGTGACGATCATGGTGCCCGGCGTCCCCGCCTACCGGGCGGTCTACCACCTGTCCAACGGCGACGTGACGCAGGCCCTCGAGTACGGCGTCCAGGCCGCGCTCATCGTCACCGCGCTGTCCGTCGGTCTCGCCGTCGCCCGCATGGTCACCGACCGCGAGTGGGGCTTCGAGCACTGAGCACGGCGCCCGCCACGACGCGCCCCGTAGACACTTTGGTCGCACCGCCCGTGGCCCGGTACCCTGACGCCGTACTCGGAGACGTCGCATAGCCAGGTCTAGTGCGCGGCCCTGCTAAGGCCGTGAAGGGGTCAACCCTTCCGTGGGTTCAAATCCCACCGTCTCCGCCGGTCGATGTCGTACGACGTCGGCAGCAGCCCGGGCCCCTCAGGCCCGGGCTGCTCTGCTCTGCGGGACGTCAGCCGGAGATGGCGTCCGGCACGGTGTCCAGCGCGGCGAACGCCGGTGCCATCGCCTCGATCTCGCTGGCGGGGAGCCACTGCGACGCGATCGTGCGCCAGTCGCTGACCGCCGCCGCCACCTCGGCGAGCACCTGCCGCGCGGCGGTCGGAGAGAGGCGGAACGCCGGCGCGACCGACAGTGCCAGGTCGAGGGTCGCGGCGTCGTCGGCGCCGTCGACGTACGTCGAGAGGTGCGTCGGGCCCGGCTCGGGCTGAGGGTTGAGGTCGAACGCGGGGGCGAGGCGCCACGACGTGCCCCCGGCGTGCAGGAAGCCGTGGTTGCGCAGGTGGTCGTCGGTGTTGCTGACCAGGATGCTGAGCACGAGGCGGCGCCACAGCTCGGCCAGGTCTCGGCCCGTGCGGGACGAGCGCTCCTCGATCACCTCGGCGATGTCGAGGTAGCTGCGCTGCTCGCCGTCGGTGGCCTCCAGCATCGTCATCGCGCTGACGTAGCCGACGCGGTGGCCCGCAGGGGTGCGGTCGAACCGCTCGACGACGAGCACGTGCCGCCCGGCGAGCCGCAGCAGCCGCGATGCGGAGACGTCGATCCCCGCACGGGCGGCCAGCTCCAGGGCCACCTTCTCCCAGGCCATGACGTTCCACGTGTCGTGCGCGGCCGAGGGGAACTTGGCGATGGCGACCCGGCCCTCGGGAGTCATGACGTGGGCCTTCGGGCGGGCCCCGCCGAGGGAGCTGCCCACGCGGAGCAGCCGTCTCAGGTCCGGGAGCGGCGCGTCGTCGCGCTCGGCCGCGTCGGCGAGGGCCATGAGCTCGGGCAGGTCGGTGAGCGCGGGGACGCCGGTGTCGTCCGTCGCGAGGAAGGGACCGTCGTCCACGCTGAACCGCAGCGCGCCCTGACGCAGGTCGTCACGGACCCCCAGCAGGAAGTCGATCTCGCCGAGCGTGCGCGCCGCGCGCCCCTCCTCGCGTGCGGTCCGTGCCTCCGCCCTTGAGATCAGCGTGCGTCCCCAGCGGTCCGGTGCACAGTCGCTCAGCGCTCCGAACAGGCGTGTGCCGACCGGGGTCTGCGTCGGTGCCGTGCTCAGCGGAAGGGTCGGGTCCAGCTCGTACGCACCGGGGCGCGCGACGAAGGACGAGGCGTAGACGAAGGTGGCGGACTCGGTGCGCCCGCGCCGGTGCGAGTACAGGGTCCCAGCGTCCACGTCCGTCCCGCGGTCGCTCACCCAGACCCGGACGGGAGGCCCGCTCACGACGGCTGCCGGCGACGGACACGAGCCGGCAGCGCCTCGGCGGCACGGAGTCGTCCGACGTCGGTCGTCAGCGGGTCGACAGACGCGGTGAGCTGGTCGAGCACCCCCAGCGCCCGTGCGACGCGCAGGAGGGACTCGATCGTGCCGCCACGGCCCTGCTCGATGCGTCGAAGGGTGGTGACGCCGACCCCGGCGCGGTCGGCGGTCTCCGCCAGGGTCAGCTCGCGCAGCCGGCGCCACCGGCCGAGCGACTCGCCCATCTCGACCGCTGCCCGTGCCACCGCGCGAGGAGTTCCGGTCGTCATGGGTCCCCTTAAGCATCGAGAGTGATCTCTGAGCGAGGTTAAGCGATCGATATCGACGTGTCACGCATCGTCGGCACTCCGAGGACCTCATCCGGCGCATGCGGCGCGGGCCGGTGTCATCGCGCGCCGGCGCGGGAGAGGAGCGGGTCGCGCAGGACGCTCTCGTGCATGGCCGTCGTGTCGGGGAGCGCGGACGCGGCCCCGGACGTGACGGCGGGCCAGTGAGCGTCGAGCCACTGCCGCTCGCCCTCGTCCAGGCGGTCCAGCCGACGTCGCAGCAGTCCGGCGACCACCTCGACGCGCGCGCGGTCGTCGTGCGCGTGGCGCAGGAGGTAGGCGAGGGCTGTGATGACGGGGGAGAGGTCGTCGCCGCGCACGGTCGTGCGCGTGCGGGAGAGCGTGGCGGACAGGCGTCGGAGCACGTCGTCCCAGCAGCGGTCGTCGCCGACGGCGGCGAGGCCGATCAGCGCGTACTCCCGCACGACGCGGTCCGGGTCGTCGAGCGCGTCGGCGAGCACGGTGTCCACGCCGTCCTCGCGACGCTTGGTGAGGGCGAGGAGCGCGGCCCACCGGACGTCGCTGGTGCCGGGACCACGGGCGGCGACCCGGCGTCGCAGGACCTGGCCCCCGTGCGGTCCGTCGACGTCGCCGAGAGCCGCGGTCACGGTGACGGCCCGCCAGCCACGCAGGTCGTCCAGCTCGGCCAGCACGCGGTCACCCTCGGCGCCGAGCCCGACCGCCGCGGCGACGGCTCGCTCGAACGTGGCGGTCCGGGCCGATCGCAGGCCCGCCGCGACCTCGTCGACCGTGGTCGGGACGCGGGCGGCAGGTCCGGTGCTCACCGCTGCATCGTGCCGCGCCGTCCCCGCCGTGCCGGGAGGGTCGGCGGCGCGCCCGGTCAGGGCTCGGCCGGCAGGCCCTCGTCGGCCGTCGCGGCGGCGCGGGTGATGACGAGCGGCGCGAGCGTGGGGGGCAGCGGGGACGCGCCCGGGCCGCCCGCGCGCAGCCAGCCGTCGAGGTCGGCGGTCGCGTCGTCGCCGGCGAGCTGCTCGAACCACACCGGGCGCGCGCCGGAGCGCCGGCAGGCGGGGGACGGGCGGGCCACCACGACGTCGCCTCGCTCGCACTCGTCGAGGCAGTCGACGAACGTCAGCCGCGCGGCACCCGCGTCCGCGACGGCGCGCAGCCGTGCCGCCTGCCCGCCGGGCAGCGGGTCACGACCCTCGAGGGTCTCGCCCGCGCACAGCCGGCACGCGGTCAGCCCGGGGGTCGTCTCGGTGGGGCTCACGTCCGCTGGCACCGGGCGACACTACGGCCTCCGGGCGCGGGCGCCGGGCTCGCGCTGCGGTCACAGGCCACGCAGCAGGTCCTCCATCTCCGCGATCTCGGCCTCCTGGTCCTCGATGATCTGCTCCGCCAGGTCCAGGGCGGCCGGGTCGGAGCCGTCGGCGAGCTCGACCTCGGACATCTCGACCGCGCCCCGGTGGTGGGCGATCATCAGGTCGAGGAAGCTCCGGTCGACGTCGAGGCCGTCGAGGCCCTCCAGCGACGCCATGGCCTCCTGCTGGTCCATGCCCTCCATGTCCATCCCGCCGTGGTCCATGCCCCCGTGGTCCATGCCGGCCGGCTCGGGCTCGCCCCACGCGTCGAGCCACCCCTGCATGAGCTCGATCTCCGGGCCCTGCGCGTCCCGGATGCGCTCGGCGAGCTCCCGGACCTCGTCGGTCGTGGCGTCCTCGACCGCCAGCTCCGCCATCTCCACCGCGCCCTCGTGGTGGACGATCATCATCTGCGCGAACCACACGTCGGTCTCGTTCACGCCGGCCGCGTCGGCCGACGCGGCGGGTGCCGAGCCGGCGTCCGTGCCGCTCTGCCCCGCGCAGCCGGTGAGCAGCAGGGCGAGCGTCAGCGCGGTCGCGGCACCGGCGGTGCGCAGGCGGGTCCTGGTCACGATCGGGCTCCTTCGGGTCGGGGGCGGGACGTCGGTCCCGTCCGCACCTCCAGCCTGCGGCCACCTGCCCGCGCGTCCGGTCGGCGGACGATCAAGGTTCGATGAAGATCGCGCGCCCCGGCCCGCGCGGGCCGCACGATGGGGGACGTGACCGCCCCGCAGACCGTCCCCGACCGCCGGGCCGTCGTCGTCGACGACGAGCAGGCCCTCGCGCGGCTCGTCGCGGGGTACCTCGAGCGGGACGGGTTCGAGACCGTCGTGTGCCACGACGGTCTGCAGGCCGTCGACGTGCTGCGCGACGTCGACCCGGACCTCGTCGTGCTGGACCTGGGCCTGCCCGGGCTCGACGGCGTCGAGGTCTGCCGGCGCCTGCGCACGTTCTCCGACTGCTACGTCGTCATGCTCACCGCCCGCGCCGACGAGGTCGACACGCTCGTCGGGCTGTCCGTCGGGGCCGACGACTACATGACGAAGCCGTTCAGCCCCCGCGAGCTCGTGGCCCGCGTCGGCGCGCTCATGCGCCGGCCCCGCCGCGACGTGACGCTCGCGCCGGCCCGCGGCGGCACCGTGCTCGAGGTCGGGCCGCTGCGGATCGACGTCGACGCCCGCGAGGTCCACCTCGACGGCGCACCCGTGCCGCTGACCCGCACCGAGCTGGACGTGCTCGCCGCGCTCGCGGCCCGCCCGGAACGCGTCCTGACCCGGCGCGCGCTCATCGACGCCGTCTGGGGCCCGGGCTGGGTCGGGGACGACCACCTCGTCGACGTCCACGTGCTGCACGTGCGGCGCAAGCTCGGCGACACGGCCGAGGCCCAACGGTTCGTCCGGACCGTGCGCGGGGTCGGCTACCGGATCGGCACGGGCGCGTGAGGCCGGGGGCGACGCGCGGCCTCGTGGCCCGGCTGCTCGCCGCGATCGTCGTGGTGCTGGCCACCGGCGCGCTCACGGCCTGGCTCGTCGCGTCCGTCATCGGGCCGGGCCTCTTCCACGAGCACATGGTGCGCGCGGGCGTGGGCGACCACGACGCCGCGGTGCTGCACGCGGAGGAGGCGTTCCGCGACGCCAGCACCGTCTCGCTCGCGCTCGCGACCGCCGCGGCCGCGCTGGCGTCGGCGGCCGTCAGCCTCGTGCTGGCGCGACGGATCGGGCGGTCGCTGGCGGCGGTGTCCGACGCCGCGGCCCGGGTGGGGGCGGGCGACTACGCCCACCGGGTCCCCGCGCCGGGCCTCGGGCGGGAGTTCGACGACCTCGCGGCCTCGTTCAACACGATGGGCGACCGCCTGCACGAGGCCGACCGGCTGCGCGCCCGCCTGCTCGCGGACGTCGCCCACGAGCTGCGCACGCCCGTCGCCACGCTCGCCGGGTACGTGGAGGCCGTCGAGGACGGCGTGCAGACGATGGACGCCACGACGATCGCGGTGCTGCGCGAGCAGACGGTGCGCCTGACCCGGCTCGCGGAGGACCTCGCGGCGGTCACCCGCGCCGAGGCCGGCGACGTCGCGCTCGACCGGGCCGCCGTCGCGCCCGCCGAGCTGCTCGACGCCGCGGCGGCCGCGGTCCGGGAGCGGGCCGCCGCCGCGGGGGTCGCGGTCGTCGTCGTGCCCGCCGCCGGCGTGCCGCCCGTCCTGGCCGACCGCACGCGCGCCGCGCAGGTGCTGGACAACCTCCTGACCAACGCCGTGCGGCACACGCCCGCCGGGGGCACGGTCACGCTGTCCGCCCGGCCGGGCGACGGCACGGTCGCGATCGACGTCGCGGACACCGGCGAGGGCATCGGCGCGACCCACCTGCTGCACGTCTTCGAGCGGTTCTACCGCGTCGACACCGCGCGGGACCGGGGCCGCGGCGGTGCCGGCATCGGGCTGGCGATCAGCCGGGCGCTCGCGCTCGCGCACGGCGGCGACCTCGTCGCGTCCAGCCCGGGGCCGGGCGGGGGATCGACGTTCACCCTCACGCTGCCCACCGCCTGAGCCCCCGGCCGGTGGTCAGTGCGTCATGCCGGGCATCGTCGCGCCGTCGTCCATCAGGTGCGTCGGCTCCCAGCCGGCCACGGCGGGGTCGACCATGCCCGCGATCATCGCGACGTGCGCCACGACGAGGAACACCCCGACGAGCGTCGCGTGCACGGCCAGGCGCCGGCGCCCGTCCCACCCGGCGCCGACGACGCGGGACTCGAGCAGCGTGATGCCGAGCAGCGGCACCACCCCCAGCAGGTACGCACCCACCGCCACCACGTCGACCCAGCCGCGCCAGCCGCCGCCCACCGTGAGCGGGACGACGGCGTGCCGCAGGAGGTAGACGACGACGCCGACGAAGTACACGCCCGCGACGAGCCCGGCGTACCGGTTCAGCGCGGCGACCGCGCGCGGGACGGCGGGCCGGAAGAGGACCGCGAGCTCCGTGACGGCGAGGGTCTCGGCCAGGACCACCGGGACGGCCATGAACAGCAGCAGGTTCCACGGCTGGTTGTCCGCCAGGAGGCCCATGTAGTGCGTCGAGCCCATGTCCTCGCCCGCCGGCCAGACGGGCAGGGCGAGCGCCACGCCGACGACCACGAGCAGGGCGACGGCCAGGACCGCGGCACGGGCCGTGGTCCCCGGGTCGGCGCGGCGCGGCGCGGGGTGCGGGGCGGTGCCCGACGCGGACGGTGCGGTGGTGGTCATCTCGGCCTCCTCGGTGCGCCGGGCGGTCCGGCACCACCTCACGGTCCGGCGGGCCTGCTGAGCCGTCCCTGCGGAACGATGAAGAGCCGATGAAGCCCGTGGCGCGGCGATGCCACGGCAGGGCCGTCCGGGACCAAGGGCCCCGAGGTCAGCGCGCTGCCGGGCCCTGCGGGAGGAGCGCAGCGGCCAGCAGCGGGGCCGGGACCGCCCAGACGGGGCCGTCGAGATCGAGAAGCGTCTTCGTCGCGACGATGCCGTAGCCGAACCGTCCCGTGATCGTCCTCGCCTCGCCCTTCCACCCTCGGTCGACCCACTTGCACTCGATCGGCGTCGTGCTCGTGGCGCCGTCGGGTGACGGGACGGTGACGGGAGCGAGGTCGATCTCCCGGTCGCCTCCGGTCCGGGTGTAGCCGATGGTGTCGCCGTGCAGCCACCGGCCTTCGTCGAGCTCGTCGACCGCACGGGCGAGCGTGACGGCGACCGTCGCCTCGGTCAGTCGCGTCATGTCGGGCGCGCCCACCCCCGCCCGGCGGCGCTGCGGGAGCCAGGCGAGGAGCGGGTCGGTGAGGTAGTACTTGGCCTGCGTGCGTGGGACGAACCGGCCGTCCTCCCGCTGGGGGCACCGGAGCAGTGCGTGGCTCGCGATCATGCGGCGCAGCCGGAGGTCGAACGTGTCCTTGCTGGCGTAACCGAGGTCCTGCGCCGCAGAGGCGACGCTCAGCGGGCTCGTCGCGCGGCGGCTCAGCGCGTCGAGGAGGAGCGGGATCGACTCCGGACCTGCGGTCGGCTCCACGTCGCGGTGCAGCCAGGCCTCGAGATCGGCCATGTAGCCGTCGGTGACTGCTCCGAGCTGGGCGTGCTCGGCCACGGCGCGCGGGAACCCGCCGCTCGTCAGGTAGGACTGCCAGGCCAGGTCCAGGTCGTCCACGAACAGCTCGTACGAGGCGAAGGTCCGTCGCGCCTCGGCGCCCTGGAGGGCGCCAGGGTGGAGGGTCTCCGGGAGCGCCAGGTTCGGGAGCGTCGCACGCACGTGGTCGCGGAAGCTCATCGGGAGCAGCGTCCGGCGGCGCCGTGTGCCTCGGCCCGCCCGTCCGGCAAGCAGATTGCCCTCGATGTCCTCGTCGTCGGCCCACCGGCTTCCGGTGGCCACCAGGGTGTCGTCGCCGAGGTCGGTGTTGTCGCGGGCCCCCTTCAGCACGGCGGACCATCCGCGGATCGCGCTGATCTCGTCGAAGAGCCACACGCGGCGCCGCGTGCCCTCCTGGTCGACCGAGGACGTCAGCGCGCGGCCGACGACGAGGACGCGGCGCAGGTCCTGCACGGTCATGCCGTCGCACGGCACGTGGATGATCTGCCGCGGGTCGACGTCGTCGCGCGTGCACAACCGCTCGATGGTCTGAAGAAGGGTGACCGACTTGCCGATGCGGCGCGGGCCCGACAGGACGACGAGCTGGTCGTCGAGGGGGCCGGTCGCGATGTCGTCGAGGATCGTCGAGCGGTGGCCCATGTCGTGCCGGGAGAGATCTCGCAAGGTCCGGCTGTCGCTGACCCATGCGGTCGGTGCCGTGCCGGAGACGACGGCGCGCCACCAGGGGTTCATCTGGGTCAGGTGTCGCCGGATCTCGTCGTCGCGCATGCCGTCAGAGTACCGAGGGCTAGCTAGAAGAGGGGGGGTTATGGCTAGGTGAGTAGCCATAACCGGGGGGGTGCTGGCTAGAAGTCCATCGGGGACGGCTCGTCAGCGGGGTGCGGGGGCGTCGAGGGAGTCGAGCAGGCGCAGGCGGTCGGCGTCGGCGGCGCCCACGCCGGTGAACACGAGCAGGGCCTGCGCGGCGTTCTCGGTGTAGAGGAACTGGCAGTCGACCTCGACCGCCCCGACGTGCGGGTGCAGCAGGGTCTTGCGGCGCGACGGAGGGCGGCCGACCTCGTGCGCGGCCCACACCTCGACGAACTCGGGCGACGTCGCGGTGAGCCGCTCGACGATCGCGCGCGCCTGCGTGCCGCTGCTCTCCGAGGTCAGCGCGGTGCGCAGCCCCGCCGCGAGGGTGCGGGACTGCGCGGCGTGGTCCCGCGGCGGGTAGAGCGCCCGCTCGGTCGCCGGCTCGGCGAACCACCGGTAGTACTGGCTGCGCCGCACCCCCGTCATCGCGGCCTCGTCGCCGACGAGGGCCACGGCGAGGCGGTTCTGCACGACGGCTTCCGCGAGGTCGGTGACGACCATGGCCGGGGTGTCCTCCAGCCGGTCGAGCACCCGCAGCACCGCGGGCGGCACGTGGTCGGCCCGGTGCCCGCGCGGCGGCGGACGGTGCCCGGCCAGGCGGAACAGGTGGTCGCGCGCGTCGAGGTCGAGGTGCAGGGCGCGCGCCAGCGCACCGAGCAGCTGCTCCGACGGCTGCGGGCCGCGCCGCTGCTCCAGGCGGGACAGGTAGTCGGTCGACATGCCGGCGCGCGCGGCGACCTCCTCGCGGCGCAGGCCCGGGGTCCGGCGGCGCGGGCCGTCGGACAGGCCGACGTCGCCGGGCGTCAGGCCCTCGCGCCGCGTGCGCAGGAAGTCGGCGAGCCCGGGACGGTCCATGCCCCCAGCGTGCGGCGCCCGCGTCCGGGCGTCCAGGGAGCGGCGGTCCCTGGATCGACGCGGCTCTGGTCACGCCTGCCGGACGGGCGCAGCGTGGTCGCCATGGATCTCACCTCCCGCACCGTCCTCGTCACCGGCGCGACCTCCGGCATCGGCCGCGGTCTGGCCGAGCGCCTGGCCGACGCCGGCAGCACCGTCGTCGCCGCCGGGCGCCGCGCCGACCTGCTCGCCGAGGTCGCCGCCCACCCCCGTGTCCACCCGCTCACCCTCGACGTCACCGACCCGGCGTCGGTCGCGTCCGCCGTCGACGACCTCCTGGCGCGGTTCCCCGCGCTCGACACCGTCCTGCTCAACGCGGGCGTCATGCTGCCCGAGGACCTGACCGCGGGCGACGACCTCGCGACCGCCGAGCTCACGGTGGCCACCAACCTGCTCGGCCCCCTGCGCCTCGCGGCGGCCCTCGTGCCGCACCTGCTCGACCGGCCCGGCGCCGCCCTGGTCACCACGACGTCGGGCCTGGCGTACGTGCCGCTGCCCGCGACGCCCACCTACAGCGCGACCAAGGCCGCGCTCGCGTCGTGGACCGAGTCGCTGCGCGTGCAGACCGCGGGGCGGCTGGAGGTCGTCGAGCTCGCGCCGCCGGCCGTGCGCACGGGGCTCATGGGGCATCAGGCCTCGCCGCACGCCATGCCGCTCGACGACTTCCTGACCGAGTCGCTGGCCCTCCTGGCCCAGGCGCCGACGCCGCCGCAGGTGCTCGTCGAGAACGTGCACCCGCTGCGGTTCGCCCGGGAGCGCGGCACCTACGCCGACGTGCTCGCGACGCTCTCGGCACGCACGCGCTGAGCCCGTCGCACTGCCGCGTGCCCCGGCCCGTCCGCGCTCATCGGGCGGGCCGCGGCGCGTCGGGCGTGAGGACCTGGACGCCCGCGACGTCCAGCGCGGCCGCCAGGTCGGGCGGCGGTGCTGCGTCGGTGACGAGGTAGTCGGCCCGCCCGAGGGCCGCCACCTGGGCGAACAGGCGTCGGCCGAGCTTGGAGGAGTCCGCGAGCACCACGACGCGCGTGGGCGGCGGCCGTCGGGCCGGGCGCCGAGCGGTACGCGCGGGGTGACGCGTTCACGGCGGCCGACCTGGTCGCGGTCGCCGCCGGACCCGTCCAGCCGGCAGGCGCCGCGCTCGCCGAGGCGGTCGCCGGCCAGGGCGTGCACGCGGTCCCGGCGCACGCCGTCGACGTGACCACGCCCACGACGATCGGCCTCGGGGACACGTTCGTCGGCGGGTTCCTCGCCGGCTCCGGTGGTGACGCCCCCGCTCGTCGCACCGCCCGTCCCCGTCCTGCTGCCGCCGAACCAGCCGGCGGACCGGTTCTACGCCGGCGTCGCGGGCCTGGCCGCGTTCCGGGGCGTCCCCGGGGCCGGCACGCACGTCCCCGAGGACTGGGTGGCCTCGACGACCCCGCTCTTCGGTGAGCCCGAGCGCGGCCTCGCGCGGCTGCTCGACGGGCGGCTGCTGCGCGACGCGCTCGACGCCGACGCCGTGGGGTGGTTCGGGCCCGCGCACGTCGAGGCGTACGGGTCCGCGCCGGAGGTGCTGGTCAAGCTCCTCGACGCGGGGGAGCGGCTGCCCGTGCACGTGCACCCGGACGTGCCGTTCGCGCTGCGCCACCTGGCGTGCCCGCACGGCAAGACCGAGGCGTGGGTCGCGCTCGCCCCGGCGCGCGTGCACCTGGGGTTCGTCCGCGACGTGCCCGCCGACGAGCTGGCGCGCTGGGTCCGCGGGCAGGACGCGGCCGCGATGCTGGCGGCGATGCACGCGCTCGACCTGGCGGCGGGGGACACGGTGCTCGTGCCCGCCGGGCTGCCGCACGCGATCGGCGCGGGCGCCCTGGTGGTCGAGCTGCAGGAGCCCACCGACCTGTCGGTGCTGCTCGAGCGGGACGGGTTCGGCGTCGACGGCGCCGCCGACGGGCACCTGGGGCTGGGCCACGGGCTCGCGCTCGGGGCCGTCGACCGTCGCGGCTGGTCGGCTGCCGACGTCGGGGCCCTGCGCACCGCGCGTGCCGACGACGTCGGGCCGCTCCTGCCCGGCGCGGAACGGTGGTTCCGCGCCGAGCGGCACCGCGGCCCGGGCCGCTGGGACGCCGGGTACGCGGTGCTCGTGGTGGTGGCCGGCGCAGGCACGCTCACCGCGGCGGACGGCACGACCACGCCGCTGGCGGCGGGGCAGACGTGGCTGGTGCCGCACGCGGCGGGCGTGTGCCGGGTCGCGGGTGCCGACCTCGAGGTGCTCCGCTGCCGACCGCCGCTGCCCTGAAGCCCCGGCGGGCCTCAGGTGAGCGGCGTCGCGGCCTCGCTCCCGGTCGGGGCCGGTGCCGCGCCGGACGCGGGTGACGGCGCGGTCGACGCCGCCGACGCGTCGTCGGGCACGAGCCGCAGCCGCGAGCGGGGGCGCGGCGCGGAGTCGGTGACCCGGGCGTCCGCCCACGCGTCGGCCACGTCCAGCAGGCCGCGGGTGCGGCGCAGCAGGTCCAGGCGCTGGTCGCGCTCGAGGTCGGGCACGGGCGGGTCCCGGTCGGGGTCCCCCCACGCGTCGAACGGCGTCGCCCCGGGCGCGTGCGCGCGGAACTGGTGCGCGAACGTCGCCGACCACTGCGCGAACCCGGCGGTCGCGGTGCGCAGCCGCACCCAGCGGTGCACCTGCCACCCCGGCGCCGGCACCACCGCGGGGTCGTCGCCCGCGAAGCGCTCGACGAGCCGCGCGGCACCGGCCCGGCCGCGGGCGGCGAGCGACGTGACGGTCGCGGGCGGCATCGCGAGGTTCATGCCGCCCTCGTCCTCACCCTGGAACACCGTGACGACGCGGTCCCGGTTGCCGGGCATGACGAGCTGCCCCTCGTCGACCCAGCCGCGCGCCGTCTCGACGACCTGGACGAGGAACGCACCCATGCCCGCGAGCCCGCGGGTGGGCAGCTGGTGGAACGGCAGCCGCGTGCTCTCGCCCCACGTGGTCGGCAGCGACGTGTTCTCCCGCTCGTCGGCGGCCCGGTCCCGCCCCTCGGGGAAGGGGCGCAGGTCGATCGCGAACGTCGGCCGGGTGGCCAGCGGGGAGTCGAAGAAGTGCACGGGCAGGTTGGCGCACACCCCGCCGTCGGTGAACCAGACGGTGGTGCGGCGCAGGACGACGTCGTCGCCGTGCCCGTCGTCGTTCCGGTCGACGTGGACGAGCGGCACCGCGGTGATCAGCCCGGGGAAGCTCAGGCTCATGCGGGTGGCGACGACGACGGGCAGGTCGTCGCCGGCGGGCAGCGGCACGAGGCCCGCGTCGGCCGCGGCGGCGACGGTCAGCGGGTCGAGGCCCGCCGGCGGGTGCGCGACGATCCAGTCCAGCACGACGGGCGGGAACAGCCCCGCCCACGCGGCGCGGTCGAGGTACAGGTCCTGCCCCGACCAGGGCATCGTCGTCGGCCGGTGCTCGGTGACGTTGGTGGTCATCATCCGCAGGTCGACGCCGTGGTCGCGCAGGTCGCCGAACGTCAGCGGCGGTCCGTCGTCGGCGCGCCCGGCGAGCCGCTGCAGGGTCTGCGCGAGCCACGGCGTCAGCGCGGCCGCGTCGCCGTGGTCCACGCCCGGCATGCCGGTGCAGATGCCGTACCCCTGCGCCGTCATCGCGCCCACGGACCGCACGACGCCCAGCAGCACGGCCACGGCGGCGCCGACGACGACGAGCAGCACCCCGGCGACGCCCCCGGACCAGCGGGCCGCGCCGCCGGCCGTCCAGGCCAGGGCCGTGGCCGCGACGCCGGGGACGGCGCCCACGAGCATCCAGCCGAGGTAGCCGCGGGCCGCCGCGCGGGCGAGGGACCAGGCGCGGCCGACCGCGTGCGGCACGACCAGCAGCGCACGCCGGCGTCGTGCGCGGCGCCCCCGCGCGGCGACGGGTGCGGCGCCGGCGGGCGGCGCGTCGACCGGGCGCATCCCGCCGACGAGCACCCGGTGCAGGCCAGCCGTGGCGCGGGTCGGCTGGAACAGGTGCAGCAGCACCGAGCCGCGCCCGGGCCCGACGGTGCGGGTGAGCTCGTCCGGGAGCGCGTCGAGCAGCTCGAACCCGCCGCGGGTGCGCCCGACCTCGGCCGCGGCGGCCGCGGCGGCGGCGATCGCCCCGGCCGACGAGCCGCCCACGGACCGCAGCCGGTAGGTGCGGGCCAGCTCGCACACCGCGCGCGGGTAGACGACACCTGACGTGATGCCGCCCTTCATCACGACGTCGCACTCCAGCGGCGGGTCGGACGGGTACGTGGTCGCGGTCGCCATGGCGTCCTCCTCGGCACCGGGCACCCGGTCGGGTGTCCACCTCTGGAGGAGCGCGCGACGCTGTGACGGGATACACGCGCGGGCCGGGCAATCTCGGTTTGGGCACAGGGCCTTGTCCCTGTATCGTTCTGGACGGCCCTGCGGGGTCACGCGCCCGTAGCTCAATGGATAGAGCATCTGACTACGGATCAGAAGGTTGGGGGTTCGAGTCCCTTCGGGCGCGCAGTTCGGACGGGGCCTGGCACCGTGACGGTGCCAGGCCCTTGTCGTTCTCAGCAGGTCCTTCCCTGGACGGCGTCCATCGCGCTGGCCGAACCCCTCAGAACCCCGACGACGGGGTCGACGGGTGGACGGGACCTCACCGGCCGCGACCGGCGCGCACGAGCGCGACGCGCGGCCAGCCCACGGCGCAGCGCCGACGGGCTCAGGCCGACAGACGTGCGCACGCCGGACCGGCGTGCGCGAGGAGTGAAGCACCGATGACCACCGTGGTGGCGCTCACGCGCGCCCCCCGCCCGGCCCCCTGGCCCGGCGACCTGTCCACCGTCCCCGACGACCGCGGCGCCCAGCGCGCCCTCGTCCTGCTCGAGCTGTCCCAGCACGGCCCCTGCGACGCCGTCGTCCTGGCCGACCGCTGCGGGCTCGGCCCCGCCGACGTCCTGACCCACCTGCACGACCTCGCCGGTGCCGGCTACGTCACCGCCCGCGGGCCGGTGTGGTCCGCGGCCTCCCTGGTCGAGCGCCACCACCGCCGCGTGCGGGCCGCCGGCTGACCGAGCCGGCGCAGCACCCCCGGGCCCAAGGCCGGCAGGCGGTTCAGAGGACGTCGAACCGTGCGAGGCGTTGGGCCTTGGGCAGGATCCCGTCGTAGACCCGGTCGAGCGTCCACATGACGGGCATGAGGACCTCGGCGAGAGTGGCGTCGTCGCGCCAGGTGACGGTGGGCGGTCCGGCCGGTGAGCGGGGTGCACCCGGGATGGGGCGGAGCTGGTGGGTGACGACGGGCCGGCGGTCGCCGGCGCGGGTGAGCTCGGTGCGGTGGGCGAAGACGCGCCCGGCGGGGTGCCACGTCCAGGCGCGGCCGTCCGGGCCGGTGACGTCCAGGGCCCACCTCTCGGGGCCCCGGCGGCGCCGCTCGACGTGGATCGTCGCACCGCCCATGTCGAGCGGCATGAGGCTGTACCCCCAGACCAGGTTCTGCGGCCCCGTGCCGCGCTCGGACCGGCCGCGGGCGACCTCGCGCTCGTCGTCCCCGTGCAGGACCGCCGCGGCCAGGGTGCGCTGCCACCACGCCAGGCGCAGGGGCACGTCGCCGACCTGGACGTCCGCGCGGTGCAGGTAGGGGACCCGCCCGGTCGACCCGAGGTGGAAGCCCCGCCGCAGCAGGTCCTCGACGACGGTGCTGCCGGCTGAGCCGAGCGGTGCCCACAGGTCGACGCCGGCCGCGGCGTCGGCGGCGGGGGACGGTCGCTCGGCCGCGCCGGGGTCGTCGCGGTGCGCCGTGCTCGCTGCGGCACGGTGCCGGTCCGGTGCGGGGGCGGGGGCCGACGGGGGGTGGAAGGGGGCCTGGTGGGGCGCGAGGACCTGCTGGAGCGCGGCGCGCAGGGCGTCGGGGTCGCGGGTCTCGACGAGGGCCGTGGTGCCGTCGTGGCGCTGGATGCCGACGATGTTGGTGCCGAGGGTGGAGCCGTAGGCGCCGCCCATGATCTGGCCGTCGACGCGTTCGCCGACAGGGACGACGCCGTAGGGGTGCATGTCGGTGACGCGGAGCCGGTGGCGTCCCACGCGCAGGGTGTCGTCGGTCAGGGTGATGTTCCCGTACAGGCCGACGCTCCACATCGTGATCGCCGCGATGACCCCGGGGATGAGCGGGACCGACGCCACGTCCACCGGGTGGCCGGGGGTCGCGGCGATCGTCGCCGCGCACGCCGCTGCGCAGATGCCGAGCAGGATCCACCATGCGCGTGCACTCACACGGCGCTCCCGGTACCGAACCATGCGCGGATCCTAGGGTGCCGGCGCGACGAGCCGGTTCCGCGCTCTCCGCTCAGCCCGGTGACGTCGCAGTGCCCGGTCCGCGCGAGCGGCCCCGCCGCGAGCCCACGACGGCTACGGTCGGTGCGGTGAACCCCGCCCCCGACACGTCGCCCGGCGGTGGTGCTCGGCGGCCACCGCAGCTCCGCCTGCTGGCGGCGACCGCCGCGCTGGTCGTGGTCGCCGCCGCCGCGCTCGGGACCCGGGCGTGGAGGGCGTCGCCGGGGTGCGACGACGGGGCCGGTGGGCGCGCGCCGATCGCGGTCGCCCGGGCCGTGCTGCCCGTCGTGGACGAGGTCGCGGCGTCGCCCCACGTCGCGTCCGTCGTCGCGACGTGCCTGACGTACCCCGGGCCGGTGCGGCCCGACGGGACCGCCGCCGACGTGTGGGCCGCGCACCTCGACGTCCGGGGCGTCGACGTCGACGCCGTGCCCGGTGCGGTGCAGGCGCTGGCCGACGCCGCGTCGCCGTCGGCCCCCGTCGTCTGGTCGCTGGAGGTCGCCACCGCGGACCGGGACGTCGCCGTGACCGTCCGGCCCGGCGGTGACGCGCAGGTCGCCCGCGCCGCCGTGGAGGTCCGCAGGGCGCCGGGCGTGCGGCGGGTCGTCGCGTCCGGCGCGGGTGGCGACGCCAGCACGCTCGTGACGGTGGCGTCGACGGAAGACGTCGTCGGCGCGGTGGCGGCCGCGGCCGAGGCCGGCACGCCCACCACGACCGTCGACGTCGCGGACGCCTGGCTCGAGGTCGCGCAGGTGCGCACCGGCGACGCCCCGGCCCAGGACGTCGTCCGGGTGGCCGTCGACGCCGTGGCGTGGCCCGGGGTGTACCGGGTGGTGCTGCGCGGCGGGGGAGCGGCGAGGGCCGACCTCGCCGTGCACGTCGACGACGACACGGTGCGCGAGGACGTCGCGGACCGGCTCGACGCCGTCGCGGCCGACGTGGCGGGCGCCGCGTCCTACCGCGTGGAGTCGCCGACCGTGCAGACCGTGGGCGTGCTCGGCCCGGACGCCGTCGCGGCGGCCGCCGACGCCACGCGGCCCGCCGCCGGGGAGGACGTGCGCGCGTGCACCGGCGACGAGCTCGAGCTGGCCCTGACCGGCTTCGACGTGGCCCTCGGGTCCAGGTTCCTCCGCGTCACCGCGACCAGCGCCGCGTCCACGCCGTGCCGCCTGCAGGGCATGCCCGACCTGGCGGCGATGCGCACCTCGGGCACGCTCGTGCCCTCGCTGACCCTGGAACCGGCGCGGTCACGGCCCGCCGAGCCGGCCGCCGTCGTGCTGCAGCCCGGGCAGGCCGCGACGTCGGAGCTGCGGTGGGGGGCCATGTCGACGTCGCAGGACCCGGACACGACCGTCGCCCTGCTCGTCACCGCCGTGCCCGACGGGCCGCAGGTCACGCTGCCCGTCGCGCAGGCGGTGCCTGACGACCCGCCCGGCACGGCATCCGTCGACATCCTCCACGGCGCGACCGTGCGCGTGGGCGACTGGGCACCCTCCCCGTCGCCCTGACGCCGCACGCACGTGCCGTCGACGGGTCGGGCCTCGGGGCGAGCGGTAGCGCCGAGGGCCCCGCGCCCGCCGAGGCTCACTCGACGACGAGCGTCTGACCGCTGATCTCGACGGTGAGGCCGGCGGCGTCGGGAGCGTCGTCGGGCAGCGCGACGACGCTGGTGGTGGGGGCCAGGTCCGCCGTGCACATCGCGTCCGCGTACGCGTCCGGGCCCGTCAGCGTGATCGCGAGGACCTCGCCGTCGGCGTCCCACTGCACGTCGGTCGGCAGGATCGGGCAGCTGCTGCTGCTGACGGTCACCACCTGGAGCGTCCGCGGGTCCTGGCCCGCGACGACGGCCACGTCCTCCGTCTCGACGCCGTCCGGCGCCCCCGGTGACGTGGTCTCGGCGATGTTCGGCGGGAGCCCCCCGTCGGTCGGCAGCCCCGCGTCCGTCGGCCCCGCCGACGCGCTCGCGGCCGCCGTGCTCGCCTCGGCCCCGGGCTCCGCGCTGCCCGCGCACCCCGCCAGCGCCAGCGCCAGCACGACCGCGCCGGCCGTCGTCGTCGCTCGTCGTCCCACGGTCAGCCCCCGTCGTCCGTGCGGTCGTGGCGCCGCGTCGCACGACGTCAGGACCCCACTATGGCGCCGTCCGCGGTGGTCCGCGAGGTGACGGGTCAGCCGGCGGCCGCGTCCGTCCGTGCCCGCAGCTCGTCCAGGAGCCCGCCGGGGAAGAGTCCCGCGGGGACGACGAACGTCACCGACGTGCCCCGCTGACGCAGGAGCACCACGTCGCCGCTGCGGCGGACGCGGGAGAACGCCCGGTAGGCGACGGACGACTCGCCGAGCGGCGTGCGCAGCCACAGCTCGGTGGCGCGCAGCTGCGCCGCGTACGCGCCCTCGGGCGCGAGCCGCCGGATCCGCCGCGCGGTGTCCCAGAAGGTGAACGGCACCGTGACCGCCACCGCGACGGCCAGCAGGACGGCCACGACGACGGGCTCGCGGACCACCGCGTACGCGGCGAGAGCGATGACGACCAGGCCCACGGGCAGCATCCACCAGCCGGTCCGGAGCATCTCCCCGACCAGCGCGCGCGCCGCCTGGCGCGCGAGGTCGCCCTCCGGGGTGCAGGTCACGAGCTCCCGGTCGTCGGCGTGGTCCATGCCGCGCACCCTAGGTCCCCGGGCGGCCGCGCGGTGCGGGGCCGGCGTGCCGCGCCGCGGCGGCACGGTCGCGGATCTCGGCTAGGTGGTGGTCGGTGAGCAGCGCCGCGGGGACCAGCCGCATCGCGCGCGGGCGGTCGGTGCGCACGTCCACGACGCCGTCGCCGGCCCGCACCGAGACGATGCGGCCGTACCGCACGAGGGACCCGCCGCCGTGGTTCTCGGTCCACAGCCCGTCGGGCCGCAGCTGCGCGTCGACGCGTGACCCGACGGGGAAGAGCCGGCCGACGGTGCGGTCGACCCGCCGGCGCTGGACCGTGAGCAGGAGGGCGAGGAACGGGCCGCCGACGACCCCGGTGACGACGAGGACGGCCGGGACCCACGCGGCCGGCCCGTCCGGCAGCGTCTCGAGCAGGGCCACGACCAGCAGCGCCGCCCACCCGACGGCGAGCGGCGGCACGACGACGCGCCGGGCGGCCCGGGCGACGTGCCGCCGGGCCGCCCGCACGAACGCCTCGTCCACGACCGTGGTCAGCAGCGGCGCGTCGGGGTCGGCGGTCACGGGCCGAGCGTAGGGCGCGACGTCCACGACCGGGCGTCAGTCGAGCGGCGCGGTCCAGCGCAGGAGAGCGCCGCGGCCCGAGGGCGGGCGCAGCAGCGAGAACGTCCCGCCGGACTCCTCGGCGCGCTGGGCGAGGTTGCGGGTCCCGGACGCCCGGGTGGGCGACGGCGGCACGCCGACACCGTCGTCCTCGACCTCGACGGTGACGGAGCCGCCCGTGCCGGAGACGACGACCAGGCGCACCGACACCGCCGCCGAGCGGGCGTGCCGGGCCACGTTCGACAGGCCCTCGCGGACCACGGCCACCACGTTGTTCGCGCGCCCGGGGGCGACGAGGTCGTCGATGAGCCGCTCGTCCACCGGGTCGGGGGCGCCGAGCGGGACGACGCGTCCGTCGACGTCGACGCGCAGCGCGGGGGTGAAGCCCAGCGACGTGCGCGCCAGCTCGACCTCGGACCGGACGCGCTGCACGAGCGGCACCGTCGCCCCCGGGTCGTCGAGCGTGCGCACGATGACGCGGATCTGCCGGATGCCCGCGTCGACGTGCCCCACGGCCTCCTCGAGGACCTGCGCGACCGGGCCCTCCGGCACGTGGTCGCGGCGCACGCCCTCGATCTGCATGCCCGCGGCGAACAGCTGCTGGATCGCGAGGTCGTGCAGGTCGCGGGCGATGCGGGTGCGCTCGTCGCTGAGCACCGCCTGCCCGCGCAGCCGCTGCGCCTCCGCGAGCACGAACGCCAGGGCCGCCTGCCCCGCGAACGACTGCGCGAGCGCCAGGTCGTCGTCGGTGAACGGCACGGCGCCCCGCGCGCGCAGCAGCAGGAGCACCCCGACGCCCTGACCGCTCGCGTGCAGGGGTGCGACCAGCGCCGGACCGTACGTGCGCAGCGCCGGCTCCACGCCGTCGGCGTCGCACAGCGCCCCGACGAGCATCCCCTCGCCGGTGTCGAACGCGGTGTGCACCCGCACGTCCGCGGACACGTCGATGCCGAGCAGCGCCCCCGGGGCGGCGCCGTCGACGAACTCCACCAGCAGCCCCAGGTCGGGCGAGGGGAGCGCGAGCACGGCGACGTCCGCGCCACCGATGGTCCGGGCCGCGCCCGCGATGCGGTCCAGCACGTCCTCGGGGTCCGTGCCCTCGAGGAGCATCGTCGTGATCTCCTGCCCGGCGGACACCCACTCCCGCCGCCGGCGCTCGCGCTCGTACAGCTGCGCGTTCTGCACCGCGACGGCCGCGGCCGCGGCGAGCGACAGCACGACCTGCTCGTCGGCGGCGTCGAACCCGCCCGGCTTCTCCGACAGGTACAGCGTCCCGTACCGCGCGCCGCGCACCCGGACCGCCGCCCCCAGGAACGAGCCCATCGGCGGGTGCCCCGGCGGCAGGCCGCGGAACGCCGGGTGCTGCGTGAGGTCCTCCAGGCGCAGCACACCCACGTCGGGGATCGACCCGAGCACGCCCCACGCGTGCGGCGCGTGCCCCAGCGCCGCGACCGTCGCGTCGTCCACACCGCTCTGCACGAACGTCTGCGACGCGCCCTCGTCGTCGACGATGTTGATCGCGCCGTACCGGGCACCGGTCAGCGCCGTCGACGCGGCGACGAACCGCTCCAGCAGGCTCGGGGTGTCGAGATCGCCCGCGAGGTCGAGGATCGCGGCCAGCAGCTGAGCCGTCGCCTGCGTGCCGTCCACGTCCTGCGACGTCGGTCCCACGGGTCCCCTCCTCCGATGGCCGGACGTGCACCGGCGGTCGAGCACAGGGTAGAGGCCAGGGACCAAGGTCCCGGACCGTACGGTCCGAGCGTCACCCGACGGGTCGGTGGCGGCCGGGCGCGCACGACACCGGGACGACACCTGCCCGACACGTCCGTGCACGTCAGCGCCGTACGATCCCGCCCGTGCCCACACCCCTCGTCGTCGACACCGACACCGCCGCCGACGACTGCTTCGCCCTCCTCATCGCCCTGCTCGACCCCCGCGCCGACCTGCGGGCCATCACGATGGTCGCGGGCAACGTCGGGTTCGAGCAGCAGGTCGAGAACGCGTTCCTCACCCTCGAGGTCGCCGGCCGGCCCGGCGGGGTCCCCGTCCACCTCGGCGCCCGCACCCCGCTCGTCCGGCCCTGGGTCAGCGCCGAGGACGTGCACGGCGACGGCGTCGGCGGCCAGCGCCGCACCGGCACGCACACCCCCGCGGACGAGCACGCCGTCGACGCCCTCGTGCGCCTGGCCGCCGAGCACGCGGGCCGCCTCACCGTCGTCGCGATCGGCCCGCTGACCAACATCGCGCTCGCGGTCCGCCGCGACCCGGCCTTCGTCACGAACGTCGCCGAGCTCGTGATCATGGGCGGGTCCATCAACGGCGCGGGCAACATCACGCCGGCCGCGGAGTACAACGTGTACGTCGACCCCGAGGCCGCCGACGTCGTGCTCCGCGCCGGCTTCGCCCGCGTCCGCATGGTCACCTGGGACCCGGTCACGCTGCAGGGCACCGTCTTCGGGCCCGAGCGGATCGCGCAGATCGACGCCCTCGGCACCACGCTGTCGCGGTTCTTCGTGCGCGCCAACCAGGCGACGTACGACTTCGACGTCGCCGACGGCATCCCCGGGTCCACGCACCCGGACTCCCTCAGCGTCCTGCTCGCCCTCGACGACTCCTACGTCCTCGACGAGGGCGAGTACGCCGTGGCCGTCGAGCTGCGCGGCGAGCACACCGCAGGCGCGACGGTCTTCGACGCCCGGGCCGCCCACCGCCCCGTCCGTGCCCCGCGCGCCGTCGACGGCGAGCGCTTCTTCACCTACGTCCGCGACCTGCTCGCGACCCGCTGACCCGCCGACGACCCGTTCACGCCCCGGGCAGCTCCGGCACCCGTGCCGGCGGGGCGAGGGGCGCCATCGCGGGGTGCTCGCGCAGGGCCTGCGCGCCGTGCGTCGCCGCGAGGACCACCACCGCGGCGAACGGCGCGTAGTCGCCCTGGAGCATCAGCGGTGACGTGTCGGGGTACTGGCAGACCAGACCGCGGCGGAGGGGGTCGGGGTAGACGGCGCTCGCACCGGTGTGGTGGAACCAGATCCACTCCCCGCCGCGCTGCACGAGCAGCCGCCGGTCGCTGACGACGAGGCGCACGGTCTGGTGCTCGCGCCACTGGTCGGCCGCCTGCCGCTGCGCCGCGGAACGCGCCGACGCGTTGGCGACCGCCGTGCCGGCCAGCCCTGCGAGCACGAACGCGGGGCTCCCGACGAACAGACCGCTCGTCTGGGTGTAGTGCACGGTCGTGCCGTAGTAGCGGGCGTACCCGATCGGCACGTCGGCGTAGAACACCTCGCCGGGCAGCGGGACGACGTCCCACACCGCCATGGTCGCCGGACGCTCCCCGCGGACGAGCGCCGCCGCGGTCTGCACGGCGTGCTGCCACGCGACGTCGGCGAAGTGCTGCGCCGAGGCCTGCCTGTCCCGCTCCTCGCGCTCGCGGCGGGTGAGCCGGCCGGCCCGCAGGCGTGCCGCGCGGTAGACCCGCTGCCCCTGGACCAGCGCCACCACCAGCAGGACCAGGGGCGCCACGAGGGCCACGGCCAGGACCAGCAGGATCAGGAGGCCGTCGGTCGCGTCGGGCTCAGAGCCCGCGCTCTCGTCCAGCGCGGACGTGCCGAGCATGGCCAGCACGTAGACGACGGGTGCGGCCGCCAGCGGCAGCACCCAGCGCAGGTGACGACGGACGGCAGGCAGCAGGGTCCGGGGCACCGGCGCAGGCTAGCGTCCGCGGGCCTGGCCGTCCGGGCCCTTCCACAGCCACCGCGCCCCGAGCCCCGTCAGCGCCGGACCGCGTCGCCGTCGCCGGGCGCCGCAGCCTCGGGAGGGGGCGTCTGCTGGGCGAACGCGAGGTGCCCGCCCAGGTAGCCGCCGACGCCGAGCAGCCCGCCCGCGGCGAGCGAGACCGCGACGCCGAGCCGGCGGCGACCGGCGCGCCGGGCCAGCCACGACGCGGCGTACAGCCCCGCGGCGGCACCGTTGGCCGCGGCGTGCACCACCCCGACGCGACGGGCCCGGCGGCCCGAGACCGCCCAGTCCGCCCACCCCGCCGCCGCCGTGGGGGCGGCCGCGAGCACGCCGAGGCCCAGCAGCCGGTCCGCGGCCGCGTCGCTCCCGGGCGGGCCCGCCACGTCGAGCACCGTGGCCGCCGCCCACAGACCCATCGGCACGTCGGTGAGCAGCGGGTGCGCCGCGTGCCCGAGCGGCTCGCCGTGCAGCACGGCCCGGACGGCCCGCACGCGCAGCACGGGTGCGAGTGCCTCCCGCGCCCGCTGCACCAGCGGGTCCAGGACCTCGGCCTGCTCGAGCGCGCGGGCGGCCCGCAGCGGGAGAGGCCCCCGACGTCCCGGCTCGTCGACGTGCGCGTGTGCGGTCATCGGTGGCACTCCTCGGTCGGCAGCGGGCGTGCGCGGTCGGCGACCGGCCGCTGGTCCGATCCTGCCCCCGGTCGGCCGGGGCCGCCGGGGGAGGCGGGACGCATCTACTGCGTCCGTCGTACGCGTCCGCGCGCACGGGGTGGCAGCATCGCGACGTGACCGACCAGGACCCGCCGCTGCGCGCACCCCTCGGCGTGCGCGGCGTGCGGGGCTTCGACGTCACGACGCGCGTCGTCATCGCCCTCGCGCTGGCCGTCACCCCGGTGCACGTGCTCCAGACCGGCAGCGGGGCCGCCGGGTGGCTCGCTCTCGCGGTCTCGTGCGTCGGGGTCGTGCTGGTCGGGCTGCGGCCGCGCGTCGCGCTGGTCCTCGTCGCGGGCGCACCGGTCCTCGGCGCGCTGCTGGGTGCGCAGCCCCTGCCGCTGTGGACCGTCACGTGCTTCGCGGCGTTCCTGCTGACCCTGCGCGGCACGTCGGGCCTGCTCGTCGCCGTCGTCGGGGTCGTCACCACCACGGCGGCCACGTTCTTCACGTCGTGGACCTTCGCGGTCGAGACCAACCCCGAGGTCGCGGTCGCACCCTTCGCGGCGCTGGCGGCCGCGGGCGCCGGGTCCGCGATGCGCAGCCAGCGGCAGTACTGGAGCGCCCTCGAGGCGCGCGCCCGCGACGCCGTGGCGAGCCGCCAGGCGGCCGTCGACCGCAGCGTCGCCGAGGAGCGCGTGCGGATCGCCCGCGACCTGCACGACGGCGTCGGTCACCGCATCGCGGTGGTGAGCATGCACCTGGGCGCCGCCGAGGTGCACCTGCCGCCCGGTGCCGACGCCGCCCGCGCCGACGTGACCGCGGCGCGCGGCGCGGTGCAGCAGGTGCTGCGCGAGACGCAGCAGATCCTGCACGTGCTGCGCGTCGGCCCGGACGACGCGACCGTCGCGCCCACGCCCGGCCACGAGCGCATCCCGCAGCTCGTCGAGGCCTTCGTCGCCGCGGGGGTGCAGGTCGACGCCGACCTGCCCGACCTGGGCCGGCCCCTGCCGCCCGAGGTCAGCGCCGCCGCGTTCCGCATCGTGCAGGAGGCCCTGACCAACGCGCAGCGGCACGGCACCGGCACCGTGTGGCTGCGGGTGGGCCTGGCCGACGCCGTGCGCATCGAGGTCGTCAACGTGCGCTCGCGCCGGCCCGCCGGCACCGGCGGCGGCCACGGGCTGGTCGGGATGCGCGAGCGGGCGGCGTCCGCGGGCGGGCGGCTGGACGCCCGCGCGGACGGGGAGACGTTCCGGGTCCGGGCCGAGCTGCCCGCGGTCCCGGCCGAGACGGAGGTGGACGCATGATCCGGGTGGCCCTCGTGGACGACCAGGAGCTGATCCGGGCCGGGCTGCGCACGATCCTCGACGCGCACCCGGCCACGCAGGTGGTGGCCGAGGCCGCCGACGGGCTCGCCGCCCTGCGGGTGTGCCGGCCCGACGCGGTCGACGTCGTGCTCATGGACGTGCGGATGCCCGGCATCGACGGCGTCGAGGCGACGCGGCGCCTGCGCGCGGCCGGCGCCCTGCCGCGCATCCTCGTGCTCACCACGTTCGACCAGGACGAGAACGTGCTGGCCGCGCTGCGCGCCGGCGCCGACGGGTTCCTCAGCAAGGGCGCGGGGCCCGCGGAGATCGTCGCGGCGGTCGAACGCGTCGCCGCCGGGGGGCGTGCGCTGTCCCCGGGGGCGCTCGACGCCCTCGTCGACCACGTCGCCGGCGCGCAGGAGACGCCCCCGGACCCCGACGCGGTCGCGCTCCTCGCGCTGCTGACGCCCCGCGAGCGCGAGGTCGTCGAGGCGGCGGTCCGCGGGTGGGACAACGTCCAGATCGGCGCCCGTCTGCACCTGTCGCCGCTGACGGTGAAGACGCACGCGAACCGGGCGATGACGAAGGTCGGCGCCCGGGACCGCGCCCAGCTGGTGTCGCTCGCGGTGCGGGCCGGCGTGCGCCCCTGAGGCGGGCGTCGGCTCGCCGCACCGTGCCGTCCGGGCCAGACTCGGGCTGTGACGTCCGACGAGGCGGCGGGTCCGCACGGCACCGGCGGGGGCGTGCGCTGCGCCGCCGGGCCGGGCACCTGTACGGGCTGGTGATCACCGGCTCGGTGCTGGCCGCGGCGCCCGAGGGCCGCACGCTGGCCGGGTCGCGCTCGCGGCGGTCGCGACGCTCGCCGTGTACTGGGCGACGGAGTCCTACACGCACTGGATCGCCGCCCGCGCGCACCTGGGCCGCGACCTGACGGGGCCCGAGCGGCGCGAGGTCCTCGTCGACGGGCTGCCGCTGGTCGCCGCGTGCGGGGTGCCCGCGCTGGTCCTGGTCGCCGAGGGGGTGCTCGGCGTCGAGGCACGCACGGGGATCCTGCTCGCGCTGGTGGTGAACGTGGGCCTGCTGGTGCGCGTGGGGTGGACCATGGCGACGTCGGGCGGGCTGCGGGGGTGGCGGCGCGGGAGCGCGGCGACGGGGACGGGCCTGCTGGGCGTGCTGATGATCGCGCTGAAGCTGGCGCTGCACCGACCGCGCCGACGCGTGGCAGGGGCCGGGACGAGGGGGGCGACGTGGGCCAGGACGTGCCGACGAGGAGCGAGCGTGCGGCCGCCGGCCGTGCGGTGCGGGCCGCCGTGCCGCGCGGTGCGCTGGCCGACCCGGGCGTGACCACGGGCCGGGCGGACCCCGTCGGGCTCGTCGTCGCGCAGGAGGCCACGCGCGTCGCGAACCTGCTGCCGCTGCGGCACCGGCGCATGGCTGCGTCGCCGTTCGCGTTCTACCGCGGCAGCGCGGTCGTCATGGCGCACGACCTGGCGTCGGTGCCCGCCACCGGGCTCACGGTGCAGCTGTGCGGGGACGCGCACCTGGCCAACTTCGGGCTGTACGCCTCGCCGGAGCGGCGGCTGCTGCTCGACCTGAACGACTTCGACGAGACGGCGCCCGGGCCGTTCGAGTGGGACGTGAAGCGGCTGGTCGCGAGCGTCGAGCTGGCGGCGCGGGAGATCGGCGCGCCGGCGGCGGGGCGCCGCGCGGCGGTGGTCGCGACCGCGCGGGCGTACCGGGTCGCGATGCGCGGCTTCGCCCGCATGTCGACGCTGGACGTCTGGTACGCGCGCCTCGACGCCGACCGGGCGCTGGTCGAGCAGGCCCGCCCGGCCGGGGGGCGTGCCGCGCGGCGGACGGAGCGCGCGCTGGCCCGGGCGCGCCGACGGGACCAGCTGAGCGCGGTGGGGGGCCTGACCACGGTCGAGGACGGGGTGCGCCGGTTCGTGCCCGACCCGCCGCTGCTGCAGACCCTCGACGGGCTGGTCGGCCCCGAGCGTGCGGGGGCGTTCCGCGACGGACTGGGCGACCTGCTGCGCGGGTACCGCCGGACCCTGCCGTCGGACCGGCGTCACCTGCTCGACCGCTACCGGCTCGTCGACGTCGCCCGCAAGGTCGTCGGCGTGGGCAGCGTGGGGACGCGCGCGTTCGTGCTGGTGGTCCAGGGCGACGACGCCGACGACGCGCTGGTGCTCCAGGCCAAGGAGGCGCAGCGGTCCGTCGTGGCGGCGGTCCTGGGCACGCGCGGGCCGGCGCAGGAGGGGCAGCGCGTCGTCGAGGGGCAGCGGCTGATGCAGGCGGCGTCGGACGTGCTCCTCGGCTGGCAGCGCACTGCGGGCGTCGACGGCGTGGCCCGGGACTACTACGTGCGTCAGCTGCGCGACTGGAAGGGCGGGTTCGACGTCGCCGGTGCCCGGCTGCCGGGCCTGACCGCGTACGGGCGGGCGTGCGCGTGGACCCTCGCGCGGGCCCACGCCCGCTCGGGGGACCGGGTGGCGGTCGCCGCGTACCTCGGCGGCGGCGACCGCGCGGACGAGGCGTTCGCCGACCTGGCGGCGGCGTGCGCGGACCGGACGGAGGCCGACCACGCGGCGTTCGCCGCGGCGGTGCGGTCCGGCCGGCTGACGGGGGTCGACGCCTGAGGGTCCGTGTCAGAGCGGTACCCGCACGTCCGACCCGCCCTCGGGGGTCAGGCGTGCGCCCACCTGGACGAGGGCGGCCCGTCCGCCGGTGAACCCGCCCGCGAACAGGGCGCGCCCCTGCGGGAAGCGCGGGGACGCGGCCACGAGGTCTGCCGGCGCGTACCCGAAGACGTCGGTGAGCTCGGCCAGGTCCCGCGGGGAGCTCATCCGCAGGAGGCCGAGGTTGTCGCACTGCGAGAGCACGTTCGGGTGCACCTTCGACGGCCGCTGCGTCGACAGCAGCAGCCACAGCCCGAACTTGCGGCCCTCGGCGGCGATCTGCACGACCCGCTCGGTCAGCGCCTTCTCCAGGGGCGTCACGGGGTCGGGCGGGCAGATGTTGTGCGCCTCGTCGACCACCACGAGCACGGGCTCGCGCCGTTCGCGCGTGGCCCACAGGTGGTCGAGCACGGCCAGGGCGGCGGCGTGCGGCTCGGCGTGGTCGCGGAACCCGCCGAGGTCCATGACGGTCGCGCGCGGGCGGGTGTCGACGACGTCCTCGACGGACTGCTCGCCGCGCGCCCACAGGTCCCAGCCGAGGGTGCCGAGGTTCTCGATGCGGCGCAGCAGCGCCGCGTGCGCGGGGTCGTCGGCCTGCGCGAGGTAGCGGTGCAGGAGCTCGGGCTCGTGCGAGCGCACGTGCTCGCCGATGTGCAGGAGCACGTTGAACTCGTCGCGGTCGGCCAGCGGGTCCAGGCGCAGCACCGCGGCCTTCGAACGCAGCGGCATGTCGACGAAACGGGCGTGCAGGCGGTCCCCGGGGGCGTCCCCCGAGCGCAGCACCCGCACGCCCAGGTCGGCCCAGCGGCTCCCCAGGTCGGCGGGCGCCCCGGTGCGCGTCTCGTGCAGCCGCACGAAGTCGCCGTTGGGGTCGAGCACCAGCAGCGGCAGCCGCGTGCGCAGCAGCAGCTGCTCGAGCATGACGCCGAGCGCGTACGTCTTGCCCGACCCGGACTGCCCGCACCAGAACGTGTGCCGGTTGAACCGGGTGGCGTCGAGCAGCGCCGGTGCCCCGGCCTCGTCGACGAGCGTGCCGATCTCGAGCGTGGTCATGCGTCCCCCTCCCGGCCGCGCCGGTGCGGCCCCCGGTCCGAGCATCCCGTGCCGGGCGCCGTCGCGGAAGGCGGCGCGACGGGCCCGCGCGGGTCGTGCGTCCCGCGCGGCGGGGCCGGCGCGGGCCTAGCCTCGGGGCGTCCGGGTGCCGTGCCCGGCGGGCAGGAGGAGACCGTGGCGACGTTCCGCACCGCCGGTCGGGTCGTGGTCGGCCCGGGCGAGGGCGAGCACGCTGCCGCCCTCGTGGCGTCGCTCGGGCGGCGCGCGCTGGTCGTCGCCGGCGGGCACGCGGACGTCGACGTGCTGGTCCAGGCTGCCGGGCACGAGCTCGACGAGGTGCACGTGTGGCGTCGCAGCGGCGAGCCGGACGTCGCAGGGGTCCGCGCGGGCGTCGAGGTGGCCCGGGCGTTCGGGCCCGACGTCGTCGTCGGGTGGGGCGGCGGGTCCGTGCTCGACACCGCGAAGGCCGTCGCGGCCCTGCACCGCGGCACGGGCGACGTGCTCGACCACCTCGAGGTCGTCGGCCGTGGCCTGCCGCTGCCGGGGGCGGCCGCGCCGGTGGTCGCCGTCCCGACGACGAGCGGCACGGGCGCCGAGGTGACCGCCAACGCCCCCGTCCTCGTGCCGGAGCACGGCGTCAAGGCGAGCCTGCGCGGCACGACGCTGCTGCCGGCGCTCGCCCTCGTCGACCCCGTGCTCACGCTCGGCTGCCCGCCCGCGGTGACCGCGGCGTCCGGTGCCGACGCCCTCACGCAGTGCCTCGAGGCCTTCACGACCCCGGCCGCGACACCCCTGACGGACCCGCTCGCGCTGGACGGCCTCGTCCGGGCCGGCCGCAGCCTGGTCCGTGCCACGACGCACGGCGACGACCTCGACGCCCGCACGGACATGTCCCTGGCGGCGCTGCTGTCCGGCATGGCCCTGGCCAACGCGCGGCTCGGCGCCGTGCACGGGCTCGCCGCGGCGCTGGGCGGTGCCGTGCAGGCCGGCCACGGCGAGATCTGCGCCGCGGTGCTCGTGGCCACGACCGCCGCGAACGTCGCCGCCCTGCGCCGCACCGACCCCGACGGGGACGCCCTGCGCCGCTACGCCCGGGCCGTGCAGGCCCTCACCGGCCGGGCCTCGGCGGGCGCGGACGACGCGGCCCCGTGGCTCGCCGACGCCCTGGCACCGCTCGGCCTGCGCGGTCTCGGCGCACTGGGCCTCGACGACGCGGCCGTGCCCGCGGTCGCCCGCGCGGCGCTCGCCGCGTCGAGCATGCGCGGCAACCCCGTGACCCTCACCGCCGACGAGGTCGAGGACGTGCTGCGCGCCTCGGCGTGACCGCGGGCACGGCGGGCGTGCCGGCCCGGGCGCGCGGGAGTACGTTCGGCGCGACGGACGGTCCCGCGCCGGAGGTGAGCCGTGGGGGCACGAGCCAGCGGTGCGCGCGGCGGCGCGGCGCGGACGGGTGCGACGCCCTCCCGCGCCGGACCGCCCGCGCGCCGCGGCCGCGTCGTCCTGTGCACGGCGGCCGCCCTGCTCGTCGCGACCCTCGCCTACGCCGTCGTCCCGCGCGACGCCCAGGCGCTCGCGGGCACGACCGGCACGGTGCGCGTGCTCCTGCTGGTGGGGTGCGTGGCCGCCCTGGTCGACGTGGTCGCGCGCCTCGTCCGTGGGGCGGTCGCGCAGGGCCGGTCGTTCGGGGAGCGGCTGTGCGTGCTGCTCGTCGTGGTGTGGGTCGTCGTCGTGTTCTTCGCCGCGGTCGCGTACGTCATGGCCGACGGTTTCGAGTGGCTGCGCAGCAAGGTCGACGCGCTGTACTTCGCGGTGACCACGCTGACCACCGTGGGCTTCGGCGACGTCACGCCCGTCAGCCAGGAGGCCCGTCTGCTCGTGATCGTGCAGATGGTCTTCGACGTGGTCGTCGTGACGACGGCCGTGACCCTGCTGGCGTCCGCGCGCACGGGGCCGCCGCACGAGCCGGGCCGGTCCGGCGGAGAAGAGGACACCACCTGACCGCGACCTCCGGCAGCGTGGTCCAGGACGGGTGAGGCCGACGAGTCCTCGCCGCGGGCCGGGTCGGTGCAGGAGCGGGCCGGCGCGACCACGGCGGGCCGTCGGCGGACGGACGACGAGGAGGGGCGGCATGGCGACGATCGAGGCCCACGGGCTGGTCAAGAGGTACGGGGAGGTCGAGGCGCTGCGCGGCCTGGACCTGGAGGTCCCCGAGGGCACCGTGCTGGGCCTGCTGGGGCCCAACGGTGCGGGCAAGACCACGGCGGTGCGCATCCTGACCACGCTGCTGCGCCCCGACGCGGGCACGGCACGGGTCGCCGGCGCCGACGTGGTGCGCGACCCGGAGGCGGCGCGGCGGCAGATCGGCCTGTCCGGCCAGACCGCCGCCGTCGACGAGAACCTCACGGGTGCGGAGAACCTGGAGATGATCGGCCGGCTGTACGGGTTCCGGCGCCGCCGGGCCGTCGCCCGCGCCGACGAGCTGCTCGGCCGGTTCGACCTCACGGACGCCGGCGGGCGCCCCACCAAGACCTACTCCGGCGGCATGCGCCGGCGCCTCGACCTGGCGTGCGCGCTGGTCGCCGAGCCGCCCGTGGTCGTCCTCGACGAGCCGACCACAGGCCTGGACCCGCGCAGCCGCCTGCAGATGTGGGACGTCATCGCCGAGCTCGTCCGCGCGGGCACCACCGTGCTGCTGACCACCCAGTACCTCGAGGAGGCCGACCGGCTCGCCGACGACATCGTCGTCATCGACCACGGCCTGGCCATCGCCCGCGGCACCGCGGACGCCCTCAAGGCGCAGGTCGGCGGCGAGCGCGTCGAGCTCGTGCTGGCCCGCCCGCAGGACCGGGACGCGGCCCGCCGGGCCCTCGGGGCGGTCGCCACCGGCGACGGCGTCCACGACGGCAGCACCGAGCGGTCCCTCTCGGCGGCCGTCGCCGACGGCGCCCGGTCGCTGCGGCACGTGCTCGAACGGCTCGAGGCCGACGGGGTCGAGGTGCTCGACGTCGGCCTGCGGCGCCCGACCCTCGACGACGTGTTCCTCACCCTCACCGGCCGCACCGCCGAGGAGCCCCCGGCGTCCGCCGGCACCCGCACCGAGGCCGTGGAGGTGGCCCGATGAGCACGCAGACCCCGACCGGCACGCACGCCCCGACCGGCACGCCGGCCGCGGCGAACCCGATGGCCACGCTCGTCCGCGTCGCGGTCGACACGCACGTGGTCGCCAAGCGCAACCTCATCAAGATCGTGCGGGTGCCCGAGATCCTCGTCTCGGTGCTGATCTCGCCGATCATGTTCGTCCTGCTGTTCGCGTACGTCTTCGGCGGCGCGATCGACCCCGGCGACGGCGTGCCCTACCGGGAGTTCCTCATCCCGGGGATCTTCGCGCAGACCGTCGTCTTCGGGGCCACGTTCACCGGGGCGGGGATCGCCGACGACATGCAGAAGGGCATCATCGACCGGTTCCGGTCGCTGCCCATGTCGCAGTCGGCCGTGCTCGCCGGCCGCACCGCCTCCGACGTCGTCTACAACGTCCTGTCGCTGGTGATCATGGCGCTCACGGGCTTGCTCGTCGGGTGGCGGGTGCGCGGGTCGCTCCTCGACGCGGCCGCCGCGTTCGCGCTGCTGCTCGCGTTCTCGTACGCCGTGAGCTGGGTGATGGCGCTCGTCGGGGTGCTCGTGCCCAGCGTCGAGGTCATCAACAACGCCTCGTTCATCGTCATCATGCCGCTGACGTTCGTCTCCAACGCGTTCGTGCCCCTGGAGTCGTTCCCGCCGCTGCTGCGCACGGTCGTCGAGTGGAACCCCGTCTCGACGCTCACGCAGGCGTGCCGCGAGCTGTTCGGCAACGTGAACCCCGCCGCGCAGGTCTCCGACGCGTGGTCCATGCAGAACCCCGGGCTCTACACGCTGCTGTGCGTCGTGGTCATGCTCCTGGTGTTCGCGCCCCTGGCCACCGCCCGGTACCGCCGGACGGCCCACTGACGCCACCACGACGGCGGGCAGGGATGATGGTCACCTGCCCGCCGTCGGCGGGAGCCGAGGCGAGGGAGGCGGACGTGGTGCGTCGACGGGGCGAGAAGCTCGACATGACCGCGTGGCTGGCCAAGTACCTGCTCGGCCCGGCGTCCGTCGCCCCGCCGCAGCGCCCCGGCCGTCCCGCCACCGACGCCGAGCGGGAGCGCGAGCAGGGCCTGCAGGCCGGCTTCGAGCGCGTCCAGGACGCCGCCGGCCGCACCTACCTCGTCGACCGCAGCACCCGCCCTGCCCCGGGGAGCGCGCCCGACCCGGACGCCTGACCAGGCCCTGACCGGCACTGGCACCGCTAGCCTGGCCACCCACGCACCTCACCGCCGAGGAGACGACGATGGCCCACCCCGCACCCGACGCCACGCCCACCCCGGCCGACGCGCCGCCCGACCCGGTGCGCGCCACCGCGCCGCAGGCCCCGCCCTCGCGCGACAGCACCCCCGCCGGCACGCCCACGGACCTGCCCCTGTCGCCGGGCGGACGCCCCGGCACCACGGGCGGCGTCCCCTTCTGAGCCTCCCGGGCCCCCCGTGCCGGACCAGCCGCACCGACCTACGGTGGACGGACCGAGACTCAGCGCCGAGGAGGCCACGATGACCGACGACACCGGCACCGCCCCGCACGACGACGCCCCCGACCCCGTCGTCAGCACGGCACCCGTCGCCCCTCCCGCGCCCGACGACGCCGAGGACGACGACACCCTCGCCGAGCCGGTCACGCCGGTCGTCCCGCCCGCCGGCAGGGGCGGCCTCAGCGGCACCCCCTGACCGGCCTGATCCTGACCCGAGCCCGACCCGACGGGCGCCGCACCGACCGTGCGGCGCCCGTCGTGGCGTCGGCACGCAGATGACAGGGCTCTCATCCGTGGCTCACGGTCCCCCCACGGGCGGGGGGTCGGATAGGGGCCATGACGACGACCGGACCCGCCGACCTGCTGCTCGGCCCCGACGCCCAGGGCGTGCTCGACGCCGCGCTCGCGGGCGAGGGGCTGCGGGCGGCGTCGTGGGAGCGGCACGCGGTGCACGCCCGGCCGGGGGCCGAGACGAGCGTCGGGTTCGCGGTCCGGGCCGTCGCCGTGCGCGGTTCCGGCGTCGCGCCGCGCGAGCTGTACCTGGTCGCGACGACGGCGGACCTGCCGGGCGGCGCGCCCGGCATCGCCCGGCTGACCGGCGCCGACGGGCTCACGGTGTCCGTGTGGGCGCACCCCGCGGACCCGGCGCTGCCGGCCCTGGGCACAGCGACCACACCCGCCCTGCTCGGTGACCTGCTGCGGGCCGCGGGCGACGCAGGCACGGTGACCGACCTCGGCGTGGTCGCCTACCGGCCGCTGCGCCGCGCCGTGACGGTGGCCGCGACGCCCGCGGGGCGCCGCTGGGCCAAGGTGCTGCGGCCCGCGGTCGCCGCCGGGCTCGTGCACCGGCTGGACCTGCTGCGCTCGGCCGGCGTGCGGGTGCCCGCGACGGTCGCGCACGCGCCCGGCCTGGTGGTGCTCGCCGACGCGGCGGGGCGCCCGCTCGCCGACCACCTGCACGCGGGCGCGGCGCCGTCGCCCGCCGCGGTGCTCGACCTGCTCGACGGCCTGCCCGTCGCGGCGACCGCGCTGCCCGCGCGCCGCACCCCGGCCGACCGGCTCGACCGGTACGCCGACGCCCTCGCCCGCGCGCTGCCCGACGCCCCTGTGCGGTCGGTCGCGGCGCAGGTCGCCCGCGTCCTCGCCGGCGCTGACCCGGGGCCCGTCGTGGCCACCCACGGGGACCTGCACCCCGCCAACCTGTGGTGGGACGGCCGCCCCGGCGCCGGTGCCCTCGGCCTCATCGACGTCGACACGCTCGGCCCCGGCCGTCGCGTCGACGACCTGGCCTGCCTCGTCGCGCACCTGACGGTGCTGCCGACCCTCGACCCCGGGTACCACCGCGTGCCCGGCCTGCGCGACGCGTTCCTCGCGGCGTCCGACCGGGTCGTCGACCCGGACGCGCTGCGGGCCCGCGCCGCCGCCGTCCTGCTCTCGCTGGCCGCCTCCCGGCCCGCGGAGCACCTCGCGCGCACCTGGCTCGACCAGGCGCGCGAGCTCGTCCGTCGGCCCTCGACGGCCGTCCCCGTGCCGCACCGCGGCACCCTCGAGAGGAGAGCATCATGAACCGCAGGACCACCGCCGTCTGGGTCGTCACCGGTGCGCTGGGCGTGACCGGCGTCGTCGCCGCGACGAGCGCCTTCGCCGACACCCGCGACGACACCACGCCGCAGCCCGGCATCACGCTGGAGGCGACTCCGTCCGCCAGCGCGTCGAGCACGCCGTCCGAGGCCCCGACGTCCACGCCGTCGGCCACCCCGTCGGCCTCGGCCAGCCCCACCGCGACCGCGCCGGGCAGCCAGGTGACCTCGGTGACCGCCCTGTCGGCCCAGACGCCGCAGACGGCCCAGACGCCCGCCTCGGTCGTCACGCCCGCCTCGGCCCCGACGCCGCAGACGGCCGCGAGCCCGATGACGCCGCAGACGCCGCCGAGCGTCGTGACCCCGGCGAGCCCGGTCTCGGCGCAGTCCCCGCAGACCGCGCCCACCGCGCCGACGCCCTGACGGCCAGGACGGCCGTGCCCCGGCACGGCTGACGGCCCGACGCCGCCGCGCCCCTCCGCGCGGCGGCGTCGGACCCGTCCGCGCGGCGGGCCGCGGCCGACTCAGCGCGGTGCCGGCACCGCGTCGGGCTCCGTCGCCTCGGACGCCTCGGTGGCCTCCTGCGCGGGGGCGCCCTGGTGCAGCACCCGACGGCCCGACGGCAGCACGAGGGCCGTGACCACGACGAGCAGCAGCGCGACCCCCGCCGCGACCAGCAGCGACTCGACGCTGTACCGGTCGGCGAGCGGGCCGAACACCGACATGCCCAGCGGCATCGCGACGGCCATGACGATGCCGACGAACCCGAACACCCGCCCCTGCCGGTCGGGCTCGACGGTCTCCTGCAGCACCGTCATGGTGGGGGTGGAGAAGAACGGCACGCCGAGGCCGACGAGCAGCATGAAGCCGAAGAACACCCACAGGTTCGTCGACAGCCCGAGCGCCACGTTGACGAGCGCGAAGCCCACGGTCGTGACCAGCACCATCGCGACCCGGTTGCGCAGGCCGCCCCACGCCGCGACGACGATGCCGCCGACGAGCATGCCCACGCTGAACGCGAGCTCGTTGACCGTGAGCATCCACACCTCGTCGCCGAAGGAGCGCACGATCATCAGCGGCGTGAGGAACGACGGGGCGACGATGAGCACGAACACGACGCCCCACATGAGCAGCACCCACCGCACGAACGCGTGGCCGGCGACGTACCGGACGCCGCCGACGAGGTCGGCGACGTAGCCGCGGACGCCGGCGACCTGGTCGGTGCGCACCAGGCGCGGCACGGGCACGAGCAGCAGCAGCCCGATCCCGATCATCGCGGTGACGACGTCGACGAAGAAGATCGTCTCGATCGACGCCGAGGCGTAGATCCCGGCGGCGACGGCCGGGGCGACGAGCATCATCGCGGACTGGATGGTGCCGTTGATGCCGTTGACGCGCATGAGCTTGTCGGTCGGGGTGATCTGCGGCAGCAGGGCGCCGACGGCCGGGGTCTGGATGCCGGCGCCGGCGGAGCGGATCGCGGAGACCAGGTAGAGCAGCCACAGGTCGTCGTAGCCGGACAGCATGACGAGCGCGAGGACGAGCGTGGTGGCGGCGATGGTCGCGTCGGCGCCGACGATGAGGAGCCGGCGGTCGAGGCGGTCGGCCCACACGCCGCCGAACACGGACACCACGGCCTGCGGCAGGAACCCGAACACCGCGTACAGGGCCATGACGGTGCCCGACCGGGTCTCCAGGGTCAGGTGCCACATGATCGCGTACTGCACGAGCATCGAGCCGAGCAGCGACGTGGTCTGGCCGGACAGGAAGATCGTCACGTCGCGCCGCCACGTCGGGCGGTCGGCCTCGGTGAGCGGGGCCTGCGCGAGCGAGACGTCCGACGCGCGCGGGGGCGCGTCCGGGGCGGGCTCGTCGACGGGCGGGGCGTCGTCGGGGGTGGTGGGCACGGGTGGCCTCCGTCGGCTCGGGGGTCGTCGTCCGGGTGCAGACCCGGCGCGGGGCCAGGACTCAGCGGGTGCGCCGACGGCCGCACCCAGGCTCGCCCGGGGGCGCCCCGCCTGTCACGGGGTTTGCGGGCGCACTCGCCGGGGGTCAGTCCCGTGCCGCGAGGCGGTAGCCCATGCCGCGGACGGTCTCGACGCGGTCCGCGCCGACCTTGCCGCGCAGGTAGCGCACGTACACGTCGACGACGTTGGACGACGGGTCGAAGTCGTAGCCCCACACCTGCGAGAGCAGCTGCTCGCGGGACAGGACCTGGCCGGGGTGCCGCAGGAACGCCTCCAGCAGCCCGTACTCGCGGGCCGAGAGGTCGACGTCGCGGCCGTCGACGCTCACGCGGCGCGAGCGGACGTCCAGGGCCAGGTCGCCGGCGCGCAGCACGGTCGGCTCGTCGGCGGGGTCGGTGCGGAGGCGCACCCGGATCCGGGCGAGCAGCTCCTCGAACCGGAACGGCTTGGCCATGTAGTCGTCGGCGCCCTCGTCGAGGCCCGCGACGACGTCGCGCACGGTCGAGCGCGCGGTGAGGATGATGACGGGCAGCCGGCTGCCCTGGCCCCGGAGCGCGCGCAGCACCGCGAGGCCGTCGCCGCCCTTGAGGCCCAGGTCGAGCACCATGAGGTCGAAGTCCCCGCTGGACGCGAGGTCGAGGGCCTCGCGCGCCGTGGCGACGGTCGTGCTCGCGTACCCCTGCGCCTGCAGGCCCTTGGCCACGAACCGCGCGATCCGGGCCTCGTCCTCGGCGACGAGGATCTGCGTCACGGGGTGCCTCCGGGTGCGTCGTCGGTGGGGGACTGCGGCGCGGGACCGTCCACGGGCACCCGCACGGTGAAGGTCGAGCCCTCGCCCCGCACGGACCGCACGCCGACGTCCCCGCCGTGAGCATGCGCGATGGCCGAGACGATCGCGAGCCCGAGCCCCGCACCGGGGCGTGCCTCGTCCTCGTCGGCGCGCGCGAACCGGTCGAACACCCGGTCGAGGTCGCCCGGGGCGATGCCGACGCCCTCGTCGGTGACCCACAGCTCCAGCCACCCGTCGCGGACGCGCGAGCCGAGCAGCACCGTCGAGCCGTCGTCGGAGAACTTCACCGCGTTGGCGGCGAGCTGGAGCCACGCCTGCGTGAGGCGCTGCGCGTCGACGAGGACCTCGCCCTCGGCGCGCTCCTGCACGCCCCAGCGCCGGGCGCCGAGCGGCCGGACGTTGCCGGAGACGGTGTCGGTCAGCGCGCCCGCGTCGTGCGGGGCGAACCGCACGAACTCCCCGCTGCCCACGGTCGCCAGCGTCATGAGGTCCTCGACGAGCCGGCCCATGCGGTCGATCTCGTCGAGCGCGAGGGCGCGCGTCTCCTCGGCGTCGGCCGCGTCGGAGGTGTCCATGAGCTCCAGGTGCCCGCGCACCACGGTCAGCGGGGTGCGCAGCTCGTGCCCGACGTCGTCGAGCAGGGCGCGCTGCGCCCCCACGGCGTCCTCGATCCGGTCGAGCATCGCGTTGAACGCGCGCGTGAGCTCGGCGACGTCGTCGTTGCCGCGCACGGGCAGGCGGGCGGTCTGGTCCGTGTCGGTGATCTGCTGCGCGGTGCGCCCGAGCAGGCGGATGGGCCGCAGCAGGCGCCCGGCGACGAGCCACCCGACGACCCCGACGAGCAGCGTCGCGGCGGCCGCGACCCAGGCGTAGGTCGTGAAGACGGTGCCGAGCTCGCGGCGCTCGGCGGTGCGGTCCCACGCGAGCACGAGCACCGCGGCGTCCTGGGGCCCGGCCGCGACCACGGGGACGACCGCCACGCGCCAGTCGGTGAGCGTGCCGGGCACCGTGACCAGCCGCGCACCCGCGGCGGGGTCGGTGGCGGCGAGCCGCGCCACGAGCGCGGCGTCGTCCTCGGGGCGCAGCAGCACCGAGTCCGCGGCCACGTCGGTGACCCGGCCGTCGACGAGCCCAACCATGCCCTCGTGCCGGCTGGGCACCGTGCGGGACATCGCCAGGCGGACCACCTCGCGCGCCGACGTGAACGGCCCGCCGGTCCGCGGGTCCACCCCCTCGGCCGCCAGCACGCGCACCTGCTCGGTGGCGCGCCGCAGCTCGTCGTCGATGCGCTCGTCGGTGCGCACCCCGCTGAGCAGGGCCGCGACCCCGCCGGACAGCGCGAGCGCGGCGGCGGTCGCCACGAGCACGGCGCCGAGGATGCGGACCCGGACGGTCACGGTGCGCCCGGCCGGCGGTGCGGGCGGCACGGGCCGCACGACCGGGACCGCCTGCGTCGGCTCAGCCGTCGTCACCGTCGGAGCCCTCGTCGTTGCTGTCGTCGTCGTCGTCTTCATCGTCGTGGTCGTCGTCATCGTCGTCGTCCCGGTCGACGGGTGGGGCCGGCTCGACGGCGTCCGGGGTGGACGACGGCGTGGGGGAGGGCGTCGGGCCGCTCGACGCGGGGTCGGTCGGACCGGTGGGTGCGGCGTCCGTCGGTGCGGGTGCCGGGCTCGTGGTCACGCGCACGGGGTCGCCCACGACGACGTCGTCCGGCGGGGCGGCGACGGCCCGGACGACCGCGGCGACGCCCACCACGAGCAGCGCGGCGAGCACGAGCGCGGCGACGAGCGACCCGCGGCGGGCCGGGCGCGCGGCGGCGGCGGTCTCCCGGGTGCGCATGCGGCTCCTCGTGGTCGGCGGGCGGACGTCGGGCGCGTCCACCGGTCGAGCATGCCCCGCGGCGATGAGACGCAGATGAGAGGAGCGGTGCGACACGCGCACCGGCACGCGAGCGTGAGCAACGCGCAGGCCCTAGAGCCTGGCCGATCACCGCTGGGCTGGCTAGCGTTGCGCAAGTGACTGACAAGCGTGTCAACGGCAGCGCGGTGGTGACCTCCCCGCAGAACACCGTCGAGGGGTTCGTGAAGGAGTTCCTCCGCGAGCTCAGCTTCGGCCAGGGCGTGACCCTCGAGCGCGCGAGCGTCAACGACCAGTACCTGGCACTGGCGCGCACGGTGCGCCAGTACCTCATGGCGCGCTGGCTGGAGACGCTCCAGCGGCAGCGCGAGGCGCAGGCCAAGTCGGTCGCCTACCTGTCCGCCGAGTACCTGCTGGGTCGCCAGCTCGACAACGCGCTCCTCGCGACGGACCTCACGGAGGTCGTCGAGGAGGGGCTCGCGTCGCTCGGCATCGAGCTGCAGACGCTGCGCGACCAGGAGACCGAGCCCGGCCTGGGCAACGGCGGCCTCGGGCGCCTCGCCGCGTGCTTCGTCGACTCGCTGGCCACGATGAGCGTGCCGTGCATCGGCTACGGCATCCGCTACGACTACGGCATCTTCCGCCAGACGTTCGTCGACGGCTGGCAGGTCGAGCAGCCCGACAACTGGCTCGCGCTCGGTGCGCCGTGGGAGTTCCCGCACCCCGAGGCGGCCGTCACCGTGCACTTCGGCGGGCGCACGGAGACGTACGACGACGAGGGCGTCGAGCGCACCCGGTGGGTGCACGACTGGGACGTGCTCGGCGTGCCGTTCAACTACATGGTCCCCGGCTACCAGAACGGCCGCGTGAACACGCTGCGGCTGTGGTCGGCCAAGGCCACGCAGGCCTTCGACCTGCAGATCTTCAACTCCGGCGAGTACGTCGACGCCGTCCGTGCGCAGACGTTCGCCGAGAACATCTCCAAGGTCCTGTACCCGGAGGACTCCACGCCCCAGGGCAAGGAGCTGCGGCTGCAGCAGCAGTACTTCTTCGTGGCGTGCTCCATCAAGGACTTCGTCGACTACGTCCTGCCCGAGGACTTCGACCTGCACCGCCTGCCCGAGCGGATCATCTTCCAGCTCAACGACACCCACCCGGTGATCGCCGTCCCCGAGCTCATGCGCGTGCTCGTCGACGAGAAGAAGTGGGACTGGGACGAGGCGTGGGCCGTCACGCAGCAGTGCTTCGCGTACACGTGCCACACCCTGCTGCCCGAGGCCCTTGAGGTCTGGTCGGTCGAGCTCATGGGCCGCCTGCTGCCGCGGCACCTGGAGATCATCTACCGCATCAACGAGGAGTTCCTCGCCGAGGTCGCCGCGAAGCACCCGGGCGACGACGCGCTCCTGGAGCGCATGTCGATCATCGCCGAGCGGCCCGAGCGCTCCGTGCGCATGGCGTACCTGGCCACGGTCGCCGGCTCCAAGGTCAACGGCGTCGCCGCCCTGCACTCCGACCTGCTGCGTGACAAGGTCCTGCCGGACTTCTCCGCGTACTGGCCGGACAAGTTCACCAACGTGACCAACGGCGTCACGCCCCGGCGGTTCGTGCGGCTGTCCAACCCGGCGCTGTCCGAGCTCATCACCGAGGCGGTGGGCGTCGGCTGGGTCACGGACCTGGAGCGTCTGCGCGGCATGGAGCCGCTGGCCGACGACCAGGAGTTCCGCGAGAAGTTCCGCGCGGTCAAGGCCCACAACAAGGAGCGCCTGAGCACGCTCCTGCAGGCCCGCGACGGCATCACGCTGCCCGCGGACGCGATGCTCGACGTCATGGTCAAGCGCCTGCACGAGTACAAGCGCCAGACCCTCAAGGTGCTGCACATCGTCACGCTGTACGACCGGGTGCTGCGCGGCGAGCTCGACCCCGCGACCATGCAGAAGCGGGTCTTCGCGTTCGGTGCCAAGGCCGCCCCGGGCTACCACATGGCGAAGCAGATCATCGGGCTCATCAACCACGTGGGCGCGACGATCAACGACGACCCCCGCCTCGGCGGCGCCCTGACGGTCGTGTTCCCGCCGAACTACAACGTCACGCTCGCCGAGACGCTCATCCCCGCCGCCGACCTGTCCGAGCAGATCTCGCTCGCCGGCAAGGAGGCCTCGGGCACGGGCAACATGAAGTTCGCGCTCAACGGCGCCCTGACCATCGGCACCGACGACGGCGCGAACGTCGAGATCCGCGAGCTCGTCGGCGACGACAACTTCTTCCTGTTCGGGCTGCTGGAGCCGCAGGTCGCGGACCTCGTCGCCGCCGGCTACCAGCCGGGCCGCTACTACGAGGAGGACCCGGCCCTCAAGCGCGCCGTCGACCTCATCGCGTCGGGCACGTTCTCGGGCGGCGACGGCAGCGTCTTCGCCCCCCTGGTGCAGAACCTGCTCACCGAGGACCGCTTCCTCGCCCTGGCCGACTACCGGTCGTACATCGACGCGCAGGACCGTGTCGACGCCGCGTACGCCGACGTCGAGGGCTGGACCCGCTCGGCGATCCTCAACGTCGCCCGCTCCGGGTTCTTCTCCTCGGACCGGTCGATGTGGGACTACATCGACCGCATCTGGCACACGCCGCCGGTCGTCTCCCGCTGACCCACCCGCACGCGACGAGGCCCCCGCCACCCGGCGGGGGCCTCGTCGCGTCGGGATCCACCGCACTCCTGCGAAGGGGCACCACCATGCGCGCACGCGACGGAGCGACGGTCTGATGGCCGGGTTGCACGAGCTCCTGGAGCGATGGCGCGGCGCCGGCATCGGCCCCGCACCCCTCGACGAGGTGGTCGCCTGGTTGCGTGACGAGTACCGCGCCTACGCGATCCCCGTGACCGCGATCCGGCGCGAGGACTACGAGAACGACGACGAGGTCCGCGAGGGGCTCGTCGACACGCTCATGACGATCACGGACCCGGAGGTCCTCGCTCGGATCCGCGACGACGAGGCGCGCGAGGTCTACGACGTGGCGGCGGCCGACCAGGACGCGTACTGGCGCGACCTGTTCGTGGAGGACCCCGACGACCCCGGCGACACGCTGGCGTACCGGCTCCTGCTGACGCAGCACGGGCTGGGTCAGCGCACGTCCGTCGTCCTCGAGCGCGAGGGCGACGTCGTGACGGGGTTCAAGGTGTACGGCCAGACCCGGCCCTTCGCGACCGCCCTGGCGGCGCGCATCGGGTTCCCTGCCCGACGTCCGGGCGACGAGACGCCGTGGCCGTCCATGGTGCCGGGTGACCTCTCGGACGAGACCTTCGTCCACTACCTGCGCTGCCTGGAGGCGACCGGCCGGATCTAGCCCGGCCGGTCACCTCAGGCCGGTGGGGGAGGCGGCCGCCTCAGCCGCGCAGGGCGGCGACGGACTCCGTGAGGCGGGTGGCGGTGCTGCGCAGGTCGTGCGCGGCGTCGCGGATCGTGCTGATCGACTCCAGCGAGCGGTCGTGCGCGCGCTCGACCACCTGCAGGCCGTCCTCGATGCCGCGGCCCTCGTCGGCCGCGGACGCGACCGAACCGGCCATCGACGCGGTCGTGGCGGACTGCTCCTCGACCGCGCCGGCGATCGTCGACTGGTAGTCGTCGATGCGGCGGACGACGTCGCTGATCTGCGCGATCTCCTCCACGGCCCGGGCGACGGCGCCCTGGATGGCCTCGACCTGCCCGGCGATCTCACCGGTGGCCCGGGCCGTCTCCCGCGCGAGGTCCTTGACCTCGCCGGCGACGACCGCGAACCCCTTGCCGGAGTCGCCCGCGCGCGCCGCCTCGATGGTCGCGTTGAGCGCCAGCAGGTTCGTCTGCTCCGCGATGCCCGTGATGACCTGGACGACGGAGCCGATCTGCGCCGACGACGTGCCGAGCTCCTCGACGGTGCCGGTGGTGCGGGCGGCGATCTCGACGGCCTGCGCGGCGATGGCCGCCACGTCGGCGGTGTTGCGCGAGATCTCCCCGATGGACGCGTCCATCTGCTGCGCGCCGGCGGCGACGGACTCGATGCGGTCGGCCACCTGCCCGGCGCTCGCCGCGATGTCGCGGGAGCGGGCGCTGGAGTCCTGCACGGCGCCCGAGAGCTCCTCGCTGGTGCCGACGAGGGTGTCGACGGACGCGCTCACCGCGGACGCGGCCGCGCTGACCTCGGTGCACGCCGCCGTCGTCCGGTCGAGCGTGCCGTTGAGCGCTGCGGCGAGGTGCTCAAGCTCGGTGCGCCCCGCGCCCTCGTCGAGCCGTGCGTGCAGATCGCCGGACGCCAGCACCTGCGTGGCGCGGGCCAGCGGGCGGGTGATCGACCGCGAGACGGCCACACCCAGGGCCGTGATGAGGGCCAGCGCGAGCGCCGCGACGGCGACGATCCCGCGGGCGTCCGCGACGGCGGCGGCGCGCACGTCGTCCACGTAGATGCCCGACCCGACGATCCAGCCCCACGGCTCGTACCCGGCGACGTAGGAGATCTTCGGCTGCGGGTCCTCCGCACCGGGCTTGGGCCACTGGTACGCCACGACGCCGGCGCCGTCGGCCTGCACGACCTCGACCATGCGGACGAACAGCCGCAGGCCGTCGGGGTCCTCGTTCATCGTCAGGTCGGTGCCGTCGAGCTCGGGCTTGATGGGGTGCATGAGCATCGTGGGGCCCATGTCGTTGACCCAGAAGTACTCCTCGCCCCCGTACCGGAGCGCGCGCAGCGCGTCGAGGGCCTGCGCCTGCGCGTCGGCCTCCGGCAGCGTGCCGGCGGTGGCCAGGGCGCCGTAGTGCTCGACGACCCCGAGCGCGGTCTCGACCACGTGCTGCGTGGCCACGGTCCGCTCGTCGGTGATGCGCCGCTCGACGCCGCCGACGGCGACGACGGTCACGGCCACGAGCGTGAGGGCGGTGAGCGCCACGAGTGCGGCGAGGCGCTGGCGGACGGTGAGAGAACGAGTGCTGCGCTGCACGGGTGCTGCTCCTGTCGGTCGGCCGAGTGGTCGGCAGGCGGGAGCCATCGGTGGTGACGGCCGTCACAGCCCCAACGGCACGACGCCTCACCCGGGTGAGGCCCGCAGCGGGTGAAATGGACGGACGTCCGACACGGGGACGTGGTGCATCACCAAGGCGCCGATCGCGGCGCGCGTACCCTCCGACAGATGGGAGACGTCATCACGGTGCGCCTGCCGCACGACCTCCTCCGCCGGCTCGACCGGCTGGCGACGGCGACGCAACGCACGAGTGCGTCCCTCGTGCTTGATGCTCTGGAGGCCCACGTCGAACGCGTGGAGCGTGATCAGCGCCTGCTCGCGGAGGCGCAGGACGCGCGCTCCGGCCGGGTGCCGGCGCGTCCGGCGGACACGGTCTACGCCCGTCTCGGGATCCCGTCCCCGAGCGCCGAGGACGTGGCGGGTGCTCTGTCGGACGTCGAGTGAGCGGGCCGGCGCAGGTATGCGGGCATGGGTACCGACCTGTTCACGCCAGCTGGTCTGGCGGCCGACGGGCGATGAGTACGGGCGGTTCCGGCGGTCTGAGTGGAGACCGAGACGAGGAGCGTCATGCCGCAGCTGCTGAGGGTCCAGAGCTTCACCGTGTCCGCCGACGGGTACGGCGCCGGTGACGACCAGAGCCTGGAACGACCGTTCGGGCATGCCGACCCGGGGGTGCTGATGTCGTGGCTGCTGGGCACGGCGAGCTTCCCCGGTCGGACGTCGCCCGGGGGGTCGCGCGGGCTCGACGACCACCTCGCCCGCGACTTCCACCACGGCATCGGCGCCGAGATCATGGGCGCCCACAAGTTCAGCCCGCACCGCGGCCCCTGGGTCGACCACGCGTGGCAGGGCTGGTGGGGCGACGAGCCGCCCTTCCGCACGCCCGTCTTCGTGCTCACCCACCACCTGCGCCCCTCGTTCACGCTGGGCGCCACGACGTTCCACTTCGTCGACGCCACGCCGCAGGACGTCCTCGACCAGGCGCGCGCGGCCGCGCAAGGGCGCGACGTCCGCCTGGGCGGGGGCGCGCAGACCATCCGCGCGTTCCTCGACGCGGACCTGGTCGACACCCTGCACGTCGCGGTCGCCCCGCTCGAGCTCGGCTCGGGCACCCGGCTCTGGGAGTCCCCGGACGAGCTCGACGACCGCTACCACCACGACGTCGTCCCCAGCCCCAGCGGGGTGGTGCACCACCTGCTCTGGCGGCGCTGACCGGTCGATGCTGCGGGGCAGCCGCTCGGGACTTGAACCTGACGTTGGGTGAGGTCCTAGCGTCGGCGGGATGACGAGGACTGTGGGTCAGAGCCGAGACGGTGACGGCGGGGGAGTGGTGGACGTCGAGGGCGTGCTCGGTTGGGCGCGGGCGCTGCCCGGTGTGATCGTGGAGACGGTCGAGGAGGGCAGCGACGCGCCTCCGGCCGCGTGGGGTGACTCGTTCATCACCTACGACCCGGACGGCAACGCCGAGCCGGGCCGGTGGCAGCCCTTCGCGACGGTCGTCACCTCCGACTACCCCGGCTTCGACACCGCCTCCCGGCTGGACCGCCCCGGGGTCTTTCGCGTCAACGTCTCCGCCGGGCGGCAGCTGTTCGCCGAGCTGCTCGGCTACCCGCCGGCCGAGGCCCGGGCGGCTGACGTCGACCACACCGCTGCCGACGTGTGGTTGCCCCACCCGGTGTACGCCGCGCAGGGGTGGGTGTGCGTGGTGTGCCCCGGGCCGGCGACCGCCGGCCGGCTCCGGGTGCTGCTGGAGCAGGCCTGCACGCGCGCCGCTGCCCGGTACCGGGAGAGGTAGGTGGACGACCAGGCCGCTGGAGGGGCCGTCGTCAGCTGGACGGTCGGGCAGGTCGCGGCCGCCGCCGGCACGTCGGTGCGGGCGTTGCACCACTACGACAGGATCGGCCTGGTGCGCCCCTCGGGCCGTAGCCCGGGCGGGCACCGCCTGTACGACGCGGCTGACCTCGCGCGGCTGCGGCGCGTGCTGTTCTACCGGGAGCTCGAGCTGCCGCTGCCCGAGATCGCCCGCCTGCTCGCCGACACCGACGCCGCCCACCACCTGCGTCGCCAGCACGCCATGCTCCGCGCCCGCCTCGAGCGCACCCGCGCACTGCTGACAGCGATCGAGGACGAGCTCGACGCCCTGAGATCCGGCATCTCGCTGACCGCAGAGCAGCAGCTGGAGATCTTCGGCACGGAGACCTTCGCCGCCCGCCTCGCCCGCGCCACCGTGCCCGGACGCGGCGAGACCCGCCCGACCGGGACCGACGACGCCAGCGGCCCTGACGAGCGGCTGGCGCGCCGCACCGCGGCGTACACCGAGGAGGACTGGCGGCAGATCAAGACCGACGCCGACGGCGCTGTCGGGGCCTTCGCCGCCGCCCTGGACGCCGGGGACCCGCCGGACGGGCCCAGGGCCCTGGCCGCGGCCGAGCAGCACCGCCGTCACCTGGAGCGGTGGTTCTTCGACTGCGACCACGCACGGCACGTGCAGGTCGCCGACGGCTACCTCGCCGAGCCCGGCGCGGCACCGCAGTGGGACGCCGTGGCTCCCGGCTTCGCCCAATACGTCCACGCCGCGATCACCGCGAACGCGCGCCACGCGCCGGACCGGGGCACGTGAGCGGTCCTGGCCCGGCGCGTGGCGCCACCACGTCAGTGGTTGCGCGGGCGGCCCTTGCCGGTGCGGGAGGGGGAGGGGCGGCCGGTCGCGGTGCGGCGGCCGCGCGCCGGCGGGGGCGTGGCCTTGCGGGCCGGGCGCGGCTCGGGGTCGGGGGCCGCGGTGCCGCGAGAGCTCGCGGACGTGCGTCCGCGGAGGATGCCGACGAGCTCCTGGGCGTGCGGGTGCTCGGCGTCGACCCGCCACACCAGGGCCAGGGGGGAGCCGGGGGCGTCGGGCACGGGGCGGACCGTGGTGCCCTCGTCGCGGTGCGCGCGGGCCAGCGCCGCGGGCAGCACCAGCACACCGACCTCGGACGCCACCAGCGACACGGCGGTCGCGACGTCCGGGGCCTGCGTGACGTCCGCGTCGTGGCCGGGCGGCAGCCAGCCGAGGGCGTCGTCGGCGGGCACCACCAGGGGCTCGTCGGCGAGGTCGGCGGCGTCCACCTGGTCGACGACGGTGACCACGTGCTCCTTGGGGACGACGACGACCGTGTCCTCCGTCCACAGCGGCACGACCGCCCAGCCGTCGCGGGTGCTCGGGGTGGCCGGCGCCAGGCCGGGCGGGACGGGCGCGTCCAGCCGGTCGCCGGTCGTCGGGTCCACCGGGGGGAGGCGGACGACCGCCGCGTCGACGTCGCCGGCCAGCACGGCCTCGACCGCCTCGTGGGAGCCGCCGCGCACCACGTCCAGCGGGTCGTCGGGCAGGCGCTGCGCCCACACCTTGAGCCACCGGTCCGGGGTCACGCCCGGCACGAGCCACAGCCTCATCGCACCTTCTCCACGACCACGTCGACGACCGCGTGGCCCAGGTCGAGGCCCCGCTGCTCGAACCGCGTCACCGGGCGGTGCGCGGGGCGGTCCACCACGCCGCCGACCAGGGCGGGATCGCCGGTGAGCACCTCGACCGCCTGCTCCGCGTACTCCGCCCAGTCGGTGGCCACGTGCAGGGTGCCGCCGACGCGCAGCCGCTCCCGCAGCAGCGCGACGTGCTCGGCCTGCACGAGCCGGCGCTTGTGGTGCTTCGCCTTGGGCCACGGGTCGGGGAAGAACGCGTGCACCGCGTCGAGGCTGCCGGGCGCGACGCGCGCGCGCACGAGCCGCAGCGCGTCGCCGTGCGCGACCCGCACGTTGGTCAGGTCCTCCTGCTCGACGCGGACCAGCAGCGCGGCCACACCCGGCAGGTGCGCCTCGACCGCCAGCCAGTCGCGCGCGGGGTCCGCCGCCGCCATCGCGGCCGTCGCCTCACCCATCCCCGAGCCGATCTCCAGCACCACCGGCGCCCGACGGCCGAACAAAGCCTCGGTGTCCAGCAGCCCGTCCGCGGTCAGCGGGGGAGCGTGCCGGGGGTCGTCGACGGCGAAGCCGTGCACGTCGAACAGGCGGTCGAGCGCGTCGGAACGGTCGCGCCCCAGCGGTGAACGGCGCGGGTGGAACGTGCGCAGCGGCTCGTGCGGGCGCGCCGCCCGATGGGTGAACACGTCCCGGGAAGCCACCCCACCACCCTACGGACCCGCCGGCCCCGCCCCCGCCACGCGCTCGTCGAGGAAGGCGCGGACCTCCTGCAGGTAGCGCTCGCGGGCCGGGGGCGGGGACAGCGCGAGGTCGTGGGCGCCGCCGGGGACGACGACGAGCGTGACGTCGGGTCCGAGCAGCGGCGCGCGGGCCGCCATCTGCGCGGGGTCGAGCACGGAGTCCGTGGTCAGCAGGGCGTCGTGCCAGACGTCGTCCGGGCCCTTGGCGTCCGAGGTGAGCACGAGCACCGGCACGTCGATCGCCAGACCGCGCGCGACCTGCGCCTGCCCCCGGCGGACGGCGCGCATGAACCCGGCGGTGACGGGGAAGCCGGTGTGCGGCTTCCACGTCAGGTCGTACTCCCACTCGCCGCCGGTGCCCGTGTGCAGGGCGCGGCCGTAGTGCTCGGCGAGGCTGCCGACGACGAGGCGCGGCGCGACCCGTCCCAGCACCGCGACCGCCGCGGTGACGGCCGCGCGCTGCGGCTGCGGCTTCTGCAGGTCGAGCCACGGCGAGTTCAGCACGACGGCCTCGACGCGCCCGCGCCCCCGCCGCGCGTGCGCCCACAGGGCCGCGGTCAGGCCGCCCGTGGAGTGGCCGAGCAGCACGACCCGCTCGTAAGTGGCGCGCAGCAGCTCGACGGCCGCGTCGATCTCCTCCGCGTACGTCGCCAGCTCCGTGGTCGTGTTCGGCGGGCGACCGGGGCGGATGGAGCGGCCGTGGTCGCGCAGGTCGAGCGCGTGCAGGTCCCAGCCCGCGTCGGCGAGCGCGTCGGCCACGTGCGTCTGGAAGAAGTAGTCGACGAACCCGTGCAGGTAGAGCACCGCGCCCCGCGCCGGCGGCTGCGGGCGGACCCGCCGCACGAGCGTCGCCACCGGGGCGACGCCGGTCCGGGCCTGCACGGCGTCGGGCCGCAGCGCGAGGGTCCGGGCGACCCACCCGTCGCCGAGGACGTCGGGCACCTCCCCGTCCGGTCCGTCGGGGCGTGCGGTCTGGGCGGGCGTGCCGTCGGTGGTCACCCTACGATCGTGCCACCGGCACCCCGCCTGTTCCTCCGGCACGCCGCGGGGCCGGCCTCGACGGCGAGGGGGCACCGTGCGACGAGGGCAGGTCGTCCCGACGGGTGCGATGCGCTCCTTCGGGCACGAGGAGATCATCGTCTCCAAGACGGACCGGCAGGGGCGCATCACCTACGCCAACGAGGTCTTCGTCCGCGTCAGCGCGTACACCGAGCGCGAGCTGCTGGGCGCCCCGCACAGCATCATCCGCCACCCCGCCATGCCCCGGGCCGTGTTCCGGCTGCTCTGGGACACGATCGGCGGCGGCGACGAGGTGTTCGCGTACGTGCTCAACCTCGCGGCCGACGGCGTCGGCTACTGGGTGCTCGCGCACGTCACGCCGACCTACGACGCGACGGGCGCGCTGACCGGTTACCACTCGAGCCGGCGGTGGCCGCAGCCCGCCGCGGTACGCGCGGTCGAGCCCCTCTACGCGCAGCTCCTCGCCGAGGAGGCCCGGCACCCCACCGGCAACGCCGCGGTCGACGCCTCCACCGCGATGCTCCGCGGCGTCCTGGCGGACGCCGGGTGCACGTACGAGGAGTGGCTCTGGGGCCTCGTGCGCGAGCACGAGCAGGACGTCTGAGGGTCTGCGCGGTGCGTGAACGCGCGCGGGTGTGAGCGAGCACGAGCAGGCCGCGGCGGCCCCCGACCCCCCGGGGGCCCGCCGAGGGATGTCCTCGATCCGGAAGATGTTCACGGCAGGGGTGCTGCCGGGCCGGGGGCAAGAGGCGACCGTGCCCGAGGTGCGTCGGCTCGCCCTGGGTGGGTGGTCGGAGCGCTGGAGTGCTGCTGGTGGTGGGCCCGTGGGAGGGTTCGTGCCCTGTGATCGGTGACGTCCACCAGGAGGAGCGATGAGCGAGGTCTACACCGCGACGGCGACCCGGCAGGGCCGGTGGTGGATCGTCAGCGTGCCCGCCGTCGACGGCCTCACCCAGGCCCTGCACCTGGACGACGTCGCCCAGGCTGCCGCCGAGCTCGTCGCGGTCGCCCTCGACGTGCCCGTCGAAGGCGTCCGCGTGGAGGTCGTCACGGTCCCCGGGGACGGGCGGTGAGCGCGCCGGCGCCCGAGCGCCGGCACCCGCACGTGCTGACCCTCGACGACGTCGCCACCCTCACCGGCAAGCTCCCGGCGACCGTGGCCCGGTGGGCGACGGTCGGGACGATCCCGGGGGTGCGGTTCGGGCGGGCGTGGCGGTTCTGGGCCCCCGCGATCGCCGTCACCCTGCACGGCCCCGACGGCGCTAGCTCTGTCCCGGCACTGCCCGCACGGCACGTCGAGCCCGGCATGCTCACCTCGCATGGCCTGGCCCGGGTCTTGGACCTGCCGCCGGCGAACATCAACCGGCTCGTGCGGGCCGGCGCGATCCCCGCCACCCAGGACCTGCGCTGGACCATCTCCTGGCCCAGGGTCCGCACCTGCATCGCCACTGGTCGGCCCCTGGCCGAGCCGGCACCCATTGCTCGCGCGGGCGTGAGCCGGGGTCCTGGTGCGGTGGGTCCGCGGCCGCGCGCCTGAGCCCGGGCGGCCCTGCGTGGCGCGCGGGCGGGATCTACGCTGGCCGACGTGAGTAGACCCGTCGGGCTCGTCGTGGTCGGTGTGCTGCTCCTGGGTGGGTGCGCCGGTGCTGGCGACGGGCCGGGCGGTGAGACGGCCACGATGGCGACGTCGACGGTCGAGGCCAGCGCTGTTCCTGGTCCTGCTGCGACCGGTGACCCGACGGTGTGCTCTGGTGCGCGGCTGACGTCCGCGGCTCTGGTCGACACCGGTGATGCGCTGCAGGTCCGGTGGACCTCGGACGGCACCGATGACGGGGCGGACGTCCTGTGGTCGGTCATCGTCAGCGACGTCGCGTACTCCCAGGCGTACCAGCTCGGTGTGCGCACTGGCCCGGGCGGGGCGACGGTGTACGTGTTCGACCTGATCGAGACGACGAATACGTACCTGACGACGACGCCTGAGGTCGACGCCGCCGGGGTCACCGCGCTGTTCTCGTGGTCGGGTCTGCCGGCCGACACCGCACGGGACCGGGCCCGGGTCGTCGAGCTCGCCACGACGTACCTGCACCGGGGGTGGTCGGTGCGTCAGGCCAGCGACGTCCTGGACGTCCAGACCCCGGTCCTGACGAAGTGGCTGCGCGAGGCCGGCGTGCACGTGACCCGCGGGACGTTGACCGGTGAACCGCCCACCGGCCCGACCGGCTCCAGCTCGTCGACGTCGGGCGCCACCACAACGACCGCCCCGGGCGTGATGGTCGCGGACGGCGCTGCGCGCGTGGCCGCCGGGGCGCACCCGGTCAGCGTCCTCAACGAGCTCGTCCAGGCCGGCGCCCTCGACCCCCTGACGTGGGAGGTCCAGGCCGTGACGCGGCCCGGCGCGGACCTGGTGCACACTGCCGGCGTCACCACCCGCGTCGCCGGCACCGACGTCGAGGTGGTGGGCGAGGGCACCGCGCCCGCCAAGGCCGGCGCCCGCGCCGCGGCGGCCGCCGATGTCCTAGCCCGGCTCCGGGGGACGGCGCCTGCCCGGTAGAGGTGTCGGCTCTCATCGGCATCGACGACCTGAGCCGACCCGGAGCGTCGTGCGTGCGATGGGCGCGCCTACCTGGGGCTTGACGGGTCCGGTGGTTCGGCCCAGGGTCAAGGGCACGATCATCGAAGCGCAGGGGGCGCTATGACAAGTGCACGTGTTCGAACAAGACGACGGGCAGCGGTGCTGGCGGGTGTGCTCGCACTCGTACTCGCGGGCGGCGCGACGGCGGCATACGCCGGTACTGCGTCGAGCTCGACCGGCTACTTCAGCGCGAACGGGGTCTCGTACCTCAACTTCGCCTGGATCAACACCAACCCGACGGATCACTACGCCGTGGCGAGCACCCGGACCCAGAAGAATGGATCGGGCAGTCTCGCGGCGGGCTGGGGAGGGGCACGGGGCCGGCTCTTCACCAGCGGAGGCACCCTCAGGTGCGAGGGGACGAACCAGTACAACCCGTCAGGTACGACGACGGTCGCGGGATCGTCGTGCCTGCTGAACGCCACGGGGGCCTGGTACAGCTACGGCGTCTCGCTCGGGTGGAACGGCAGTGGGTACAACTCGGTCTACACCTTCATCTCACCGAACCAGAACTCGTGAGGACGGCAGCCATGAAGACCAGCACTCGTCGCGCCGTCGTGATCGCAGCGGTGACGACGACCGTACTTGTCGGAGGAAGCGCGGCGGTCGCGGTCGCAGTCCCAGGGCTGCTGCACAGCATCCCCAGCGCGATGCCCAACGGGCGCGTGACGCAGATCCCCGCCCCGGAGTACCAGGAGAACGCATTGGGGCAGACGTACGGGTCCGCTGCGATCGCCCAGGCGCCCGAGCTCGAGCCGGACCTCATCAGTGCAGTGGCGACGAACGGCAAGGTCGGGTACGTCCTGAAGACCGACCTGGACGAGGCCAACGGCACGACCGCAGCCGAGAGCTTCACCTCGCCCGCCGATGCCTTGCGCTGGCAGGAGACCGAGGGCACGAAGGACCACACCATCGCCGTCTACGACGTCGACGGCACGACCCAGATCGGCGAGTTCGTCGTCACCGGCAGCACCTCACAGGCCGCGGCCCTCGACGTGGTGAGCGAAGGCAAGTAGGCCGGCCCCACGGGTAGCGGACGGATGAAGAGCGGGCCCCACTCGGTGGGGCCCGCTCTTCATCCTTAGGCACGCCCCTGGTCGGTGCCCGCAATCGCCCGATTCCGGCCACCGGGGAGCAGCGCGGGCGGATCGCAAGGCCGTTACCGGGCTGGGTTCCGGCCAGGTGGCGAAGCGGCCACGGGTTTCGGCCGCTTGTTCGGCAGGGTGTGCCGACCTGACCAGACCGCCGTCGCCTGGCGGGTCGGGTGCTGACGGCAGAAGTGCGCCACTGCGGACGGCGCGGTCCCACCCGGCACGTGGCTGCGTCGTCGAACACGCGTGCCCCGCCTCGCGATCCGCACCATGTGTGGGGCGCGGTCGTGACGTGGTCAGGATGCTGAGGTGACGTGGGTGCGGACTCGGATGAGCCCGTCGGGCACGGGTGCGAGGGTGGTGGCGAGCTCCTCGGTGATCCACCCGGCTTCGAGGGAGTGAACCGTCTCGGTCGGTCGTGCGTCGTCGTGGGGTTCCGATCCCCATGCGCACACGACGTCCAGGGGTACCGCGGCTCGCATGGCTGTAGTGGCGGCCTGCCGTGCCGATTGCGAGAAGACAGCGCGTTCGACGCGCAGCCTGTCGCCGTGGAGCGGCGTGAGCAGCCGGGTGGCGAGGTCGACGTCGTCGGCGACGACGTGCAGCGTCCCGTCGTGGTAGCCGCACCGGTCGGTGATCGTCCCGTCGTCGAGCAGCGCGCGCTCCAGGTCACCCGGCGGCCCCGGCATACCGGCCGGCCGCGGGACCAGCGCTGCGGGCGCGAACGTCTGGGCCGGTGCCGGCGTGGTCGGCACCGGTGTGGTGCGGTGCACGTCGATCGCGCTGCCGGTCCAGGCGCCGGTGACGGTGATGCGTGAACCGACCGCGCCGCCGATGTCGCCGGAGACGATAGGCACGACGAAGCCCAGGTCTGGCGGCAGCGGTGCGATGGACACGAGCTCGGGTGTCCAGTGCGCCTCGGGGATGAGGACGAACCTGCCGGCGTCGTGCAGCACGGTGCCCTCCGCTGTGACGAGGGCACCGTGCTGCACGGGGACGATCTTCACGAGTCTGGGCTCAGCAGGCCGCAGGGAGGGTTCCCGGTGCCGTGTCGTGCTCGGTGGGCAGAGGGATCGAGACCGGACCGTTCGGGGAGAACCAGGAACGGGCGTCGAGCTTGTACTTCGTGATCGGCTGGGGGCATGCCGGGACTGCGTAGGGCGCGCAGCGCGACTCCGCGACCCCGCCGATCCAGTAGCCGGCGTACTGGTCCATGAACCAGGGGCGGCGCCGCTCGCACGTTGCCTTGCTCTGGAAGCCGCGCTCGTGCGTCTCCCATGGGCTCTTGACCAGCCTCTCCGCGGACGTCGACGACTCGGTGTCGGGTGGGTCGGCGGTCACGGCGGAGGCCGCTGAGGCCGGCGCGCTCAGGCCGATGAGCACGGCGAGTGGCACCAGTAGCCGTCTGGAGATTCGACTCACGTGGTTCCCCCTGGAGCATGTGCGCTGCCGTGTGCAGCGGATTGCGACGCTAGTGGCGGAAGGGGGCGAAGTGGGGAGCCGACAGCACGATGCCGCCGTGTCCCGCGATTGTCGGCAGTCGGCGAGCACGATACGTGCTCAAGAAACGACCCGTTCCGGCCACCGACGCCCGGCCACGCGACATGTGGCTTCCGCCGATCAGTGGCGCTGGTTCTTCGATGTTCTGTGGCGGTGCGCTGGGTGATGGCAGTGGAGCGGATGACGGGACGGAGCGTGTCGCTCAGTTGTGGCGGGCGCTCTCGTGGGAGCGGTGGCCGGCCGGTTCGAGTTGGAAGGTGCAGTGCTCCATCGAGAAGTGCTCGCCGAGACACTCGTCGAGGGCGTCCAGAACATCGCCGGGTCGGCGTTGGTCGATGCACTCCTCGTCGAGGACGACGTGGGCCGAGAGGGCAGCCACACCGCTGGTGATGGTCCAGGCGTGCAGGTCGTGCACGTCCAGGACGCCGGGGACCTCGCGGATGTGGTCACGAACCTTGTCGAGGTCGAGGCCTTTGGGGGTTGCCTCCAGGAGGATGCTGAGGACATCGCGCAGCAGCGGCCAGGCGCGGGGAAGGATGAACAGGCCGATCGCGATGGAGGCGATGACGTCGGCGCGGGTGTACCCGGTGGTGGCGATGACGATGCCGGCGGCGATGACGGCGGCGGACCCGATGAGGTCGCCGAGGACCTCCAGGTAGGCCCCGCGCACGTTCAGGCTCTCGTGCTGCCCCGCGCGCAGGATGAGCAGGCTCGCCAGGTTCGCGCACGCCCCGGCGACCGCGACGGCGAGCATGAGGCCGGTGGCGACCTCGGGCGGGTCGTTCCACCGCCCGATGGCCTCGACGATCACCCAGATCGCGAGCCCGCCGAGCAGTAGGGCGTTGGCCATGGCGGCCAGGATCTCGGCGCGCTGCAGCCCGTAGGTGCGGGCCTTGGTCGCGGGGCGGGCTGCCAGGGTGGAGGCGATCAGGGCGATCGCGACGCCGGTGGCGTCGGTGAGCATGTGCCCGGAGTCCGCGAGCAGCGCCAGGGACCCTGAGACCAGGCCGCCGACGATCTGGATGCCCACGACGCTGAGCGTGATGACCAGGACGAGGACCAGACGCTTGCGGTGCTGGCCTGTCGCGGTCCCGTGGCTGTGGGTGTGTCCGGCGCTCATGAGAGCCCCTCGCTCGCGGAAACGGGTGCGCGCAGACGCCCTATCCCCGGCACGAACCGGCCGACCCGGCTCGCGTACTGGGCGTAGTGGTCCCCGTGGGTGCGCCGCAGGTACGGCTCCTCGACCACGCGGACCTGCAGCTGCACCGCCAGCACCAAGCACACCAGCGCGGCCGCGGTCACTGCGGTGGGAACGGGCAGGGTCAGGCCCGTCAGCGCGGTCACCATCGCGGCGAAGACGGGGTTGCGCACGAGCGCGAACGCCCCCGAGGTGACCAGGGCGGTGCGCTCGGTGGGGTCAACGCCGATCCGCCAGGAGGACCCCATCCCCATCTGCGCGGCCAGCACCGCCAGGAACCCGAGCACCGTGATCAGCGCCCCGAGCCCCTGAAGTGCGGCGGGCAGATGGGCGGAGGCTGGTCCCACGCCTGCCAGGAGCAGCGTGGGACCGGCCGCGGCGAGGACGAGGGCCGCGGTGAACAAGATCCCTGCCCACCACTGAGCCGAGCCGGGAGCACCGAACAGGCCCCGGTATCCGCTGGTGCCGGTGCGCCGCCGGTGCAACCAGGTGCGCACCCCGAACGTGGTCAGCACGCCGAGCAGGTACAAGCTCAGCCCGAGGACGGCGGCGCTGTCAGTCGTCATCGTCGTCGTCCTCCTCGAGGAGCTCACCCTCCCAGGCTTCCTTGCCTTCGTGGATCGCGAACGCGGCGATCACGAAGGCTGCGACCGGGTCGAGCCACGCGGCCCCGGTCAGCTGGAACAGCACGACGCCGGCGAGGGTGGAGATGCTCAGCAGCACACAGATCCGGGTCTCGGCGGCGTCGGCGAGGATCAGGTTGTCCCCGAGCGCCAGGCCGACCTTGCGCTTCATCGCCGCCAGGACCGGCATCACCACGATCGAGGCCACCAGCAGCACGATCACCGGGGTGGAGGTCTGTGGGGCCTCGCCGCCGATCAGGCTCCGCACGCCCTCGAACGTCACGTAAGCGGCCAGGAGGAAGAACGTCGCGGCGACCGCCTTGAGGGTCAGGCGCTCCTTGCGCTCGTCCGGCTCGCCGTGGCGCAGCCGGCTTGCCAGACGCACCCCCACCAGCACCGCGGCGATCGACTCGATGCCCGAGTCGATGCCGAAGCCGACCACCGAGACCAGGCCCGCCAGCAGGCCCAGGGTGATCGCAGCGACGCCCTCAGCGACGTTGTACGCCACCGTGAACTGCGCGAGCCGCAACCCGCGGCGGGTCAACCGCTCGACCTCGAGCGCGTCCAGTGTGCCGGTGCCGCTCACGCCGACACCTCAGTGTTCGCCGTGGCTGCGGTGCCGAACGTGGGGCACAACGTCACCGCGTCCCCTGTCAGCCCGAGCAGCCGCTCTGCCGAGGCCAGCAGGTCCAGCAGCGCCTCCGGGTGCGTGAGACTGAAGACCGATGCCCGCGCCTGGGGTCGAGAAGTGACCAGGCCGCAGTCGCGCAGGCACGCCAGGTGCTTGGACACCGTCGACTGCGCCAGCCCCAGGTGCTCGGTCAGCTCGACCACCCGATGCTCACCGAGCGCCAGGTGACGCAGGATCGTCAACCGTGAGGGGTCACCGAAGCCGCGGAACAGGCACGCCGCCGCCTCCAGTGCCGCGCCCTCATGAACAACGGACGCATCACCGTTGGTCTCTGTCATCGTCATACGGCGATGTTAGCGCCAGTGACGACCTGTAACGGCGCGATGAAGGGCGACGGGGTGGTGGGCACCTGCTGGGTGGGGCTCAGCTGGGCCGCGGCGCGTACATGATGACCGCGACGCCGAGCAGGCAGATCGCGGCGCCGACGACGTCCCAGCGGTCGGGCTGGAACTTGTCGACGACCATGCCCCAGGCGAGGGACCCGGCGACGAAGATCCCGCCGTAGGCGGCCAGGATCCGTCCGAAGTTCGCGTCGGGCTGCAGCGTGGCGACGAACCCGTACGCGCCCAGGGCAACCACGCCGGCACCGATCCACACGGCGCCGCGGTGCTCGCGCACCCCCTGCCAGATCAGCCACGCACCGCCGATCTCGGCGACGGCGGCCACAGCCAACAGGAGCAGAGAGCGCAGCACGGTCATGGTGAGCAGTCTCGCGTGCGGGTCAGCTCGCGGCCGCGGCGCGTTCCATCGGCAGGCCGGCGGCGGACCAGTCGGCCAGCCCGATGTCCGCGTAGTAGCGCATTGTGGTGGCCGGGACCCCGACGATCCCGGCGGCCTCAGCGAGGCGGTAGCTTTCTTGCCGCGACCGCGGTCCTTCCGTCCGAGTCGAAGGTCAGCCTGTCCCGGTGCGTGACGTGGACAGGGTGCTGCCGGTGCTGGTCGCCCGCATGCGGTGTCCGTGCTCGCCGCGGTCTTGGCGGCGGGCTTGGGCGGACCGCTGTGGCCCCCTGTCTTCGCGTAGGTCCTGGCGGTCGCCGCGCCGCCGGACGAAGGGGGGGTGGGTCGTCAGGCGCAGCAGCTTGTTGGCGTATCGGTGCGGAACAGTCCGGCGGCGAGGCGCAGCGCCTCGCTCATCGTGAGATAGGGCGCCCAGGTGTCGGCGATGTCGTCGATGGTGAGGCCGAACTTGATGGCGTAGGTGGCGGCGAGCATGAGTTCCCCGGCGCCGTCGAGCGCGGCGTGGACGCCGAGGATCTGGCGGGTGTGGGCGTCGGTGACGAGCTTCAGGACGCCTCGGGGGTCCTGGTTGACCAGGGCGCGGGGGATGTCCTGGGCGGTCAGGACGCGGCACTCGCAGGTGTGCCCGAGTTCGAGGGCGCGCCGTTCGGTCAGTCCGGCCGAGGCGATCTGGGGGGTGGTGAACATGACGCCGGGAAGGCCGCGGTAGTCGATCGTGGTGGGTTCGCCGAGGGCGCCGGCGGCCGCTGCGTGTCCGGTCCGCGCGGCGACGTAGACGTACTGAGGTGCTCCGGTGACGTCGCCGGCAGCGTAGATGCGCGGGTTGGTGGTGCGCTGGTGGGCGTCGACGACGATGAAGCCGCGGTGATCGCTCGTGACGCCGGCGCCATCGAGCCCGAGGTCGCTGGTGTCGGCCGACCGGCCGGTCGCGACGAGCAGCCGGTCGCCGGTCGCCTCGTGGCCGCTGGCGGTGCGCACGAGGACCGTGTCATCGGACCCACGCTCGACGGCGACGGCGTGCTCCTCGACCAGGCGGATGCCGTCGGTGAGGAACGCCGCCCGCAGCACGTCGGCGACCTCGGGCTCGGTATGCGGCGCGACCCGGCCGACCAGGGTCACCTGCACTCCGAGGTGGGACCACAGCTGCGCCTGCTCGAGCCCGACGTAGCCACCGCCGATGACGACCATCGACCCCGGCAGCTGCTGCTGCTCCATCGCGGTGGTGGAGGTGAGGTAGGCGACGTCGTGCAGTCCAGGCAGGTCCGGCAGGTGCGGCGCGGCACCCGTGGCGATGACGTAGGCCGCCGCCCGGACCGGCTCGCCGTCGACGTGCAGCGTCACCTCGTCGACGAACCGCGCGTGCCCGTGCCGGATCGGGAAGCCGTGCGCGGCGGCGACGTCTTCGTACTTGGCCTGCCGCAACCTATCGATCAGGTCCTGCTTGCGCCCCATCAGCGCGGGCACGTCGATGTCGCCGGCGGTGGTGGGGACCATCGGGAAGGGGTTGGTCAGGGCGCGGTGGTGCTGCCCGGCGGCGGCCAGCAGGTTCTTGCTCGGGATACACCCGATGTTCAGGCAGGTCCCGCCGAGCGGGCCGTGCTCGACGAGCAGGACGCGCTTGCCGCGCGAGCGGGCTTCGATGCCGGCGGCCATCGCTGCCGCGCCGGTGCCGACCACGACCAGGTCCCACGTGCTCTCGTCCATGGTCCGGGACGGTAGAGGTTCCAGTGCAGAGGAAGGTCAAGGCGTAGTGTCGGTGAGGTGAGGATCGGGGAGGTGGCCGAGCGCGCCGGCCTGACCACGAAGACGCTGCGGTTCTACGAGCAGGCCGGGGTCCTGCCGGTGCCCACCCGGACGGCCGCTGGATACCGGGACTACGACGAAAGCGCGCTCGCGCGGCTCGGGTTCGTCCGCGCCGCTCAAGCGGCCGGGCTCACCCTTGCTGAGGTCCGCACGGTCATCGAGGTGCGTGAGGACGAGGGCCCACCGTGCGAGCACGTCACCGCCCTGCTCGACCGGCATGCCGCCGCGCTCGACGAGCGCATCGCCGAGCTCAAGGCGACCCGCGCGGAGGTTCGGCGGCTGCGGGCCCGCGCCGCCACCCTGGACCCCGCGGCCTGCCGCGAGGATGGCGTCTGCCAGGTCCTACCGACCGGCACACCCGCCGCCACGCAGCCGCCCGCCACCGCGCAGAGACCACGCACAACCGGCAGATGAACACCCCCGGTGTCGACCCGAACTCAGCCAACCGGTGGCGCTGACGCCCGGGGCTGATGCACGAGTAGGTGACACCCACCTGTGGCGCCGTAGGCGCCGCTGGAAGGATGTGCACTGTGCCCAGGCCTTATCCGAAGGAGTTCCGCGACGATGTCGTGGCTGTGGCTCGCCGCGGGGATGCTCCGATCAAGCAGGTCGCGGCGGACTTCGGTATCGCCGAGTCGTGTCTGCGCAACTGGCTGCGGGATGCCGACGTCGCGGACGGCAACCGGCCCGGGGTCACCCGGACCGAGTCGGCCGAGCTGCGCGAGGCGAACCGGCGGATCCGCCTTCTCGAGCAGGAGAACGAGGTCCTGCGCCGAGCGGCGGCCTACCTGTCCCAGGCGCACCTGCTGGGTAAAGGCTCTACCCGCTCGTGAGCGAGCTCGCTGCCGACGGGGTTCCCGTGGCGGTCACGTGCCGGGTCCTCAAGCTCGCCAGGCAGCCGTACTACCGCTGGCTCGCCGCTCCGGTCGGTGCCCGTGAGCTCGACGAGGCGCACCTGGCGAACGTGCTGTTCGATGCTCACCGGGACGACCCGGAGTTCGGCTACCGGCTGCTGGCCGACGAGGCCGCCCGCGCCGGGCACCGGGCATGCGACCGGCGGGTGTGGCGGACCTGCGCGGCCAACGGCTGGTGGTCGGCGTTCGGGAAGAGGCGGGTCCGGGGTGGCAAGAAGGCTGGCCCGCCGGCCCACGAGGACCTCGTACTGCGCAGGTTCCGCGCTGACGGGCCGAACCGGTTGTGGCTGTGGGACATCACCGAGCACCCCACCGCGGAGGGCAAGGTCTATCTCTGCGCGATCAAGGACGTGTTCTCCAACCGGATCGTCGGGTACTTGATCAGCGACCGGATGACGTCCCAGATCGCGGTCAACGCGCTGGTCAGCGCCGTTCAACGGCGCCGCGACGTCGCCGGGTGCGTGGTTCACTCGGACAGGGGCAGCCAGTTCCGCAGCCGTAAGGTGGCCCGCGTCCTTGCCCGTCAAGATGTGGTCGGGTCGATGGGCCAGGTCGCCTCCGCGGGCGACAACACCGCGATGGAGAGCTTCTTCTCGTTGCTGCAGAACAACGTGCTGAACCGGCGCCGGTGGACCACTCGCGCGGACCTGCGGATCGCGATCGTCACCTGGATCGAGAGGACCTACCACCGCCGCCGACGCCAGCACCGACTCGGACGACTGACACCGATCGAGTTCGAGACCATCATGACCACTCAGGTCGCACTCGCCGCCTGAGACCACCTGTCACCTACTCGTGCACCAGCCCCTCTTGCCCGACTGCCGCGGTCGAGGCTACGGCCGGGTGCTTCTTGCAGCCTTCGTCGAGCACGAGCGCTGTGCTGGTGTCTCGCAGTCCCCCTCGCCGTCACAGATCACGATCAGGTGAAGTGCCGACGCGCGGGAAGCAGGGGGAGCCCGACGGAGTGGTGGACCCTCGACGTGCGCCACGCACGGCAACGCCCGCCGGGCCGCGCAGCCGGGCCCGGCGGGCGTCGCCGCGTCACGCCACGGACGGCACCGGGGTCGGCACGGTCATGGGGCGTGCGGCGATGTGGCCCTGGCCCGCGACGTCGTGCGCGAGGCGGACGACGTGCGCCGAACCGTCGGGCTCGACCTCGACGGTGGTGACGGAGGCGTTGGGCAGCGGCACGAGGCCGACGGGTGCGATGGTGGCGAGCCAGGCGCCGAGCGCGAGCCCGTGCCCGACCACCAGCGCGTGGCCGTCGGGGTGGGTGTCGGCGATGCGGGCGAAGGCCTCGCGGGTGCGGCGCATGAACCCGTCGGCGGGCTCGCCGCCGGGCAGGCCGGGGTGCGTGCCGGCGAGCACGTCGCGCACCAGGTCGGACCACGGCACGACCGCGTCGAGCGCGGACTCCGGGCGTCGCTCGTAGGTGCCGAAGTGGTACTCCCGCAGGTCGCGGTCGGTGCGCAGGCGCAGGTCGGGGTGGTGCCGCAGGATCTCGACGGCCGTGGCGACGGCGCGCCCGGACGGGGAGGACCATGCGGCCGTGAACGGGACGGTGGCCAGGTGGGCGGCGGTGCGCCGCACGCCGTCGCGGCCGTCGCGGGTCAGCGGGGAGTCGGAGTGGCCCTGCAGGATGCGGCGCGCGTTGAAGTGCGTGCGCCCGTGCCGCACGAGCGTCAGTGTGAGGGTCATCGGTGCCCTTTCGTGTCGTCGGTCGTCGTGACGCTAGGGCGCGGACGTGTCGTGCGGACGACGGGCGTGTGACAGGTCGGCGACGGCACCGCGGCACGCGGGGTGAACCTCGCCGGTGCGCCCGGGGAGGGACGTCCCGGCGCGCGGGCGAAGTTGAGCGGAATAGACTCAACTTCGGAACCCGTTGGGTCCGAGGACAGACATCGCACGACGTGCGGCACCCGACGGCCGCACAGGGAGGCTCACGTGGACGCGAAGCTCACCACCCGCTCGCAGGAGGCGCTCGGCGACGCCATCCAGTCGGCCGGCGCCGCAGGCAACCCCCAGCTCGAGCCCGCGCACCTGCTCGACGCGCTGCTGCGCCAGGACGGCGGCGTCGCCAACGGCCTGCTCGACGCCGTCGGCGCCGACCGCGGCGCCCTCGGCCGCCAGGTCCGCGGCATCCTCGTGAACCTGCCCTCGTCGACCGGCAGCACCGTCAGCCGGCCCGTCGTCTCCCGCTCCATGGAGGGGGTCATCGACGCCGCCGGTGCCGAGGCCCGCACCCTCGGCGACGACTACGTCTCCACCGAGCACCTGCTGCTCGGCCTCGCCGCCGGGCAGACCGGCGTCGCCGACGCCCTGCGCGCCGCCGGTGCGTCCCGCGACGCGCTGCTCGCGGCCCTGCCCACCGTCCGCGGCGACGCCCGCGTCACCAGCCCCAACCCCGAGGGCACGTACAAGGCCCTCGAGCAGTACGGCGTCGACCTGACGCAGCGGGCCCGCGAGGGTCGCCTCGACCCCGTGATCGGCCGCGACGCCGAGATCCGCCGCGTCGTGCAGGTGCTCTCGCGCCGCACCAAGAACAACCCCGTCCTCATCGGCGAGCCCGGCGTCGGCAAGACCGCCGTCGTCGAGGGCCTCGCCCAGCGCATCGTCGCCGGCGACGTCCCCGAGTCCCTGCGCGGCAAGACCCTCGTCTCCCTCGACCTCGCGTCGATGGTCGCCGGCGCCAAGTACCGCGGCGAGTTCGAGGAGCGCCTCAAGGCCGTCCTCGCCGAGATCACCGCCTCCGACGGGCAGGTCGTCACCTTCATCGACGAGCTGCACACCGTCGTCGGCGCCGGGGCCGGCGGCGAGGGCGCCATGGACGCCGGCAACATGCTCAAGCCCATGCTCGCCCGTGGCGAGCTCCGCCTCGTCGGCGCCACCACCCTCGACGAGTACCGCGAGCGGGTCGAGAAGGACCCCGCCCTGGAGCGCCGCTTCCAGCAGGTGTTCGTCGGCGAGCCCACCGTCGAGGACACCGTCGCGATCCTGCGCGGCCTGAAGGAGCGGTACGAGGCGCACCACAAGGTGACGATCTCCGACGCCGCGCTCGTCGCCGCCGCGACCCTCTCCGACCGCTACATCACCGGCCGCCAGCTGCCCGACAAGGCCATCGACCTCGTCGACGAGGCCGCGTCGCGCCTGCGCATGGAGCTCGACTCCTCCCCGGTCGAGATCGACGAGCTCCAGCGCGCCGTCACCCGCCTGGAGATGGAGGAGGTCGTCCTCGCCGAGGCCGACGACCCCGCGTCCGTCGACCGGCTCGAGCGGCTGCGCGCCGACCTCGCCGACCGCCGCGAGGACCTCGCCGCGCTCAACGCCCGCTGGGAGAAGGAGAAGGCCGGGCACAACCGCGTCGGCGACCTGCGCGTGCGCCTCGACCAGCTGCGCGCCGACGCCGAGCGCGCCCAGCGCGACGGCGACCTCGCCACCGCCGGCCGGCTCCTCTACGGCGAGATCCCCACCGTCGAGAAGGAGATCGCCGCCGCCGAGGCCTCCGAGGCGTCCGGTGCCGAGCAGGACACCCCGCAGGGCGTGCCGATGATCGCCGAGAAGGTCGGCCCCGACGAGGTCGCCGAGGTCGTCGCCGCGTGGACGGGCATCCCCGCGGGACGCCTGCTGGAGGGCGAGACCGCCAAGCTGCTGCGCATGGAGGAGGTGCTCGGCGGCCGGCTCATCGGGCAGGCCACCGCCGTCGCCGCCGTGTCCGACGCGGTGCGCCGCGCCCGCGCGGGCGTCGCCGACCCCGACCGGCCCACCGGGTCGTTCCTGTTCCTCGGGCCCACCGGCGTCGGCAAGACCGAGCTGGCCAAGGCGCTCGCGGACTTCCTCTTCGACGACGAGCGGGCGATGGTCCGCATCGACATGAGCGAGTACGGCGAGAAGCACTCGGTGGCGCGCCTGGTCGGGGCGCCCCCCGGGTACGTCGGCTACGAGGAGGGCGGCCAGCTCACCGAGGCCGTGCGGCGCCGGCCGTACTCGGTGGTGCTGCTCGACGAGGTCGAGAAGGCGCACCCCGAGGTGTTCGACGTGCTGCTGCAGGTGCTCGACGACGGGCGGCTGACCGACGGGCAGGGGCGCACGGTCGACTTCCGCAACGTGATCCTCGTGCTCACGTCGAACCTCGGCTCGCAGTTCCTCGTGGACCCGCTGCTGGACGAACCGTCGAAGCGGGACGCCGTGATGGGTGCGGTGCGGGCGGCGTTCAAGCCGGAGTTCCTCAACCGGCTCGACGACGTCGTGCTGTTCGACGCGCTGAGCCTGGAGGAGATCGGGCACGTCGTGGAGCTGCAGGTCGCGGCGCTGGCCCGGCGCCTGGCCGACCGGCGCCTCGCGCTCGACGTCTCGCCCGGCGCCCGCGAGTGGCTCGCGATCGAGGGGTACGACCCCGCGTACGGGGCCCGGCCGCTGCGCCGGCTCGTGCAGAAGGAGATCGGCGACCGGCTGGCGCGCGCGCTGCTCGCGGGCGAGGTCCGCGACGGCGACACCGTGCACGTCGACCTCGCCGACGGCGGGCTGTCGGTGCGCGCGACGCGCTGAGGGACGCGCCGGAGGCTGTGCGCGGCGCGGGCGGGCGTGTGAGCATCGTGCAGGTGCACCCCGTCCTCGCCGCGCCCGTCCCTGCCCTCCTGACGTCCCTGCCCGCGTCGACCGGCAGCCCCGAGCTCACCGGCCTCGCCGGGTGGGTCGTCTCCGTGATCGACGCCCTCGGCCCGGTGGGCGTGGGCCTGCTGGTCGCGATGGAGAACCTCTTCCCGCCGATCCCGTCCGAGGTCGTGCTGCCCGTCGCGGGCTACGTCGCGTCCCAGGGCGGCATGCACGTCGGGTGGGCCATGGCGGCGGCGACGATCGGTGCGCTCGTCGGTGCGCTCGCGCTGTACGGCATCGGCGCCGCCGTCGGGCGGGTGCGCATCCGCCGGTGGATCGACCGGATGCCGCTCATGGAGGTCGAGGACCTCGACAAGGCCGAGGCCTGGTTCGCCCGGCACGGCGGTGCGGCGGTGCTGATCGGCCGGTGCGTGCCGATCGTCCGCAGCCTCATCTCGATCCCCGCGGGCATCGAGCGCATGCCGGTGGCCACGTTCGTCGTGTTCACCGCGATCGGCTCGGCCGTGTGGAACGGCGGGCTCGTGCTGGCCGGGTACCTGCTGGGCGCGCAGTGGGAGGACGTCGGGCACTACTCCGACATCCTCAACTACGTCGTCTACGCGGTGATCGTCGTGGTGGTCGTGCACTTCGTGTGGAGCCGGACGGGGTCGCGCGCGGTGCGCCGGCGCGCGGCCCGCGAGCAGGCGGCCCCCGAGGCCTGACGTCCGGCCCTCGGCCCGCGCGCGCCGGTCAGGGGGCCGGGGTCGCGGTCCCGTCGGTGAACGAGCCCGTCACCGGCGCCGGCGGCACCGCCAGGCACAGGCCCGTGCGGTCGCCGCGGCGCCAGCCGGCCTCGGTGGGGGCCCAGGTCACCAGCGTCACGCCCGCGGCGCGCTCGTCGTCGGTCAGGGTGCAGCCCTGCGCCACGCGGCTGTCGGCCGCGTCCTGCCCGCCCCACACCGCGGCGGGGGAGAACTGGAACGTCGAGACGACCTGCGCTGCGTGCGGCTCCGCGCACGGCACCACCCGGACCCGCTCGACCGGCCCGTCCGCGGGCAGCTCCGCCAGGCACGAGCCCGTGACGAGCTGCTGCACGTGCGCGTCGCGCGGTGCGTCGACGTCCGCGGCCAGCGGGCGCTGCTGCGCGACGGTCAGCGCGACGGCGACCCCCACACCCACGAGCGCCAGGGTCCAGAACGCCCCGAGCGCGACGCCCGCCACGGCCATGCCGCGTCCGCGCGTGCCGGCCCGGCGCGTGCGGACCAGCCCGGCGACGCCGAGCGCCAGGGCCGCCGGTCCGAGGGCGAGCAGCCCCGTGACGAGGGCGGCGATCGCGGTCGGCTCGTGCGGGGGAGCGGGCGGCTGCCAGCCCGGCGCCCGGTGCACGGCCGCGTACGGGTCGTCCAGCGCGGGCGCCCCGGTGTCCCAGCCCGACGCCGAGACCGGCTCGGGTGCGCGCGGTGCCGGGCCGCCCGGCGGCGGGGGAGCGGTCGGGTCCTCGGACGGGCTCATGACGGCAACCTAGACCAGCGCGGCCCGCGCGGGCGCCGACGCGTCCCGGTCCGGGCGACGCGGCCTGGCGAGCCGGTCGGCGCGGTCAGTCCGCCAGGTCGAGGACCACCGGCACGTGGTCCGACGGCTGCTTGCCCTTGCGCTCCTGGCGCTCGATCGTCACGCCCTGCACGCGTGCCGCCAGCGCGGGCGTGGCGTACGTGAGGTCGATGCGCATGCCCTGGTTCTTGGGGAACCGCAGCTGCTGGTAGTCCCAGTACGTGTACGTGTGCTCGGCGGGCACGTGCTCGCGCGAGACCTCCGTCCACCCGGCGTGCGCGAACGCCGCGAACGCCTCCCGCTCGGCGGGGGTCACGTGCGTGCGGCCGGCGAAGAAGTCCACGTCCCACACGTCGGTGTCGAGCGGGGCGATGTTCCAGTCGCCCACCAGCGCGGTCTGCGCCTGCGGGTCCGCCTCCAGCCAGCCCGCGGCCGCGTCGCGCAGCGCGCCCAGCCACGCCAGCTTGTACGCGTAGTGCGGGTCGTCGATCTCGCGCCCGTTCGGCACGTACAGGCTCCACACCCGCACCCCGCCGCACGTGGCGCCCAGCGCGCGCGCCTCGGCCGCGGCCGGGTCGCCCCACGTCGGCATGCCGGGGAAGCCCACCTCGACGTCCTGCACGCCGACCCGGGAGAGGATCGCGACCCCGTTCCACTGCGAGAACCCGTGCGTCACGACCTCGTACCCGAGGGCCTCGAACGGCTCGCGCGGGAACGCCGCGTCCTTGACCTTCGTCTCCTGCAGCGCGAGGACGTCGACGCCCGTGCGCTCGAGGAAGGCCACGGCACGGTCGGTGCGGGCCCGGATCGAGTTGATGTTCCACGTGGCGACGCGCATGGTGCCGAAGGCTACCGGGCGGGTCCGACGGGCGGCCCGGCCGGTCCGGCGCCGCGTCCCGCCCGCGCGCCGCGCGGTCGTCGCCCGCCGCGCCACCGGTGTCCGGTTCGTCCGAATCAGTGATCTGCGCCTCCGACCATGGACGACGTGCGGCGCGCGGGCTACCTTTCACGCGCGAGCCGTCACCCGGCACGGGAACGGCCCCCTGCCGCCCACCCTCGGGCCGTGCCCGCGCACCCCTCACCTGGCACTGCACCGCGGAGGACCCCGATGGCGCCGGATCTGCACGGCCGGCACGTGCTCGTCACCGGCGGCGCGAGCGGGATCGGCCGCGCGGTCGTCCTGCGGCTCGCGCGCGCCGGCGCCGACGTCGCGTTCACGCACCTGACCCACGACCCGGCACCCGTCGTCGACGCGGTGCACCGCCTGGGCCGGCGCGCGTCCGCCGTGCAGCTCGACGCGCGGCACAGCTGGGACGTCGACGCCGCGGTCCGGCAGGCGGCCGACGCGCTCGGCGGGCGGGTCGACGTGCTCGTCAACAACGTCGGCGGGCTCGTCGAGCGGCGCCCCGTCGTCGACACCGACGACACCCTCTGGCACCGCGTGCTCGACCTCAACCTCTCGTCGGTGTTCTACGCGACGCGCGCGACGCTGCGCCTCATGCCCGACGGCGGCCGCGTCGTCACCGTCGGCGCGCAGGCCGCGATCAGCGGCGGCGGCACCGGGTCCGTCCCGTACGTCACCGCCAAGGCGGCGCTCGAGGGCTTCACCCGTGCGCTGGCCCGCGAGCTCGGGCCGCGGCGCATCACCGTCAACGCCGTCGCGCCCGGGTTCGTCACGAGCACCCCGTTCCACGCCACGCACACGCCCGAGCCCGCCCAGCGCGCCGCTGTCGCGGGCACCGCCCTCGGGCGCGCCGGGCAGCCCGACGACGTCGCCGAGGCCGTCGCCTACCTCGCCTCGGACGCCGCCGCGTTCGTCACCGGCGCCGTGCTCGACGTCAACGGCGGGGCCGGCTTCCGCTGACGCGCGCCGCACCGCGCCGCCCCGCTCCGGGAGCCCCCGGACGCGACGACGCCCGGGCGCCTGCGCGGCACCCGGGCGTCGTCCTCGTGCAGTCCTCGTGCAGGAGGGGTCAGCGCACGTCGTCGTCGACCCAGTCGAACGTCCGCGTCACGGCCTTCTTCCACAGCCGGTACTGCCGGTCGCGCTCGTCGGTGTCCATCGAGGGCTCCCAGCGCTTGTCCTCGGCCCAGTTGTCGATGACGTCCTGCTCGCCCGACCAGTAGCCCACCGCGATGCCGGCCGCGTAGGCGGCCCCCAGCGCCGTGGTCTCGGCGACCTTCGGACGGATCACCGGCACGCCGAGGATGTCGGCCTGGAACTGCATGAGCGCCTCGTTGGCGACCATGCCCCCGTCGACCTTGAGCTCGGTGAGGTCCACGCCGGAGTCCGCGTTCATCGCGTCGAGCACCTCGCGCGTCTGGAAGGCCGTGGCCTCCAGCGCCGCCCGGGCGATGTGCCCCCGGTTGACGTACCGCGTCAGGCCCACGAGCGCGCCGCGCGCGTCCGAG